>NZ_JBSGWY010000043.1:45732-69252 GCF_053609145.1 Streptomyces sp. NPDC054961 | reverse complement strand
CGGCTCCCTCTCTGCGGCGCTCGTGCTCCGGCGCGGCGCGGCCCCCCCCCCCCGCCCCCCCCACGCCGCGCACCCCGCCACTTCGGAGGCGCTACCCGCCCGACGCGTCAGGCCTCCCTCCCGCTTCCGCGCCCGTGTCGGGCTCTGACGGGCGCGAGGTGTGACGGGACGGGTACCGAGGACGTTCGGCGCGTGTCCGGACCCCGCCGCGGCGACGGCGGCGCCCCGAGGCCATGTGGAAGCAGCAGCGGCACATTCCGACGCAGGGAGGTTCTTCGTGGAGTTCTGGCAGTCCACCTCGCCCGAGGCCCCGCCCCCTCAGCTGGGGCTGGACCCCTACCGCTTCCCCGGCGCTGACGCCGTTCCGTCCGCACCCCACGAGGCTCGGCGACAGGGCCGCCGCCCAGGTGACATGGACTGGCTTCTGCTCCCGTGTGGCGACGAGGGTCCGGGCGGGCACGGGCCCGCGCACGACCCGCACGTCGGCCGGTCCCTGACGCCCGTGGACCGGCGGCGGTTGGACCTGCAAGCGGCGCTGACGGCCGCCGGCATCGCACCGCTTCCCGGTGACGTGGAATCCATCTACATCCTGTCGGCGCTCGACGACACGACCCACGCAGCCCTCGTACGGTGGATCACCGCCAACTGCTGAGGCCGTTGCTGAGGCCGTTGCCGAGGCTGTTCCGTGGTCCGTGCCCGCCGGGGCCCGGGCCGAGCCGATCGGGTCAGGGCGGGCTCGGAGTGGTCGTGGCAGTCAGCCGTGCCGCGGCAGCCGCCCGTGTCTCGGGGGTCTCCATCGGGTCGTCGCGCAGTGCCGTGATCCGTTCCAGGGCTTCGGGGCGGTCCGGCGCGTGGGCGATGCCCAGGAGCCGGGCCTGCTCCTCGCAGTCCCAGAGGGATTCGGTGCGGGCGTCGTCCAGGCCGCCGGTGTCGATGGCGGCCAGGGCCTCCAGATAGGCGGCCCGCTCGTAGGAGTGCGGAGTGTGCAGCCAGAACCGGCGCAGGTCCGCCACCGCGCCGGATGCGGCCGGTCCGAAGCGGGCCAGCCGCTTCGCCGTGGCGTCGGGGCCACACCACGCGCGGGCCCGCCACTGGTCGGTGAGTTCGGCCACGAGGACCGGGATCACCTCGGGGCCGAGGTGATCGGCGAGGACGTCCGAGCCGAGCCGGGCCAGCCATTCCCGCTCGTCGTCCACCCAGCGGCGCGCGGCCGCGACGGCGAGGGGCCCGAGGCGGTCGACGGCCTTCCTGAGCAGCGGAAGGGGGCGGCGGCCGTCCGCGGTCACGAGCGAGGGCACGAGCGGGATCAGCCCCTCCACCGGATCGCGGCGCGACAGCTCGCGCAGGGCGGCGACCCTGCCGCTGTTCCCGGACCGCACCCCGGCCAGCAGGTCGAGCAGTTCGCCGTCCGCGAGCCCGGACAGATCGAGCGGTGCCGGCCCCGGATCGGGCCGCTGGACCTCGATTCCGAACCGGGTCCACGGTTCGCTGAACCACGGCGGCTCCGGCTCACCGCCGATCCGTGCCCGCGCGACCCCACCGAGGTCCTCCCACCACTCCAGCGGCCAGAGGCCGGAGACCGACTCCAGTACGGAGACCCAGTGCGCCCCTTCCCGGACGTGGGAACGCAGGGCCTCCCGGGCCTCGTCGTCACCGCCGAGTGCGAGCAGCTGCAGCACGTCCGCAGCCCGCTCGCACTCCTTCTCGTCCCCGCCCAGCAGTTCCACGACCGGCGCCGGCGACAGCCCCAGGTCCTGGACCAGCCCGGCGAGGTAGCGGGCCCGGTCGTCCGTACCGTCCCACCGCCAGTCCCGTCGGATGCCGTCGTAGACGAAGGGCGCGGCCGTCCGGGGATCGCGCAGCGCGTATACGGAGCCCAGGCCGCGGCCCCGTTGCAACAGGCCCTCGACGGAGTCGGAGCGGGCGTAGGGCGGGAAATCGTGATCACTCATCACCGGGAACCCTGCCGGGGGAGGACCACGGACGCAACGCGATATATCGGTCCGGCCTCACCGGGAGGGCGTCAGGTGGCGGGGGTGGCCACCGGATCCACGCCGTAGGTGCGGGCGTAGCCGTTCTCGGTGCCCACGAGCAGGTCCACCACGGTGAAGTAGCGGTCCCGGAAGGGGGTTTCGCGCAGCGCGTCGATCAGTAGCCGGTAGGCGTCGTGGTCGTCCGCCTGCCAGACCCAGATGTCGGTGACCCGCGCCGAGTAGAACTCCGTGTCGTAGAAGCGGGAGCGGACGCCCCGGGTGCGGGCCTCGATCACCGGGACGACTTGGGTGGTGAAGGCCCGGACGCGGTCGGCCACGGTCATCGCCAGCCACTCGGGTGTGGTTTTGACCAGGACGAACGCGGTGACGGGCGGTTCGGTTCGGACAGTGGGCATCGACTGCCTCCGGCGTGCCGGCGAGGACGGCGGGCTTGAGGGTCTGCGCGCACCACTGCGCGAATCCGGTGGCCGGGGCCACCAGCAGGGCCCGGCGATCCGCGGCGACGGTGTCGGTGAAGACGCCGCTCTCGCGGATCGAATCGGTCTCCTCCAGCAGGTTCTCGAAAAGGGACGGGTTGGCCAGGGCGCGATAGGAGACGCCCGAGTCGGCGATCAGGTCGCCCATGGCCGGCGAGGCGGTGACCAGCCCGGCCGGGCGGCCTGCGGTGTGCCGCGGCCGAGCGCCGAGACGCCGACGACATGGCCGACGCCGTGGGCGGCGAACCGTGCGGCCGGGCGGGGTCGCGGACCACGGCGCCGCGCACGCGCTGGGAATGCGCCTGCCGGACGTTCCGCTGCCGCTGCCACCGCTGACGATCGGCATGGCCTGGCACCCGCGCCACACCGCCGACGGGGGCCACCGGTGGCTGCGCGACGCCGTGCGACGGGTGCTGCGTCCGGCCCGGGAGGCATAGCCCGCACCCGGGGGTGCGCACCCGGGGGTGCGCACCCGCGGGCACCCGTACGCGGTGGCCGGTCAGCGGTGCGTCAGGGCCGGTCGGGTCCGCGATAGGGCAGTGTCCGGCTGTACACGACGCTGGTGGTCGTGCTGCCGAAGCCGGCCAGCTCGTCCATGAGCGTCTCCAGATGTTCCATGGAGGTCGCGGCCACCTTCAGGGTGTAGCAGTCGTCGCCCGTCGTGCGCAGGCACTCCAGGATCTCCCGCCGCTCGGCGAGCAGCCGGCGCAGCGGCTGGTGGTGGTTGCCCGGGTACTTCAACCGGACGACGGCGAGGACGGGGTAGCCGACCTTCGCCAGGTCGACCACGGCGTGGTAGCCGGTGATCACGCCCATCGCCTCCAGCTGCCGCACCCGTTCCGTGGTGGCCGAGGAGCCGAGATTCACCCGCCGCCCCAACTCGCTGAGGGAGATGCGCGCCTCGCGTTGCAGCTCTCCGATGATCGCCCAGTCGGTGTCGTCAAGATTCGCGGTCATATCGTGAATCTACCGGGAAGCGGCCGGTGGAACACGGGGGATACCAGGAGAAGTGCCTTCCATGCCTCTTGATCGCCGGGATAGCCTCCCCCCATGCAACTTGGCGTCAACGTACCGAACTTCGGACCCGGGACCGATCCCGGCGTGCTGCGCGAGTGGGCGCGCCTCGTGGAGGGGCTCGGCTTCGACCTCCTCATGGTGTCGGATCACGTGGCCGTCACCCCGGACGTGGCCGGGCGCTATCCGGCGCCGTTCTACGAGCCGTTCACCACGCTGTCCTGGCTGGCCGGCATCACCAGCAGGGTGCGGCTGGGCACGACCGTGCTCGTCCTGCCCTACCGGCATCCGCTGCTGGTGGCGCGCATGACCACCAATCTCCAGCAGCTCAGCGGCGGCCGGCTCGTGCTCGGGGTGGGCGTCGGCTGGGCACGCCAGGAGTTCGAGGCGCTGGGCGTGCCGTTCACCGCGAGGGGCAGGCTGACCGACGAGCACCTCCTCGCCCTGCGGCACGCCTGGCGCGAGGAGGCCGACGTGCGCACCGGCCCGATCCCCGTCTGGGTCGGCGGCAACAGCGAGGCGGGGATCCGGCGCGCCATCAGGTTCGGCGATGCCTGGCACCCGCTGCGGGGCACGCTTCCCTGGATGCGCGAGGTCCTGACGAACCACTCGCTGCCGGGGTTCGCACCCCGCATCGCCCTGCGGCTGACCACCACGCCGATCGACGACCCCGAGCGGCTCGCCGGCACCGGCACCCTCGAGCAGATCCTCGACGACCTCGACCAACTGCGGCGCCTCGGCGCCGACACCGTCGTGCTCGACCCGTACCACGGCGACCCGGAGGACACCCGGCGCCCCCGCGCGGCCTGGCAGACGCTCACCGCCGTGGCCACACACTGGAGGACATCATCATGATCACCACCGCCGACGAGGACCTCCTGAGGCGGGCGATCGCCATCGCGGCCCAGGCTGTCACCCTGGGCGACGCGCCCTACGGCTCCCTGCTGGCCGGCCCGGACGGCACGATCCTCGCCGAAGCCCACAACACCGTGCGCCGCGACAACGACATCAGTGCCCACCCGGAGCTGAAACTCGCCCGCTGGGCGGCCCGCGAACTCGACCCCGACACGGCCGCCGGCACCACCCTGTACACCAGCTGCCAGCCGTGCGGCATGTGCGCCGGGGGCATCGTCCGCTCCGGACTGGGCCGGGTCGTCTACGCGCTCTCCACCGAGCAACTCGTCGCACTCAACCCGGAGTCAGGTGCCTGGCCGACGCCGGCGCAGGACGGCCCGGCCCTGTTCGCCGAGGCGCGCACGCCCATCGACGCGTACGACCGGCCGTAGCGGTGAGGGCCGGTCTGCACGACGGCCCTCACCGGTCCAGTCCGAGCGCACGTCCCCCGATTCCTCCGCACGGTGCCGGGCGCGGCCACGCGTACGCCGGCAGGCGGCGGTCGTCGATCGCACCTCGAGGTGTCCGATCGGAAGCCCGTCGGGTTGGATGGCGCTGTGGCGCGACAACGCAAGACGAAGAAGCAGCGGCCGTCCTTCGGCGTACCGAAGGAGATCATCCTGTTGACGGGGGAGGACGTATGGCCCTTCACGTTCACCTCCGAGGGCGGGGGCGGTGGATGCGGCAAGATCCCCATGACCTCCGAAGCGGCCCTCGAGGACGTACAGGCCCGGATCTTCACGGATCTGGCGGACCACACCCGCACCCACCACGGCGTCGAGATCGAGGTCGCCTGGTCGCTCCTGCCGCCGGATGCGTGGGTAGGGCGTGTCCGGCGCGCCGCCACGGTCGAGCCCGCCGCGCCGCGAGCGGCACCTGAAGCCGGCTGACCCGGGTCGGGACGCCCTCGACGCGTCCACGTCGGCACGGAGGAACAGCCGTCGCCGCGCGGCGGACTCCACGGCACGGTCCACCTCGTCGCGCCGCGCGGGCGACGCTCAGGCTTCGCCGAGGAGCATCGGAAGCTTGCGCATGTCGTCGAACACCACGGTGTCAGGGCCCTCGAGCCACTGGGCGGGTGTCAGGCCACCGGCGTAGCCGAGCGACCGCATGCCGGCCGCGCGGGCGGCTTGGACCCCGTACTTGCTGTCTTCGACGACGACGCAGGCCGAGGGGTCGACACCCATGCGCTGCGCCGCGTGCAGGAAGAGATCGGGGGCGGGCTTGCCGTGAGCGACCTCGTCGGCACTGAAGATGCGGCCCTCGAAGTGTGCGTGGATCCCGGTGTGGCCAAGGGTGTGGCGCATCTTTTCGTGACTGCCGCTCGACGCCACGCAGGTGGGAAGGGTGAGGGCGGCGAGCGCCTCGTGAATGCCGTCGACCGGGGTGAGTTCGGCGTCGACGGCCAGGCGGTGGAGCTGCTCGAACCTCGCCTGCCACGCAACCGCCCGATCCGATCCCAGGCGGGCGGCGATCTGCTCGCCGATGGACGCGTTCGACCGGCCGACGAACCTGTCCATGACCTCGGCTTCCGTGAGCGGCCATCCCAGCTCGGCGCCCACGGCGACCTGTACGCGCACGGCGATCCGTTCGCTGTCGACGAGCACGCCGTCGCAGTCGAATATGACGAGTTCAATCGGAGTGATCATCCGGACAGGATAGGCAGGGGCGGTGTCGGCTGGGGCGGGGCTGCCGCCCACGTCTGGTCCAGCCCTTGCCTAACCCATCGATAATCGATAGATTTCCATCGCAATTCGATGGAGGGATGGGTCGTGGGAAAACTGACCGTACGGGCGCTGCGCGCCGTGCTCGTGGTGGTGCTGGTCGGCACCGTGTTCGTGCAGGCGTCGATGGTGTGGGCGCTGGCCACCGACCCCGAGGACGGGTCGCTGCCGTTGACCCCGCTGCGCGTGATCACGATCTTGGGTGTGGTGTCCGTCCAGGTCGCCCTGGTGTGCGTATGGCGGCTGGTGTCGATGGTGCGGCGCGGAACCGTGTTCTCCCACGCGGCCTTCCGGTACGTGGACATCGTGATCGGCGCGATCGTGGCCATCGCCCTCCTGTGGTTCGCGGTCACGGCCCTCAACGCGCCGGGCCAGCGGGAGGACCCGGGCGTCACCGTCATCATGGGCGGGATCGGTTTGGCCGTCCTGGGGGTCGCGCTCATCGTGCTCCTCCTGCGGATGCTGCTCGCGCAGGCCGTCGCGCGCGACGTCGAAGCGGCGCGGATGCGGGACGAGTTGGACGAGGTGATCTGATGCCGATCGTCGTCGACGTCGACGTGATGCTGGCCAGGCGGAAGATGTCCGTGGGCGAGCTCGCGGACCGCGTGGGGATCACGCCCGCCAACTTGGCGGTACTCAAGAACGGCCGCGCCAAGGCGGTGCGCTTCGCGACGCTCGCCGCGCTCTGCGAGGCGCTCGAGTGCCAGCCGGGCGACCTGCTGCGCTGGGAGGCCGAGGAGAACGGGGCGACCGAGGGGGCCGAGGAGAACGAGGGCGTCGCGGGCGGCTGACGTCGCACCTCGGCGCCGGGGGGCCGGTCGCCGGTCGGTGGCCCGGGGTGGGGCGGGGTTCCGGGGTGGGCCTCAGGGCGTGGACGTCCAGCCCTCCGCGTGGAGTCGTTCGAATCCGTCCAGGAGGAGGTCGAGCGCGAACTCGAACTCGAACAGGTCGTCGCAGCCCTGGCCGACGACGGACCGCCGGTCGTGGGCCACCGCCCGGGCCAGCTCGGTGACGTAGGGGTAGCGCCGGGCCATCACCTCGTACGCGGCCGCCTGCGCCCGGTCGTCCTGCGGTGCGGTGCTCGTGTTCGCCGGGTCGTCGAACAGTTCCTCGGTGAAGCCCAGCACCCGGCTGCCGAGGGCGTGCATCACGTGGTGGGTGAGGTCGGTGGAGAAACCGCCGGCCCGGAACATGCCGATCACGGAATCCAGGTACGCGAGCATGGCCGGCGTCGGGCTGGTGCGCGACCGGATCACCTGGGCCGCCCACGTGTGCGTCAGGAGGGCGGCGCGCGCGCCGAGGATCCGCCCGCGGACCGCGCCCTTCCAGTCGGATCGGGGGGCTTGGTCCTCGATCCCCGCGAAGGCGACTTCCACCATGCCGTCCAGGAGCTCTTCCTTGTTGGCCACGTGCTTGTAGAGCGCCATCGGCACCACGCCCAGCTCCTGCGAGAGCCGGCGCATGCTCAGTGCCTCGATCCCGGCGGTGTCGGCGAAGGCGACGGCGGCGCGCAGCACCCGGTCCCGGCTCAGGGGGGTCCGGCGTGGTTCCTGCGGCTGTTCGGGCATCTGGGCTTCTTCCTCGATCCGTTCCCGGGATGGCGCGGGCGGGGTCCCGCCTTGACGAGTGTACGTCGTACACCTACTGTGGGCGCCAGCTGCCGGGTGTACGCCGTACACCCATCGAGGGAGGGTCGGTTCCGCATGAGCTCAACCAGGAGGATCGCGATCGTCGCGGGGGTGCTGTTCCTCGTCACCGAGGTCGCCGCCGTCGCAGGGCTCGCGCTCTACCGCCCCGTCCTGCACGACGCCGCATACGTCGTCGGCGCCGGCGCCGACTCCCGCGTGTTCCTGGGGGCGCTGTGCGAGTTCGTCCTCGCGGTGGCGGTCACGGGCACCGGGGCCGTGCTGTACCCGGTCCTGAGGAGGCGGAACGAGGGAGCCGCCGTCGCCTATGTCTGCGGGCGCCTGCTGGAGGCGGCCGTCATCGTCATCGGCATCATCAGCGTGCTGTCGGTCGTGACGCTCAGGAGGCAGGCGGAGGGTGCGGCGGGTACCGACGCGGCCTCTCTGGTCACGGCCGGCCGGGCCCTGGTGGCCTTCCACGACTGGACGTTCCTGTTCGGTCCGAACTTCGTCCTCGGTGCCAACACCCTGGTGCTGGCCGGCCTGATGTACACCTCGCGGCTGGTGCCGCGGTTCATCGCCGTCCTGGGGCTGGTCGGCGGGGCGATGATCTGCGCCTCGGCGACCGCCGTGCTGTTCGGGGCGTACGAGCAGGTCTCGGTGGCGGGGTCGCTCGCCGCCCTTCCCGTGCTCGCCTGGGAGGTGACCCTGGCCGTCCGGCTGCTGGGCAAGGGCTTCGACGAGGGCTCCGGTGACAGCGCGCGGGACCACGCCGGTGCCGGTGTCGGGGGCAGCGCCGGGGGTGGCGCCGGCGTCGGTTCCCGTGTGGGCGCCGACGCCGGGTGACGGTTCCGTCGGCCTACTCGTAGACCTGGGCGGCCGAGAGCTGCTGGGCGACCGACCGCCAGGTCACCGGTTCCAGTTCCGCGTGGAACGGCGAGTCGGCGGCCAGCCAGGAAGCCCAGGAATCGAGGACCTGCCAGAGCGTCCCGTAGGCCCAACTGCCCCCGTCGCCGGCCCACTCGCCGCGGCTGGCCCTCGCCCGGGTTTCCCTTCGGTCCCGGGCGAAGTCGACGGCGAGCGTCGCGGCGTACAGACGCAGGTCGTGGGCGCTGCCCACCTCGTCCGGATCGGTGACCGCATCGGCGAGAGCGCCGTTGAACCCGGTCGGGGATGTACGGAGGACGTGCAGCTGATGGGCCAGCCCCTGCCATCCTGGTCTGCCGGGAGCCTCCTCGTGCAGCAGGTCGGTGCCGTCGAGGCGGCTCTCCAGGAGCCGGACCCAGGCCCAGAGGAAGCCGTCGACGGACTGGTTGGTCCAACGCTCCGCCGGGGGCGTGCGGGAATCCTGCCCGGCGCACGCGCTCTCGCACGCGGCGGACAGCTGGTCCAGGTAGGCGGTGAAGTCCCGCCGCGAAGCGACCTGTTGCCAGGATCCGATGGGGTGAGGTAGGGGCACGCTGAGAGGGTACGAGCCCTGCCGGTCCGCGTCGACCGGACGTGAGCGGCAGCACCTTCGCCGGATCGAGCACGCAGGCGCCCGGCCAACCCGAGACTCCGGCCGAGCCGGTCCCGCAGGGGCCTCGCGCAGGCCCGGGTGAGGCCCGCTCCGGGAATGCGGTCCGGTTGGTCCGGACGACGAAATCAGCCGAGTTCTTCGTCGTCGGGGATGAACTGTGAGCCCATCGGCCCCCATAACGTCAGGGCCAACTCTCACCGGAAGGCTCCGACGTGACCGCTGACCTCCACCAACGTGCCATCGTCGCCGATACCCACAACGATCTGCTGATGGCCGTATCGGCGCGGCCGCCCTTGCGCTGGGCCGACTTCTTCCGTGAACGCTGGCTGCCGCAGCTCCAGGCCGGAGGTGTGGACATCCAGGTGCTGCCCGTCTTCATCGACGACGCCTACCGCCCGGAAGGCGCGCTGCGCCGCACCCTGCGGATGATCGAGACCGCCCATGTCCTGGCCGAGGGGAACCCGGACACCGTGGCCCTGTGCCAGGACGGCGACCAGATCGACGCCGCTCTCGCCGCGTCGAAGATCGCACTCGTGCTCGCCCTGGAGAGCGCGCCGGGCGTCGACGCCGATGTCGAACTGTTCCACACCCTGCACCGCCTCGGCGTACGCGTCGCTTCCATCGCGCACTGGAACCGCACCCCGCTCGCCGACGGCAGCGGAGAGGACGCCACGGGCTCCCGCCTCACGGCCGCCGGAGTCCGGGCCCTGGCGGAGATGGAACGACTCGGCATGCTCTTCGACGTCTCCCACCTCGGCGCCGCCGGGGTGGCCCACGTCCTCGAACTGGCCACCCGTCCGCTCCTGGCCACCCACTCGTCGGCCCGCGCGCTCTGCGATCACCACCGCAACCTGACCGATGACCAGCTCCGAGGGGTCGCCGCCACGGGCGGCGTCGTCTGCGTCAACTTCTTCCCCGGCTTCCTCGCCGAAGCCGAGAAGGACCGCACCCTGGAGAAGCTGGTGGACCACATCGAGCACGTGGCGTCCGTCGCGGGCATCGACCACGTCGGCATCGGGCCGGACTTCATACGCGAGGTTCTGGTGGACGTGACCCCGCCCTGTTGCGAGGATCTCGATTTCGACGACATCGACCCGCTCGTCACCCTGCCCGGGCTCGACGGCCCGGCCGGCCTGCCCCTGGTGACGGCGGAACTCGTCCGGCGCGGCCACACCGAGACCGACATCGGCAAGATCCTCGGCGGGAACGTCCACCGGCTCTTCCGTGCGGAACTGGGACGCGCCCGATGACGGCCACCGCCCCGACCCCCGCCGCCCCGACCCCCGCCGCCCCGACCCCCGCGACCGCTCCGACCCCCGCGTCCGGCCTGCCGGCCGCCGCAGCCCCGGCACCCGTCACCGGTCCGGAGCGCGAGGGTGCCCCGCGTCTGGACGCCATGCTCGCCGACCTCGAAGAGCTCGTGCTCTGCGAGTCGTTCTCGGCGGACCATCAGGCCGTCGCCGCCAGTGCGGCGACCGTCGCCGCCCAGGGCACCCGCCACCTCGGAGCCGCGCCCGAGATCCTCGTCATCGAGGGCGTCACGCATCTGCGCTGGACGTTCGGCGAGCCCCGGGTGCTGCTCGTCGGGCACCACGACACCGTATGGCCCATGGGCTCGCTGGCCACCCACCCCTGGTCGGTCGTGGACGGCATCGCACGCGGCCCCGGCGTCTTCGACATGAAGACCGGGCTCGTGCAGATGTTCCACGCACTCGCGTCACTGCCCACCCTCGACGGCATCCGCGTCCTGGTCACCGGCGACGAGGAACTGGGCTCGCCCACCTCGCGCGAACTGATCGAGGAGTCCGCCAAGGGGTGCGTCGCCGCGTTCGTCCTGGAAGCCTCCGCCGACGGCGGGGCACTGAAGACCGCGCGCAAGGGGGTGTCCTGGTACGAGATCGAGGTACGGGGCAGGGCCGCGCACTCCGGGCTCGAACCGGAGAAGGGCATCAACGCGGCCGTCGAGGCCGCCCACCAGGTCCTGGCGATCAGCAGGCTCGGTGACCTGGTGAACGGGGGACTGTCCGTCTTCCACGGTCCGGACGCCACCACGGTCATACCGACCCTCCTGTCGGCGGGCACGGCGGGCAACACCGTCCCGCCGCTGGCCTCCATCTCCGTCGACGTGCGGGTGCCGGACGGTGCGGCACAGCGCCGGGTGGACCAAATGATCCGCTGCCTCCCCGTGCACACCCCCGGCGCCCGTCTGAGCGTCGTCGGCGGACCCAACCGGGCGCCGCTGGAGCCGGCTTCGTCGGCCGGGCTGTTCGCCCGGGCACAGGAGGCGGCCGCCCGCCTCGGCATGGAACCCCTGCGCCAGGCGTCCGTCGGCGGTGCCTCCGACGGCAACATCACCGCCGGGACCGGCTGTCCCACCCTCGACGGCCTGGGCGCCGTCGGCGGCGGGGCGCACGCCGACGACGAGCACGTCGTCGTCGCGGAGATGCCCCGCCGGGCGGCCCTCCTCGCCGAGCTGATCACGGAGGTACGGCGATGAACGCCACCGGGACCGAACCGACCGTACGCGAAGTCCACCGGCTGGAGGAGTTCGGGGACATCGACCGGCTCTTCGGCGGCATCTGGCAGTACGCGCCGGGCGAGGGGCCCATCGGAGTCGAGCTGATGCGCGCGCTGTCCCACGCGGGCAACTACGTGGCGGGCGCCTACCACGGCACCCAACTGGTCGGCGCCTCCGTCGCCTTCCTCGCGGCCCCTCCCGGTCTGGCCCTGCACTCCCACGTCACCGGCGCGGGCCAGGGGCGCGGCATCGGCTTCGCCCTCAAACAGCACCAGCGCGGCTGGGCCCTCGCCCGTGGCCTCGACCGGATCACCTGGACCTTCGACCCGCTGGTCCGCCGCAACGCCTACTTCAACCTCACCAAGCTCGGCGCGTCGCTGGAGGAGTACCACTCCGGCTTCTACGGCACGATGCGGGACGCGATCAACGGCGGCGACGACAGCGACCGCGTGCTCGCCCGCTGGGACCTGAACGCGCCGCACGTGATCGCCGCGGCCCCGGGCGTGCGCACCACCGCATCAGGCCGCAGCGCCACCGCATCCGGCGGCAGCACGGGTACGTCCGGCGGGCACACCGTCACCGGCACCAGGGCGCCCGCCGCCGCGCCCGCCCCCGCGCCCGTACTCGCCGAGGGCAGCGACGGCCGTCCGCTCCTGCTGTCGACGGACTCCCCGACCGTGCTGGTCGGGCTGCCGCCCGACATCGAGGCCCTGCGCCGCAGCGATCCGGCCGCCGCCACCTCCTGGCGGCTGGCCGTCCGCGAGGTGCTCGGCGGCCTGCTGGCCGAGGGGGCGCGGGTCACCGGCCTCCACGGTCGGGCCGGCTACGTGGTCGACCGGGCCCCCCTCCGGCCCAGGCCGGAGCCCTCCTCCCCACCGGAACGCACGAGCCCCATGGAGTCACAGAACCGATGAAGATCAATGGAATCGAACTCCGCCGCATCGCGATGCCGCTGAAGGCCCCCTTCCGCACCTCGTTCGGCGAAGAGACCGCCCGCGACGTCCTGCTGCTCCGCGTCGAGACGCCGGACGGCGAGGGCTGGGGCGAATGCGTCGCCATGTCCGAGCCGCGCTACAACTCCGAGTACGTGGACGGCGCCGCCGCCGCGATCCGCCGCTTCCTCGTTCCCGCGCTGCCCCGACACGTCCGCGCGAACACGGTGGCCACCGCGCTGGAGCCGTTCAAGGGCCACCAGATGGCGAAGGCCGCCCTGGAGAGCGCGATTCTCGACGCGGAACTGCGCGCGAGCGGTCAGTCGCTCGCCTCCTGTCTCGGCGCCACCAGGGACCGGGTGCCGAGCGGCGTCTCGGTCGGCATCATGGACTCCGTTCCCGAACTCCTCGACGCCGTCGAGGGGTTCATCGCGGAGGGCTACCTCCGGATCAAGCTGAAGATCGCCCCCGGCTGGGACGTGGAGCCGGTACGGGCCGTACGCGAGCGCTTCGGTGACGCCCTGCTGCTCCAGGTCGACGCCAACGCCGCGTACACGCTCGCCGACGCGCGCCACCTGGAAAGACTCGACGAGTTCGGCCTGCTGCTCGTCGAACAGCCCCTGGCGGACGACGATCTCGTCCAGCACGCCGAGCTCTCCCGCCGGCTCGCCACACCCGTCTGCCTGGACGAGTCGGTCGACTCCGCCGCACAGGCCGCCGCGGCCATCTCCCTCGGCTCCTGCTCCATCGTCAACATCAAGCCCGGCCGCGTCGGAGGCTATCTCGAAGCACGCCGCATCCACGACCTCTGCCGGGCCCACGGCGTCGCCGTATGGTGCGGAGGCATGCTGGAGACCGGGATCGGCCGCGCGGCCAACGTCGCCCTGGCCGCCCTGCCCGGATTCACCCTGCCCGGTGACACCTCGGCGTCCAGCCGCTACTACGCCCACGACATCACCCCGCCGTTCAAACTCTCCGACGGCCACCTCGACGTACCCGACGGACCCGGAATCGGCGTGGAGCCGGTGCCCGCGATCCTGGACGAGGTGACGACCTCCACCGAGTGGATCGCGCTCTGAGCGAGCGAGGAAACGACTGAGCCGCCTGCCCGGACCGGGCAGGCGGCTCACGTCGTTCCGGCCTCAGGCGGTGGCCAGCCTCGGTACCGCGTCCAGCAGCGTCCGCGTGTACGCCTGGCGCGGAGCCGCGATCACCTCTTCCACCGGCCCCTCCTCGACGAGCCGTCCCTGGTGCATCACCGCGATCCGGTCGCACACGTACCGGACGACCGCGAGATTGTGCGAGATGAACAGCATGGAAAGGCCCAGCTCCGCCTGGAGCGAGCGGATCAGGTTGAGCACCGAGCCCTGCACCGAGACGTCCAGCGCCGAGGTGATCTCGTCCGCGATCAACAGCTCCGGCCGCGTCCCCAGGGCGCGCGCGATGGCCACCCGCTGGCGTTGGCCGCCGGACAACTCCCGCGGATACCGGCCGGCGTACTGCGGGGACAGCGACACCAGCGACAGGAGCCGCTGCACCTCCGCCGCCCGCCGCGCGCGGGACATGCGGTCACCCAGCCCCTCGGCGACCGAGGAACCCACCGTCATCCGGGGATCGAGCGAACCGTACGGATCCTGGAACACCATCTGCACCTTGTGCCGGTCCGGACCCTCGATCGTGCCCCGGTACGGGACCAGCCCCGCGACCGCGCGGGCCACCGTCGACTTGCCCGACCCGGACTCGCCCACCAGACCGACCACGCTTCCCGGCGGGATCTCCAGATCCAGCCCCTCGACGACATCGCGGGAGCCGTACCGCACGGACAGACCGGTGATTCTCATGACGCCTCCCAGCAGGCCGCGCGATGGGCCGCACCGTGCTCGACGAGCACCGGGCGTTCCGTGCGGCATCGGTCGGTCGCGGACGCGCAGCGGTCCGCGAACGTGCATCCCGGCCCCAGATCGGCCGGGGACGGCTGGGTGCCGGGGATACCGGTCAGCGCAACCGTGCGATCGGTGTCCATCGTCGGGACCGAACCCAGCAGCGCCCGGGTGTACGGGTGCACGGCGCCGTCCGCCAGCCGGGAGGTCTCCAGTTCCTCCACGATCGTGCCCGCGTACATCACCGCGACCCGGTCGCACAGCTCGCTCGCCAGCGCGATGTCATGGGTGATGAACAGCACGCCCGCGCCGGTCTCCCGGGTCACTTCGCGCAGCAGCTTCAGGATCTGCCGCTGCACGGTCACGTCCAGCGCCGTCGTCGGCTCATCGGCGATGATCAGCCGGGGCGCGCCCATCAGCCCCATCGCGATGACCGCACGCTGCCGCATGCCACCGGACAACTGGTGCGGATGCATCCGGGCCGTCCGTTCCGGATCCGGCAGCCGGACGTTCCCGAGCCGGTCGATGGCCCGCTGCCACGCGTCCGCGCGGGTGGCGCCCTGGTGGACGACCGAGACCTCGGCGAGCTGGCCGCCGATCCTGAGCGCCGGATTGAGCGAGGCCATCGGGTCCTGGAAGATCATCGCCAGGGAGGTGCCCAGCAGCTTCCTGCGCTCGTTCTCCGGCAGCGAGTTCACGTCCTGGCCGTGCAGGCGCAGCCGGCGCGCGTTCACGCGGCCGGGATAGGGGACCAGACCGCCGATCGCGGACGCCGTCATGCTCTTGCCGCTGCCGGACTCTCCGAGCAGGCCCACGATCTCGCTCCGCCGGATGGTCAGCGTCAGGTCTCGCACGGGCTCCGCCCCGCCGGGAAAGGTCACGGTCAGGCCGCGGACGTCCAGCACCGCGTCCGGATCGCCGTCCACCGCCCCGCCGTCCACCGCCCCGCCGTCCTCCTCCCGGGGCACGGACGGGGGAACCGCGCCTCGCGCACCGGCCTTGCCGCCGGCGCCGGCCGCCGCGGAGCGGCGCGCCGCCACGTCCGAGAACGAGTCGCCGAGCAGGGCGAAACCGAGTCCCGCCAGGATGATCGCCGCGGCCGGGCCCACGGCCACCACGGGGGTGACGTAGATGTGCCCGAACGCGTCGAACAGGAGCCTTCCCCAGTCGTAGGACGGAGGCTGCACCCCGAGCCCGAGGAACGACATTCCGGCGAGTCCCAGCAGCGCTCCGCTGATCGCCTGGGCGACCGTCATCACGAGGGGTTCGCCGATGTTCGGCACCACGTGCCGGAGCAGGATCCGGTGGCGGGGCACGCCCATCATCCGGGCCGCGAGCACGTAGTCGGAGGTGGCGATCGACACCGCCAGACTGTTCGTCAGCCGGGCGACCGCGGGCGCGATCGCGACGGCGATGCCCAGGACCGCGCCCGACGAGCCGAGTCCGGCGATCACCGCGGTGAACATGGCGAGCAGCAGCCCGGGGAAGGCCACCAGGGCGTTGACGGTCGAGGTGACCAACTGCCCGGCGCGCCGGGGCAGTACGGACGGCAGGGTGCCGAGGATCAGCCCGGTGCCGGTGCCGATGGCGGTGGCCAGCAGCGCCAGCAGCAACGTGAAGCGGGTGGCCACGAGCGTACGGGCCAGCAGATCACGGCCGAGCGCGTCCGTGCCGAGGGGATGGGCGGCCGAGGCACCCTCGCCGATCACCGACGGGTCGAAGCGGGTGGCATCGTCCCCCCAGACCATCGGGGCGAAGACGGCCAGCAGCACCATCAGGGTGACGATCGCGAGTCCGGCACAGCCGGACGCGGTGCGCAGCAGGCGGCGCATCATGCCTCCTCGGGCGCGAGGGTGGAGTTGAGGGCGGACCTGGGGTCGAGGAAGCCGATCAGCAGGTCGACGCAGAAGTTCACCACCAGCACGATCGCCCCGTAGACGAGGATCACGCCCTGGGCGACCGGATAGTCCTGCTGGGTGATGGCTTCGACCGTGCGCTGACCCAGCCCCGGCCAGGCGAAGACGCTCTCCACCAGCACACCCGAGGTGATCAGCGCGGTGAGCAGCAGCCCTCCCATGGTGAGGGTCGCGGTCAGCGTGTTCGGCAGCAGGTGGCGCAGATACAGCCGGGAGGCGGGAAGGCGCTTGGCGCGGGCCAACCGCATGTACTCGCTGCCCAGTTCGCGCTGGGTCTCGACGCGGGAGACACGGGCGAGCAGCGCCGCGGGGCCGATCGCGAGGGCGATCGCGGGCAGGACGTACGAGGTGGGGCCCGCCATCCCGGCGGGCGGCAGCCAGCGCAGGCCGACCGCGAAGACCGCCACCAGAGCGATCGCGTAGAGGAACTCGGGGATCGAGTTCGCCGTTCCCGTGGCCCCCGAGAACAGGCTCCGGGTGAGCGGACGGCGGCCGTTCTCGGTGCGCACGGCCGCCCACATCCCGAGCGGGATCGCGATGCTCAACGCGAGCGCCGCGCCCAGCAGGGCGATGGAGACGGAGTGGGGCAGCCGGTCTGCGATGACGTCGCCCACCGGTTCCGAGGTGAGGAACGACGTCCCGAGGTCACCGCTGAACACGTGACGGACGTAGTCCAGGAACTGCCGCACGAGCGGATCGTCCAGACCGAGTGCCTCCCGCCTCCTCGCCACCACCTCGGGCGGGACCGCCGCGCCGAGGCCGGCGCGTGCGGGGTCCCCGGGCAGCAGGTGGAGCATCAGGAACGAGGCCACCACCAGCACGGCCAGCGAGAGCGCCAAGCGCAGCAGGGCCCGGAGCAGGAACACGTACGGGAGCCTTCGACGCGCAGGGCGGGGGGTCCGCGAGCGATCGGGGCCCTCCTGCGCGGGGGCCTTCGGGGCCGCCGCTGCCGGGAGCCGGCGGGCCGGTCTGCCGGGCACGGGGTTTCCCTTCATGTGCTGAGGCATGTGATCACTTGTCTTCCGTCTGCAGCCGGATGGTGGTCGGGTAGACCAGCCCGGGGAGCATGCGAAGGGAGCCGTTCCTGGTCGCCAGCGTGGTGGTGAGGTTGACGATCGGCATGACGTCGTTGTTCTCCACCAGCGAGGCCTCGGCCTGGTTCCACAGCGCGCAACCGGGCTCGCCCGGTGTGCCGCGGGCCTGGCCGGTGAGGGCCTCGTACCGCTCGTTCTTCAGATGCATGAAATTGCCGCCGTCGGGCGGGGTGGGGCCGGACAGGATACCCATGAGCATCGAGGGCAGCTGGACGACGATGGGCAGGGCGCCGATGTCCCAGTCGAGGGTGCCGTTGGTGGCCTCGTCGAGCCGGCCGCCGGTGACGCCGAGCAGTTTGACCTCGGCTCCGACGCGTTTCCATTCGGCGGCGGCGTACTCGGCGGTGGCCGCACCGGCCTCGCCCTGAGCGGTGACGAACAACAGCGTCAGCGACAGCTTGCGCCCGTCCTTGGTCCGTACTCCGCCGGCCCCCTCGTGCCAGCCCGCCGCGTCCAGGACGGCCTTCGCCCCGGCGAGGTCGTACGGCGGGAGATAGCGGGAGAAGTCGACGCTGGGACAGGGACGGGGCTCCGACACCATGCCGTTGGGCGGGGTGCCGCTGCCGCTGGACGCCATCCGGCCCAGGTCCTTGACGTCGAGCGCCATGGACAGTGCCTTGCGGACGGCCGGGTCCGCCGTCGGCTTGCCCTCGGCCTCCTGGAAGACGAACTGGTCACTGCCGGTGAAGACGTCCTCGGTCCGGATGCCCGGCATGGCCTTGAGCCGGGCCCGGTCGGGACCCTGGACGAAGGCCGCGTTGGCAGCGCCGCCGATCATGAGATTGGTGGAGGTCTGTTCGTTGGCGACGACCCGCACGACCAGTTTCTCCGGCATGCCGGCCGAGGTGGCGCCTTCGGGGCCCCAGGCGTAGTTCTTGCGCAGCCGGAAGGTGTACCGGTCGCCGGGCCGTACCTGCGCGAGCTCGTACGGGCCCGATCCGGACATGCCCTGGGCGAGCAGCCGGCGGTCGGTGAGGCCCTTGCCGCAGACGATGTACATCATCGCGGAGCTCTCGAGGATGAAGCTGAACGGCTCGGGTGTGGCCAGGGTGATCGTGCCGGCGGCGTCATCGGCCGTGGCGGTGAGGCCTGCGGGCACGACGACGCCGTAGAGCAGCGATTTGTTGGCGGGGTCGGTGTCGTAAGCGACGTTCGCGGCGACCGTGCTCGGTGTCAGCGGTGACCCGTCGGAGCAGGTGATGCCCCTGCGGAGGGTGTAGGTCACCGACGTGGGCGTCACCTGCCAGTTCTCAGCGAGCCCCGGTACGGGGGCGCCCTTCTCGTCGCTGGAGACCAGGGTGTCGTAGCCGATGGACATCAGGAGGTTGGTACCGCCCGACATGGCGTGCGAGGGGTCGAGCGCGCCAGGGGCGAGGGACGTGGTGATGGTGAAGGTTTCGCCGTCCGGGGCGGAGCCGGCGGTGGCGGTGCAGCCGGTCGCCGCGAGCAGCAACGACAGGGCCGCCGCCACGGTTGTTCGGGTGTGTCTCATGGGGGACTCCAGAAGCGGAACTTCAAGACGCGGGGGAGTGATGCACCACCCTGTCCGTTCCCGGGGCCCCCGGTATTCGTGCCGGAGCACAAACAGTCGGAGGTCTGTCCATCCTGGCGTCCAACGAGACGGAGTTTTCAGGGGGGCGGGGGCTGCCCCGCCCTCTTTCCGGCCGAGGCGCCGGGACCGAAGATGCGGATCTGGAGCATGACGCCGAGCCGTTCCTGCGGGTCGTCCAGGTCGAGACCGCTGATCTCCACGACCCTTTTGAGCCGGTAGCGGAAGGTGTTCGTGTGGACGTGCATGCGCGCCGCGGCGGCCGGTACGTCTCCCAGCGCGTCGAGGTAGGAGCTGAGGGTGGCGACCAGATCGCTGCCGTGCTCGGTGTCGTACGCGAGCAGGTTGCGGTAGGGGCCGATGGGCTGGTGTTCCTGGGCCGACGCCAGATCCCCGAGCTGCAGCAGCAGGGACTCGATGTGCAGCTCGGTGTAGCCGGCGGCCGAGTTGGGTTCCTGGCGTGACGTCAGCACCCGCAGGGCCCGGTCGGCGTCCGCGCGGGAGCGGGCCACCTGCGCGAGACTGGCGGCCGGGCGTCCGACACCGATGCGGGAGGCGTACCGGACGCCGATCCGGGCCAGGAAGCTCCGGGCCACCTGGACGGCCCGGCGCTCGGATCCGTCATGGTCCGACCGGCCCTGCGGCAACGGCAGTACGGCGTACGCCACCGTGCCGACCACGGCGGCGGACGAACGCGGATGGATGGCGCCGACATGGAGGGCGAGGGCGTCGCAGAAACGCTGCCGGTCGGCCTCCGTGTGCGCGGCGGCGTCGTCGGCGAGTTGGGCGGCGATCACGCACACACCGCCCGGCTCGCCGTCGGCGATGCCGAGGCGGGCCGCGGCCCCGGGCGCGCCGGGGCCACCTTCGAGGACGGTGGAGAGCAGATCGGCTCGCAGCCGACGCCGGATGTCCGCGCCGGCCCGTTCGCGCAGGAGCTGCAGGGCCACGATCTTCGCCGCGTCCGTCAGCGCGCTCGCACGCTGGGCATCCAGGGGCTCGGGGGAGGCGACCCAGATGGATCCGAGGACCTCGTCGCCCGAACGGACCGCGATCGCGGTCCGGCGGATGTCCTCCTCCTCCAGGTGGACGAAGACCGGTTCCCGGCTCTGGTCGAGCCGCCGGAAGATGCCGCGCTCGTGGACGATCCGCCGGATGCGTTCCGGCACCTGACGGGCGAGGACGGTGGCGACCCGGCTGGGGTCGGCTTCCTCCTGACGGCCGGAGTGGGCCAGGATCCGGGAGGCCCGGTCCTCGATCGTGACCGGTGCGTCGAGCAGCGCGCAGATCGCGTTCGCCAGCACGAAGAGATCGCCGGGCAGGCCGTCGTCCGGGTCGCCGAAATCGCCTTCGGAGAGCAGGGCGCGCAGCATGGCGGCGATCTGGGCCCAGGAGGCGGCGCGGGCCAGTCCCAGCACGGCGACCCCGGACTCGGCCACCATCTGCCGAATCGATTCATCCGGTTCCACCGGCTGTTTGACGATGAGGGCGGCGGCAGGTGCCGCCGCCCTCAGCAGTGCGCGAATCCGCTCGCCGCCCTCGACCCCGATGGCGAGGAGCAACGTGCCGGGAGTCACCAGCAGTTCGTCCAGCGGATCGTAGATGTGCACTCCGGTGATCCCGGTTTCGAGACCACCGGGAGGCGCGGCGGCGACGTTGAGCACGGTGCTGCCCAAGTCGTCGACGATCCGTCGCAGCGAGGGGTGTGGCCGACCAATCATGAGGTCACGGTAGTACCCGTATCCAGACATCACGTCTGCTCATGGGGCATGAGGTCGCTCCTCGCCGGTGCGTTCGTGCGTTCAGTGCGTTCGGTGCGGCGTCGCTCAGGCGCGGAGCAGATCGACGGCCGCCCGCGCCGCCAGGCCGATGGCCGCGTCGGCCCTCGGGAGCCGGAACCCCATTGAGCGGGGCCGCAGGAAGACCGCCGCCGCGTAGCGGCGCCCGTCGGGATACTCCACGGCTCCGATCTCGTTGCGTACGCCCCACAGCGTCCCGGTCTTGCCGGACACCTTGACACCGTCCTCGAAACCGACGGAGAGCCGGTGCGGCCAGATCTGCTGCCCCATGATCCGGCGCACCTCGGCGCAGGCCTCCGGCGGCCCGGCCTCGTCCCGCCAGAGGGCGGTGAGGAGCGAGGTCATCTCGCGGGGCGTGCTCGAGGTCGTACGCTCCGGATCGCGCACCGACAGCCCGAGAAGGAGCTCCTGGTCGACGTCCGCCACCTGCGCCTCGATGTCGCCCGTGGGGTCGAGACCGAGTTCCGGCACCATGCTGGTCAGCATCGCCCGGCAGTCCCCGACGACGCGGGTGCGCCCCAGCCCGAGGGAGGCGAGAGCGGCGTGGACCGCGTCGAGTCCGACCTCGTGCATCACGACGTCCGTGGCCGCGTTGTCGCTCATCGTCAGCATCATGAAGGCGAGGTCGCGAAGGGTCATCTCCACGTCGTCGAGGCAGCCGTCGGTGCCGAGGCCGCCCTCCTTGAACTCCGCCGTGACCGTGATCCGCCGGGTCGGGTCGAGTTCGCCGGCAGCCACCCGCCGCGCGTAGGCGAGCGCGACCGGCACCTTGAACACCGAGGCCAGGACCACGGGGTCGTCCGCGCCGAAGGCGACCTCCGCGTCGCCGTCGATCTCGCGGACATGGAGGAAGCCCTCCGCGTCCGCGTCGTCGAAGATCTTCCGGAGCTCGGCCTGCCCCTGGTGAGGAGTGCGTGTCATGGGACCGCCCTTTCAGACCGTCTTGGGCAGGGCTCGGACGCCCAGGTGGAGATAGGGCGAGCCGTCGGCCAGTTCGTAGAAGGCCATGGCCATCCAAGGCCCCGTGCCGGGCATGCGAGTGATGAAGGTTCCCCCGCCCACGGCGACCAGATCGCACTCCTTGACCGGGCTCAGGCCGGCGAGGGAGCCCTTGGTCTCCATCCGCAGGTGCAGCGTGCCGCCGTCGGACGCCGTCACGGTGACCCTGCTGCCCACGCTCTCGTACACGCCGGTGTACCGCGCCGTGTCGACGGCGACCGGGGTGGCCGGGGGCTGGGGAGCGGCGGGGACCTCGATGCCGAGCAGGTCGCCGAAGAGTTCGGTGGCCATCTCGTGCTGCATCCCCGCGGAGTCTCCGCCGTTCATCAGGACGCAGGCCACGAAGTCGAGCTCCGGTACGACCCAGAGGATGGCCGACTGGCCGATCGTGTTCCCCGCGTGCGAGACGATCTTGTGTCCGGACATGGTGTCCAGCATCCAGCCGAGACCCCATTCGGCGGCGAACGGAAGCGGGCACGGCACGGCCACCTGCGCGTCCCGCATCACCTCGGGCCGGCCGAGCAGCCCGTCGCCGAGATGGGCCTGCCCGAACCTGACCACATCGGACGCCTGCGCGCAGATCAGCCCGGCGGGTCCCGCGGAACGCATCAGCCCCCACACCGGGGACACGGAACCGTCCGTCTCGTGTCCCATGGCGGCGCTGTGGCGGAGCGCCTCCTCCGGGAGGGTCACGGTGTGGGTGAGCCCCAGCGGCTCGATGACCTGCTCGTGCAGTGCCATGTCCCAGACCGTGCCGGTCAGCCGCTCGATGATCCGGCCGAGCACCGAGAACCCCGAGTTGCAGTACGACTGGGTCGCGCCCAGCGGGTGGATCGCGGTGAGATCGCGACACGCCTCGGTGTACTTCTCCAGGTTGTCGTCGCCCCGGCCGGTGTCGAGGAAGAGGTCGCCGTCGATGCCGGAGGTGTGCGTCAGCAGGTGCCGTACGGTCACGGACTTGGTGAGGGCCGCGTCCGCCACCCGGAACTCCGGGAGGATCTCGACGACGGGGGTGTCGAGGGTGAGTTCGCCCGCCTCCACCAGCAGCATGACCTGCGTGGCGGTCCACACCTTGGTGACCGAGCCGATCTGGAAGAGCGAGTCCGTGCGGACCGGGGCCTGGGTGTTCCGGTTGAGTACACCGGTGGCGAACTCGTGCATCTTCCCGTCGTGGAAGAAGGCGAGCGAGGCGCCGGGGACGCCGTACCTGGCCGCTGCTGTGCTGAGCAGATTGTTCCAACGCGCGGGTTCGACTGCTGCCGTCATGGAAACCGTCCTTGGTCGTCGGCTGAGCGTGCGAACAGCCTAGGCAGCCGGACCGGCCCTGAATCTGGCCGGGACGACGAAGCGGACCGGTCCCAATGGTGCCGGCGGACGAACCGGGTTCGGCCCGGCCGCGACCCGGGTGATCCCGGCGCGAGCGGGGGACGGGGACGGGGACGGGGACGGGGACCCCGAGAACCCGCGGCGGCCCGTCGTGCGCGTGGCGGCCTTGCGCGCGAGCGAGAACGGCGCGATCCCAACAGGACGGGGGGGGGGGGCGGTGCGGCAGCCCGCGCGCGCGCCAGCCTCGCAGGAGCTCGGCAC
>NZ_JBSGWY010000043.1:15318-45722 GCF_053609145.1 Streptomyces sp. NPDC054961 | reverse complement strand
CCCGCCCGCGCCCCCCCGCCCCGCCACCCCCGACACCCGCCCCGCGCCCGACCACCGCCCCTGCCCCCCCCCCGTCCGTCGTTCTCTCCGCTCGTGTTCCCGGTCCGTGCGCGGGTCAGCCGACGTGGCGGGCCGCGAGCGGTCCGTAGAGGAATCGCTGCGCCCTGCCGTCGTCGTCCATGTAGAAAGCGACGTCCAGGACCTGGTCGCCACCGAGCACACCGCGCTCGGGCAGGAAACGGTGCTCCCCGAGCGGGAACAGCTCGGTGGTCGTCCGCCGGATGAGTCCTTCCGGGCGTCCGAGGATCCATGGTCCCGTGTGCCGGGGGCCGTGCTCCGTGGCGATGTGCCCCACGGCCACGGGGTGGTAGACCTGGTCCTCGACCAGGCTCGCCGAATGCCGCAGTCCGGCCGGTTCGAGCAGCCGCTCGCGCAGGGCGGTGTCCCACGTGGATCCGGTGAGCACCTCGATGATCCGCCCGGTGATGTTGGTGGCGGAGTTGCTGTAGCCGAACCCCGTACCGGGCTGCCCCATCACGGGCAGATCCGCCACCGTCTCCACGGCGGAGCGCACGGCGTCGGGGCCCCAGCCGGGATCGTCGCAGGGTCCGTCGTCGATGCCGCTGGTCATCGACATCAGATGGCGGGGCGTCACGGTCCGTGTCGCCCGCTCGTTGCCGAGCCGGAAATCCGGCAGGTACGAGGCCACCGGCGCGTCGATGTCCACCAGCCCCGCGTCGACCAGCTGCATCAGCAGGACCGCGGTGAACACCTTCGTTGTGGAACCGATCTGGAACAGCGTGTCCGGGGTGACGGCCCTGCCCGTCGCCATGTTCTCGACGCCGACGGAGCATTGGGTGAACTCGGCGCCGACGGCGACGGCGACCTGCGCCCCGACGATGCCCAGTTCGCCGCTGCTTCACCGGCCAGGTGTGTGAGGGCGGCTGTGTCGATGGCCGCGGTTTCGCTGGTCATGGGCGAGGTCTCCCTGTGTGCGACTCGGAACGCGCCTCAGCTTAGAAAGTACGCCGGGAGAGGGCCCGGTACCACGGCTAAGAAGTCCGATGCGAAGTCCGATACGAGACCGGCCGTGGTTCCGGGCCGCAGCGGTGTCAGAGGCGGTGCACGGTGTGCAGTTTCCGCGCGTAGGTGCCGGTTCCGTCGAGGAGCGAGGCGCCGCCCAGGTCCGACATGGTCGGTCCGTTGTTGGTCTTGCGGCTGGAGAGGAAGCGGCGCTTGCCGGCGCTGTCCAGGCCCAGGTAGATGCCGACGTGGTCGACGGTCACGGTGACCGTGTCGTCGCCGGAGTCGGCGTTGAACAGGAGCAGGTCGCCGGGCTGGAGCTGCTGCGCCGCGGGCGGGTTCGTGCCGTCCGTCTGGTCGATCCGGGTGCCGGGGGCGTAGTCCACCATGTGGCGGGACTTGCGGGGCATCCTGGTTCTGGAGGTGTCCTCGCCGGCGGCGAGGGGGATGCCCTGGTGGTAGCCGTAGACCATGCGCGTGTAGCCCGAGCAGTCGAGGTTGCCGACCTGCTTGCTGGACGGACCGGTGTAGGTGCCGTCGGGGAAGGTCCAGCCGAGGTTCATGTACTCGTGGAAGTCCGCGCCCTCGTAGCGGTAACCCTGCGGGTCCAGGTAGCCGTAACCGGCCTCGCCCATGACCTGCTTGCCCGCTGCCGGGGCCGCGGCGGTCGTCACGGCGGACGCTCCGGCCAGGAACGTCGCCGCGTGGGCCAGGGCGTCGGGGCTCGGGGATCCGGCCCAACCGCGGATGGTCTGCTCCAGGGCCGAGGTCCAGGTTCCGTCGAAGGGCTCGGGCAGGACGCGTACCCAGGTGTTGTGGGTGACGGTCGGCGGCTGCTGCCACGTCGCGGCGTCCACCTGGAAGCGGCTCACCACCAGCTTGACGGGCAGGTTGGTGCAGCCCTGGTTGGCCAGTGCGCGCAGGCCCACGCGCCCCTTGGTGAAGGTGGAGTCCGTGACGTCCGCGGCCCACGCGGCGGGCTCGGCCGTGTCCGTGCGCCAGGCCTTGGCCTGGATGCGGGCGCCTTCGCGGCGCACGCGGATCGTCCAGTTCGTGCCCGCGGGCACAGCGGTGGCGAGGGTGGTCGTGCCGGCCAGCTGGGTGACCGTGTCCGCGACCTCCTTCTCGACGCGCAGCTCGACCGTGCCCGACGTCAGGAAGGACAGCCTGGCCCGGTAGTTGTTGTGGGTGTCCTGGTAGCCGAAGGACAGCGCGTACGAACAGGCCTGGCCGGTGGGCACCTTGTCGAACTTCGCGACCGACCGCACGTCGACGTCGGTGATCTCGTCGTCGCGCAGGGTGGCGTGGCGGCTGGCGTAGTCGGTGCTGAGCGCGAGGACGGCGCTGCCCGGCACCACCGAGTAGTCCGTGTCGGCGGGCCCCAGCGTGGACCAGCTGCCGCCACCGGGGGAGGTCCCCCAGTACGTGCGGTCGGCCGTCGGCAGGGTCACGTCCGGGAGGGTGCGCTGGAAATCGTCCACGAAGGACTTCTTGTTCTCGGTGAAGGTGCGCTGGGGGCCCGTCAGCACGACGGTGCGCGCGCCGTGGGTCAGGACCGCCACGCGCTGAGTGCCGGAAGTGATCTCCAGGCGTTGCGGCGTTCCCGGCAGCACGCCGGTGGCGAAGGAGCCGAGGGAGACCTGGGTGAAGTAGGCGGGGTCCACCGGTCCGATGGTGAGGGACGACCGCGGAGAGGAAAGCGACGCGGGAGCTGCGGCCACGGCCGAGAGGAGCGCCCCGCCCGCGGGAGCGGCCGGGGCCGACGTTCTGGGCGAGGCCGCGGCGCTCAAGGAGCCGAGTGGGACGGAGGCGGCCGCGGTGGCGAAGAAGGCGAGCACATTGCGTCGGGAGGTCTGTGACATGCGGCAATGATCCGATCGTGGTGCGCATCAGCGGCCGTCGCCCCCCATCGGTGCCCCAATCATGTGGATTGTGGACCGGACGGCCCTGAACGAAGCGGGAGGTGATCTCGATGCCGGGAGGGAAGGATCAGCCGAACGCCCAGCCGTGCTGTCCGGGGCGGCCTGCGCGGCGGCAGCTGCCGCCCGCTGGCGGCACCCGAGCCGTCCGTTTCGGCGGGGAGGACAGACGTGTGCGGAGGCCGGCGGAGGACCGTACGTACCGCATCGTTCCATGACGCAGAGTGACCACGTCCGGACCCCTGGGAGCAGCGGCCGTCCCCCGTCGCCACGCACCGAAGCCGCGCCCTGACGGCGCCAGGGCCGTCGTGGTCGCCCGGCCGCCCAAGGCCTTCCCCTCCTTCCCCCACCTCGTGGCCGGACGGCGGCCGGCGGGCGGTGGCCTGCCGCTCCGACCGTTCGGAGGGAAGATGGGACGGTGGGAGGCGGATGCCAGGAGCTCGGTGCCTGTGGTCCGGCCTCGGGTACGGGCTGATGCCGACCGGTGAGCGGAAAGGGCGCCCGGGTGAGTACGTCCGATGCATTCCGAGCTGAGGTCGGAGGAGCGTCCGGGGTCCCGGCGCCCGGCGGGCTGCTCGACGTGCTGAACCTGGCCGCGGTGGTGCTGGACGACAGCGGGCGGATCGTGCTGTGGAGCCCGCAGGCCGAGGAACTGTTCGGTTACCCGTCCGGCGAGGCGCTGGGGCAGTTCGCGGCCCGGCTGCTCGTCGACGAGCAGCACCTGGATCTCGTGACCGAGCTGTTCGTCCGTGTCATGGAGAGCGGGCGGAGCTGGGCCGGCGGCTTTCCGGTCAAGCACAAGGACGGCGGTACGCGGCTGGTGGAATTCCGCAACATGCGCTTGCTGGACCGGCAGGGAGACGCCTACGCGCTGGGGATCGCCACCGATCAGGGGACGCTGCGGCGCGTGGAGCGAGACCTGGCGCTGTCCCTGCGCCTGATCTCCCAGTCACCGATCGGTTTGGGAGTCCTGGACACCGACCTACGGTTCGTGCTGGTCAATCCGGCGCTGGAGGGCATGGACGGCCCCTCCGCCCCGGGCCGCGCCAGGCTGACCAGGGCGGACACGCTGTCGTTCCTGAGCGGGGACGCCAACGAGTCCGCGATGCGCCAGGTCCTGGCCACCGGCGTCCCGCTGCTGGACCGCTTCACCGTGGGGCACACCCCTGACGATCCGGTCCAGGAGCACGCCTGGTCGGTCTCGTTCTACCGACTGGAGGACCCGGCCGGACACGTGCTGGGCCTGGCCACCTCGGTGGTCGACGTCACCGCGCAGCACCAGGCGGCCGCCGACGCCGCTCGGGCACGGGGCCGCCTGGCACTGGTCGCCGACGCCTCGGTGCGGATCGGCACCACCCTCGACCTGGAGCAGACGGCCAGGGAGCTGGCGGAGGTGTGCGTGCCCGAAGTGGCGGACCTGGCCACGGTGGACGTTCTGGAGGGCGTCCTGCAGGGCCAGCGGTCCACCGGTGTGGTGACCGGTCCCGCACGTTTCAAAGCGCTGGCGGTGGTGGCGGCCTATCCCACCGAGGCCCTGCGGGCCCCCGACCCCGTCGGAAGCCTCGCCCAGTACGACACCGACCGTGTGGTCACCCAGTGCGTGAACATCGGCCGTCCCGTCCGGCAGGCGAAGGTGACCGATCAGGACCTGCCGCGCATCGCCCGGGACGAGAACGCGGCCGCGCTGCTCGCCGCGGCCGGAGTCCACTCCTACCTCGCGGTACCGCTGATCGCCCGCGGCCAGGTGATCGGCGTCCTGGGTCTGATGCGGGCGGACAACCCGGCCCCGTTCGATGACGACGACACCACGCTGGCGGGCGAACTCGCTGCCCGCGCGGCCGTGTGCATCGACAACGCCCGCTGGTTCCAGAGCCAGCGTCACGCGGCCCTCACCCTCCAGCGCAACCTGTTGCCGAACCGGCCCGAGAACCGGCCCGGGCTGGGCATCGCCCATCGCTACGAGCCCGCGGGCGCCACGAGCGAGATCGGCGGCGACTGGTTCGACGTCATCCCTCTCCCCGGTGACAAGACCGCCCTGATCATCGGCGACGTCATGGGCAGCGGCATCGAAGCCGCCGCCACCATGGGGCAACTGCGCACCGCCACCCGCACCCTGGCCCAGCTCGATCTCGACCCCGCCCAGGTGCTGCACCACCTCGACCAGGCAACCGCGAGCATGGACCACACCTTCACCACGTGCGTCTACGCCGTCTACGATCCCCACGACCAGCAGTGCCACATCTCCCTGGCAGGCCACCTGCCCCCGGTCCTCATGCATCCGGGACGGCCTCCCGAACTGCTCGACCTGCCCACCGGCGCCCCCCTCGGTGTGGGCGGCGTCCCCTTCCACACCACCCGCCTCGACCTGAGCCTCGGTGACCAGTTCGTCCTGTACACCGACGGGCTGGTGGAAACCCGCGACCAGCCCCTCGACGAACGTCTCGATGTCCTCCTGTCCCTGCTCGGCGGCCCGCAACGCGACCTGGAGGACACCTGCGACCTCCTGCTGCGCCGGCTGCGCCGCCCCGGAGACCACGACGACGTCGCGCTGCTCATCGCCCGCCTGCAAGCGCGGCCGCCGACCTCTTCGGTACGCGCCTGACCGGTGCGTGCGGGAAGGCGCAGGCGCTGAGGCGTCACCTCGGAGGCGCGGGCGGGTGGTTGAGGCTGACCTGTGCGTTTCACAGCCGTCCGCGGCCCGTCACGGCCGTCCGGGGCCGGCGGATCGTCTGACCGTTAGGCTGCGGCGATGGAAGGGATGACCGACGTGCCCGAAAGCTTCGACCCGCCTGCAGATCAGGCCCGGGTGAACGACTACGACGGCTTCGCCGAGGCGTACTCGGCGGAGAACGAGAACAGCCTCGTGAACGCCTACTACGAGCGACCCGCCATGATGGCCCTCGCCGGAGACGTGGCCGGCCGTCGCGTCCTGGACGCCGGTTGCGGCTCGGGTCCCCTGACCGCCGCACTGCGCGATCGCGGTGCGGTCGTCACCGGCATCGACGCCAGCGCGCGGATGGTGGCGTTGGCCGGGCGGCGGCTCGGCGCCGACGCGGACCTGCACGTGGTGGACCTGAGGGACCGCTTGCCGTTCGCCGACGGTGCGTTCGACGACGTGGTCGCGTCCCTGGTGCTGCACTACCTGGAGGACTGGGGGCCGACGCTGGCCGAGTTGCGGCGCGTGCTGAAGCCCGGCGGCCGGCTGATCGCGTCGGTGGACCACCCTTTCGTGGCTTACACCTTCCAGGATCCTCGGCCCGACTATTTCGCGACCACCAGTTATGCCTTCGACTGGACGCTCGGCGGGCAGCCCGTTCCGATGAGGTTCTGGCGCAGGTCATTGAAGGCGATGACCGATGCCTTCACCACCGCCGGCTTTCGCCTTTCCGTCATCAGCGAGCCGCAGCCCGACCCGGCCGCCCGTGAACTGTTCCCCGACGCGTTCCCTCACCTTTCGACCCACGCCTGCTTCCTGTTCTTCGTCGTCGAGGTGCCGCCGGGGGAGCCGGCGCGCTGAGGGGACCCGCCGGTGGACGACGCGCCCTTCGGCTGTCGTGCCGAGCCCTACCGCAGGCCGTTGCCGAGGGCTTCGACCGGGGCCGTGAGGGAGTGGAGGGGGTCCGGGCCTCCCTCGATGGTTCCGGTGGTGGCGTAGGAGTTGAGGTTCGCCGCCGCACTGTCCAGGGAGGCTCCGAGGGGATTGCCGTCGGCGTGGGCGGTGCCTGTGAGCGTCAGGGCCGCGCCGGCCAGGACGATGGCGGCGCGAACGCGCTTGGTGTGGTCCATGCGCTGACAACGATCACGTCCGGAGCCGGGTTACGAGGAGGCTCTGTTCACGCCATCCCGGGTCGTCGTTCCGGGCGCGTCGTCACGCCGAAACGATTCGACCAGAAGGAATTGATAATTCTTCTCGTCGGATTAAATTCTATTTAATGGGCCGAAAATGGCGCTATTTATTTCCATTCTCTTTGCAGTAAATTGAGGAGTCGGAGAAGGTCCGGAACGGGGGCAGGGCAATGGTGGACGATGCTGAGGCAATGGACATGGCCGCGACGAGCGGACCGTACCCCGACCATCCACCTCCTGTCCCTCCTGTCCCTCCTGTCCTGACGAGCTCGACCAGGGAGATACTCAAGGCCACCCTCGTCCAGCTGCAAGGACCTCCGCCGCCCACCGGGCAGGCCCTGCTGAAGTCGGCCTTCGCCCGCCGCCTGGCGCTCTCCGGTGAGGAACTGGAAGCGGTACGTGCCCGGTTGCGGGGTGCGCGGGAGGCGGTGGCGGACGTCGGCGGCGGCGAACCGGTGCCCGCCGAGGTCTTCGAATTGCTCGGTGGCGGCACCGCCGCCACCGCCCGCACCGCGGCTGCTGGTTTTCCGTCCGCCGCGGGCCCCGGTGCCGCGCCCCCGGCGAGCGCCTTCACCGACGTACCGGTCGCCGCCCTCGCCGCGGTCGGGAACGCGCTGATCGAGGTCCGGCGGGCGGCGGCCGAAGCGCCGGACGCCGATCCCGCGCAGTGCGCACTGGCCCTGCGTTCCGCAGTGGTGGCCACCCAGTCGCTGGAAGCCAACGCGGTCGCGCCGAACATCGGCTGGATCAACCTGGAGCGCATGGAGATGGCCCCGGCGGGCCTCGAGCGGGGCGAGCTCATCGCGACGATTCCCCTCGCACCGCTCGAGGAGACCGCCGTCACGCACAAGGAATGGTCGGTGCAGACCAAGGAGTTCAGCTCCATCGTGACCGACTCGCTGGAGAACACCAGCGAGACCGGAGTCACGGACAACACGGAACTGGCCCAGTCGACGTCGTCCCAGGCGCAGCACTCCAACCAGTTCAACGTCACCGGCACCGTCCGGGGCGGCATCCCCGTCATCTCGGGTTCCGCCAGTTCCAGTTTCACCGCCCAGGACTCCACGTCGCAATCGGCGACGGAAAGCACCAAGCACGCCACCGAGCTCACCAAGAAGGCGTCGTCGCGCGCCAAGCAGGAGCACAAGGTCACGATCTCCACCACCACCGTCACGGGCAGCTCCGAGGCCTCCACGCGCACGCTGAGGAATCCCAGCCAGACCGACGCCGTAAGGATCGACTACTTCAGCCTGATGCGGAAATGGCGGGTCCGGCTGTACCGGTACGGCCTGCGGCTGACGTACGACCTCCTGGTGGCCGAACCGGGAGCGGCCCTGCGCAAGGCGTACAAGGAGCTGGAGGCCCTGCGGCAGCAGATCGGACCCTTCCGGTTCGACGTGCCGCATTCCGAGATCACCGACCGGATCCTCACCGAACAGAAGGAAACGCAGCCCCACCACCTGGTCCTGGGGGAGCGGTACGGGGCCGTGGTGCCCGATCCGCCCCAGCCGCCGTCGCCCCCGCAGTTCAGCGTGGACGCCCCCGCCTTCGACGAGGCCCACATCTTCACGCCGGAACCGCTGGAGATTCCCGACGGCTACAGGATCAAAACCCTGACCCTCTGGTTCAACTCGGCGAGCCGGACCGGGAACCAGTACAAGTACCACCTGGAAGTGCTCGGCTCCTCGTACGAGATGGCCGAGGCGTACGGGAACCACGGCCCGATCGAGCTGACCCTCCCCCAGTGGGGCGCCTTCCAGCTGCACGCGACGGGCAAAGTCCCCGTCTCCTTCCGCCTCCAGGACAACCGCCACACCTCCCTCAAGGTCGTGGCACAGGTGGAGGAGGTCCCCGTCGGCGGGGAGCCGGCGCCGGGCGAGGCACCGCTGAACACCCTCGTCAGGCAGAAGTGGCAGGCCGCGGTCTGGAACGCGCTGCGCGACGCCGCTCAGAACCAGTACTACGCGCAGCAGCAGGACGTGGCCGCGAGGATCGCCGCACTCGAGGAGCGGATCAATGACGTCGACACCCTCACGCTGCGCCGGGAGGAGAGCGACGAGGTCATGAAGGGCGTCCTGCGCGCCCTGCTCGGCCCCGGCTTCGACTTCATGCCAGAGAAGGTCGTCAAGCTCTTCATCGCCGCGGGCGTCGACCTGGAGCACGGCATCGGGTTCGACGGGAACTCCCTCGGCTGGAGCGCGGCCGACTGGGCCGTCTTCCGCCAGCACGAGTCCGACGTCCGGTTCCTCAACCAGGCGATCGAATGGGAGAACGTCGTCACATTCCTGTACTCGTACTTCTGGGACGTGCCTCCCAGCTGGGACTTCATCCGGCAGATCCAGCACGCCGACGCCAATCGTCAGGCCTTCCTGCGCGCCGGCTGCGCGAGGGTGGTGCTGACCGTGCGCAAGGGCTGGGAGCAGGAATGGGTGAAGTTCGTGGAGGGCGGCTTCCACCACGAGGATCCGCCGCCGAGCCGGCCGCCCGAGCTCTACCTGAGCATCGCCAAGGAAGTGGCGGCGTACGACGACCGCAACTATCCGGGCATCCCGCCGGCCAACCCCGGACGTTCCGCCGTGCGGCTGGAGGACGCCGTCTACACCACCTGTACGACCTCCCTGGCTCCGAACCCGGCCAATCCGCAGGGCCCTGTGACCATCAAGGTCGAATCGGCGGCCGGGTTCCTCGTCGGTGCGACGGTGGTGATCGACGTCGCGGACGAACGCGGGGTCCAGGAGGCCCAGACCGTCGTAGCGGTCAACACGGACCGCAACCAGATCGTCGTCGGCATGCTGAGCCGGTCGCACTCGGCGTCGCCCACGGCGATCCCGGTCCTCCAGCCGGGGACCAAGGGGGCGCTCATCGCGGAGTGGAACGAGTACACGCCGTCGTCCGGGACGGACATCGCCATCACCTCGAACCTCGGCACCATCGCGTAGGGAGGCGCAGTGCCCACTGACGAACTGGACGAGGACACCCGCTGCGAACTGCTGGGCGAGCGGGACCCCAACCTGCTCACCGGGTGGGAGTGGATCGCCGCCGAGGTCTGGGTCAGGTACCACTTCGAGCGCCACGTGAGGGAGTTGCCGGGGTCGACCCACGTGACGCACCAGCTGGACCGGTTGCAGGAGGTCTTCGACCTGATCGCCGGCCAGGAGAAGGGGCAGGGCGGCCGGCCGCCGCTGTCCCGCGGAGAAGCCGCGCCGTACCGCAGGCTCACCGTGCAGCCCAGTGATCCGGTATTGCAAATGGCCTTGAGGGTGCTGGGCGAGGACTTCCGCAACCCCGTCTCGCCGTCGAAGGTCCTGGAGCTCCAGAAGCTGCTCGATCCCGCTGCCAAGACTCCGGCGGGCGTACTCATCGAGGCCGTGCGCAAGCTCGCGCCGGGCGGTCAGCTCAAGCCGGACATGCTCGGGCTCCAGGCCTACGGCGGCGAGCTCACCATGGAGCAGGTGGAGGTCGGCACCCGGCAGGGCGGCCTGGAGACGTACAAGGAGCTGCAGAGCAAGCTGTCCGTCCTGGAGAACCCCTGCGCGGTCCGGATACGGCTCGAACTGGAGTGGATGCAGCGCTCGCTCCAGGTCAGCGCCCGGGCCAGCACGTGGCGGCTCCATCCCGCCCTGATGCTCCTACCGCTGCCCCTGCGCATCGACGCCACGAGCGGGAAGGGCGTGGTGTCCGACTGGATCTGCTTCTGGCCCACCAACCGGGCCCGCTTCCAGGCGTATCCGCGGCAGGAGGGCGGCAGGCCCGGTTACGACGGGCTGATCCTCTATCACGTACACCGGGCACTGTTCGACAGCTCCCTGATCCCGAAGAGCGTGAGAGAGCTGATGAACAAGGCGGTGCGGGAGTGGAGCGCGAAGCACCGGGCGCCCGGGCCGACGCTCGTGCCCGAACTGGTGACGGTCATGCAAGCCGACCGGCGTCTCTTCACCCGGGAGGGGGAGCTGTTCCTCGCCGGCCTCGGCGCGGTCGCCCTGCTGGCCCTCTTCGTCTGGGTGGCCGTCGAGGCGGGGGTGATCACAGGACTGGCCGCCGCGGGCCGGGCGGGGTTGTCCGCGTTGGCGGCGGCGCCCGCGGCGCTGTCGAAAGCGGTCGTCGGCATCGCGGAGTTCACCTGGGACTTCCTGCCCGTGGCCACCCAGATGGCCTTCGCCGTCCCGGCCCGGCGCTGACGGCTTCACCGAGCACGTCGCGCGGCGGTCCGCGGGCGTTCCTACGGGGAGGGAGTCACGGGTTCCTCCGTGGCCCGCCGCGCGGATTCCCGCGGAGCGGGCGTCGCGGATCCCCGCAGAGCGGGCGTCGCGGATTCCCGCCGGACCGGCGGGTCGCATGCGGTGCGGGCGCGGTCTTCCTCCGCGCGCGGCCAGTGACGTCCTTCGAGGGCCTCGGCGCTGCGGTTGAGCCGGACCAGGACGTCCTCCAGCTCCCGTACCTGCTCGGGGGACCAGTCGGCGACCACCCGGGCCAAGCAGGACTGATTGACCTCACGGTCCCCGGCGAGCCGGCGCCCGCCTTCGGCGGTGATGTGCAGCTTGCGGGCCATGCCGCCGTCCGGGTCCGCGACGCGCTCGGCCAGGCCGCAGCGCAGCAGGGCGGCCGTCTGGCGGTTCACGGTCGAGGTGTCGAGCCCGAAGGCGTCGGCCAACTGTCCGATGGACATGGGGCCTTGGGTGTCGATCCGGCTGAGCAGCAGGTACGCCGACCGCTCCAGGCGTTCGGGGTCCCGCTCGCGCCGGGCCAGCACCTGGTGCCGCGAGAGCAGCATCAGCTCCCGCTCCAGTTTCTCCAGCACTGCGCCTCCCACTCCCTTCGGCGCTCCATTATCGCGGACCCGTGCACCGGCGGACCTCCGCAGGGTCCGCGGACGGCTCCGCGCGAGGCCGGGGCGCAGCCGCAGGGTTGCAATATGCATAATACATAGCATGTGTACTATGCATTTCTCGTTGCTGTCCGACGAGCCGCAGCCTCACTCCGGAGGACCCGCATGACCGTCACCCCGTCCACCGCCTCCCGCGCCGCCGAGATCCTTTCGCGGCCCGTCACCCTGAACGGCCTCACCGTCCCCAACCGCATCGCGATGGCTCCGATGACGCGGATGTTCTCCCCCGGCGGCGTGCCCGGCGAGGACGTGCAGGCGTACTACGCCAGCCGGGCCGCCGCGGGTGTGGGCCTGATCGTCACCGAGGGCACCTACGTCGGGCACGAGTCCGCCGGGCAGAGCGATCGGGTGCCGCGGTTCGACGGCGAGGACCAGCTGGCGGGGTGGGCGAAGGTCGCCGCGGCCGTGCACGAGGCGGGCGGCACGATCGTGCCCCAGCTGTGGCACATAGGCATGGTGCGCAAGCAGGGCGAGGCGCCGTACGCCGACGCGCCCGCCGTCGGCCCCTCCGGCATCCGCGTCGACGGCACCGAGGGCACCGGCCGGGCGATGACCCGCGCCGACCTCGACGACGTCATCGGCGCGTTCGCCGACGCCGCCGCGGAGGCCGAGCGGATCGGCTTCGACGGCGTCGAACTCCACGGCGCCCACGGCTACCTGCTCGACCAGTTCCTGTGGGAGCGGACCAACCGCCGCACCGACGCGTACGGTGGCGACGCGGTGGCCCGTACGCAGTTCGCCGCGGAGATCGTGGCGGCGGTCCGCGAGCGCGTCCCGGCCGACTTCCCGGTGATCTTCCGCTACTCGCAGTGGAAGCAGGAGGCCTACGACGCCCGGCTCGCGCAGACCCCGGAGGAGCTGGAGGCGATCCTGGCCCCGCTGGCGGAGGCCGGCGTCGACGTGTTCCACGCCTCCACCCGACGCTACTGGATCCCGGAGTTCGAGGGCTCGGACCTGAACCTGGCGGGCTGGACCAAGAAGCTCACCGGCCGGCCGGCCATCACCGTCGGCTCGGTCGGCCTCGACGGCGACTTCCTCCGCGCCTTCGCCGGTGAGGGTGCGGCGCTCGGCGACATCGACAACCTCCTGGACCGCATGGAACGGGACGAGTTCGACATGGTCGCCGTCGGCCGGGCGCTGCTCCAGGACCCGCAGTGGGCGGCGAAGGTCCTCGGCAACCGCTTCGACGAGCTGAAGCCGTACGACGCGGCGGCGCTCCGGTCGCTCAGCCGGTAGGGCCGGGACGTCCCCCCGGTGGGGGGACCGGTGCGGCCTCGGAGGTGGGGTGCGAGCCGGCGGGGCCAGCCGCCGGCGAACGCCGTCACCAAGGCCGACGGCCCGGTGGGTCAGTGACGTGGGGTAGCTTCGTCGGCACGGAAGCCGGGGGGAGACGACATGCCGATCGCTGGTGCCGAGGTCTTCTCCTGCGCCGTGTGCGGAGTCCGGCTGTCCGCGCCCGTACGTGAGGTGCGACCGCCGGGGGAGGGCGAGGCCTGGACGCCGCTCGACACTCCGGTGGAGCCCTGCCCGCCCAGGATGGCGGCAGGCACCTTCGCCCGTGACCCGGAGCCGGGGCGCATCACCTGGGGCTCGCCGCCCAAGGGCTTCGGCATGTCCAGGGCGGGGCACGGTCCGGGGGTGGACCTGCTCCTGAGCCCGGGTGATCTCGTCGGTACCACGAAGATCCTCAGCCGTTGGCACGGCTGCTGTGGGCCGGCCGGGCACGAGGGCCCGAATCTGGCCTGCGGCGGCTGTGGGGCGGAGGTCGGGCTGTGGATCGGTGACTGCTACACCTGGCTGGAGGTCGTCCTCAACGGGCGTCTGGTCCGCCGTGCCCCGTCCGCTTGAGCGACGCGGTGCGGCGGCCTTCGGGGGTGCGGGTCCGAAGGCGAGGGGCGGCTGGGGCCGGTCGGACGCGAAAGTATTTCTGGGACGGCCGATGAGTTTGCTCGTGCGCCGCGGTCAAAGAACATGGTGGGTATGCAAGGCCGTGTACGCGGGGCCGAAGCGCGACCGACCTGACCTGTTGAGCCGGACGAGATATCGGGGAACTTGCGATGCGCACTCTGATCAGTACTGCCTTCATCTCCCTCGACGGTGTCGTGGAGGCTCCGGGCGGTGAGCCCGGCTACCGCAACTCGGGGTGGACCTTCAAGGACGTCGAGTTCCTCCCCGAGGCCTTCGAGATCAAGGGCCGTGAGCAAGAGGAGGCGACCGCGATGCTGCTGGGTCGCACCAGCTACGAGGCGTTCAGCCCGGTGTGGCCCGGCATGGCGGACTTCGCCCGCTACAAGGCGATGCCGAAGTACGTCGTCTCCACCACACTCGCCGAGGACGACCTGGTGACTGACTGGGGCCGGACCACGATCCTGCGCTCGCTCGAGGAAGTCGCCGCGCTGAAGGAGACCGAAGGCGGCCCGATCATCGTCCACGGCAGCGCCGCCCTGAACCAGAGCCTTTCCGACGCGGGCCTGATCGACCGCTACCACCTGCTCGTCTTCCCGCTGCTCCTCGGCGCGGGCAAGCGCCTGTTCAGCGCCACGGACAAGGACACCCAGAAGCTGAGGTTGGTCGAGCACGAGGCCTACGCCAACGGCCTGCAGAAGAACGTGTTCGACGTCGTCCACTGATACGGCTCCGCCGCTCGGCCGGCCGCGGTCGCAGGGCCGCCTGACGTCAGACGGCGGAGTGCCGGACGGCCTGCCTCCTAACGGGTGAGGAGCGGCGGCCCGGGCCGGGTGGTCCCCGGACGGGAATCCCTGCTGGGCGCCGGTGTCGCGGCGCGGTGGGAGATGCCGTCGGCGCGGGGCAGGCCGTTTCACGGGACCTGCGGCGGGTTACACGGGTTGCTATGGATACCTCTGTGACATGGGAACGTCTGGCCTGTGCGGTCCGTACCGTCCTGCCGTCCGATGCGGGGCCGGGGCGGGTCCTGAGGGCGATGGACCGCGTGGAGCGTTCCGAGCGGGCAGACCGGCTGGTCGACGCCCTGCGGGGGGCGGTCCGGGCGGTGCCCCTGGGCCGGGGCCGCGACGTCCTGCACGGGCGGTGGCTGGGACATCCCGTGCATCCGTCGCTGGTGCAGCTGCCCCTGGGCAGCTGGATGTCGGCCGCCGTGCTGGACTGCGTGCCGGGGCAGCAGCGGGCCGCTCGCGCTCTGGTGGGGGTCGGTCTGGTGACCGCCGTGCCCGCGGCCTGGGCCGGGTGGACGGACTGGGCCGAACTGCGACGGCCGCAGATGCGCGTGGGGCTGGTCCACGCGGTGTCCAACGCGGCGGGTGTCGCCCTGTACGCCGCCTCGTTCACCGCCCGTGCCCGGGGCCGGTTCGTACGCGGCCGCGCATGGGGTCTCGCCGGGCTGGCAGCGGTGAGTGCGGGCGCCGCCCTGGGCGGACACATGGCCTTCCGGCAGGGGGCGGGCGCCAATCATGCCGAGCACATCCCTGATCTGATCGGGCCCGACTGGCATCCCCTGGGGGAGGTGGCGCACTTCCCGGTGGGCACGCCCGTACGCGGCCACGTGGGGGAGGAGCCGGTCGTGGTGGTGCGGGAGAGGGCCGGCGCGGTGCGGGTGCTGGCCGACCGGTGCAGCCACATGGGCGGCCCCCTGTCCGAGGGTGAGATCTCCGACGGCTGTATCCGCTGCCCGTGGCACGGCAGCACGTTCCGCCTGACCGACGGATGGAACACGACGGGCCCGGCCACCGCTCCTCAGCCCGCGTTCGAGACCCGCACCGTCGGCGGCCGCGTGGAGGCACGTCTCAGGCGGGGGCCGCGAGCCGCAGGCCCGCAGGGCGTCGACGCCGAAGCCGAGCGGTAGGGCCCATGCGGGCCGCGAAGCCCGTGGCGAGGACTCCGTGAGCACCATGGTTCCGCGCGATGGTGCGGACAGGGAGAGGGTGCGGTCAGGCGGCTGAGGGGGCGGGTTCCCCGCGGTGGCGGGGGTCCCGTCGGCGTCGTGCCGACGTGCCGGCCCCTCCGCGTCTCCCTATCCCTCCGCGCCCCTCTCCGCGTCCCCGCCCGGCTCGCTTTCCACGATGTGCACGGCGGCCTCCTCCGCGCTCGCCGCGCCCGCGTCGATCCCGTGGTCCCGGGCGACGAGTTCCTTCGTCACGTCGGTGTGCGCGCCCTCGTCGGGAGCCGTCAGGCGGCCCGCGCGGACCGTTCCCGTCTCCGCGTCCAGGCGGAGCTCCCCTTCGCCTCCCGGTACGTCCCCCAGACCGTCGCCCACGTCCGGAGCGCCCTCCGGGACCTCCTGTGCCAGGCGCTGGTCCAGGGACTCGCCCTCGCGCTGCTCCGCTGCGGTCGTCCCGTACTTCGTGACGCCGAGCGGCTTCTCGGGGGGCGAGTAGCCCTCGTCCAGCATGTCGTCGTACGTCCGCTCGCCCACGGCGTTCTGCAGGTCCAGCGGTGCCGCGTCCCCCTGCTCGTCATTGCCGCCGGTCGGCTGGTACACGTCATCGGCCCTCTGGTCGTCACTCATCGTGTTCCTCCGGATCGGATCGCCCGAGTTTTCTCCTTGAGGCACCACTAGGCGACTTGCCAGGTCACGCGGTTTTAAGCATCGCGGACACCCCGCCGGCCTTCCCGCTCCGACGTCCTGGACGCCGCGACCCGATCGGCGGGGCCCGGACCCGCCGCTCCGCCTGCGGCCGGACCCGCTCCGCCCGGTCGGGTCAGGGGCGCGGGCAGGGCCCTCTCGGGCGACCCGGGAGGAGGGGCGCGAGCGGGGCGAGAGCCGAACGGGGGAGCCGAGCGAGGTCTTCGTTCGCCGGACGGACCCCCGCCTGCCACGCTGTACGGGACCCGACGGTCCGAGGAACGAAACGGACGAAGTACGGCTCGGGGCCGGCTCCTGTGCGCCAAGACGTCCCGGCGGACAGGACCGTACGAACGCGGCACCTCTGATCGTGGCTCGCCACCGCGCGGCACAGGAGCAAGGACCTCCCATGTTGATGACCCACCTCTTCGCCGACGGCGTCCTCACCGTTCGGCTCGCCCCTGAAGTGACGATCCGTCACCGCGCCGCTCTCACGCTCGCCATCGAAGAACTGCTGCGGGCCCACCGGCCGCACCACACCCTGATCGTCGCCGACGGGACGTGGACACCGGCTGCCTTCAGCGCCACGTTGCGGGCCCACCGGGCGGCGCTGCAGCGAGGTTCCAGCTTCGCCGTGGTCACCACGGCCCCCGGCGCGGGCCGCCAGCTCAACGCCAATGCCTCGACGGTCGTGCCCGTCTACCCGTCCGTCGCCTCGGCGCTCCAGGCCGCACACGCGGCGAACAACACACGCGACGGCCAGGGAGGACACCGTGACGGGGCGGGTCAGGCCTCCGTGGCCGGAAAGAGGAAGCCGGTGCCGGTGAGCTCGAGCAGGTGCAGCAGCTGCGGCTGAGGGGAGCGCAGGCTGAGACGGCGTCCGTGCTCGTGCGCGAGCTGTCGGGCCTCGAGGAGGGCGTTCAGCCCCGAGGAGTCGCAGAAGGACAACTCCGCCACGTCGACGGCGATCTCGCGGGGGCCGCCGGGCTGCGTGATCGCGGTGCGCAGGGCGTCGAGGAGCATCGGTGCCCGGGCCATGTCCATCTCACCCCCGACATGCACGACGAGCCGCTCGCGGCCTCCGCTCGCCCCCGTCTCCGCGTCACGGTTCTCTTGATCACCCATGGCGCAACTATGGGGCACGCTGCCCGCAAAGGGGTACTCGCTCGCGTGGACGACGCGCCTCGGGGCGGCCGTCGTTCACCGCCGGGACGTGGATGCGCGTCCGCCGCGTTCGGCACGTTCGCCGCGTTCGGCACGTGCCGGGCACGGCAAGCGGCTCCACCGGTGGCCAATGCGGCCTCATCGAGGCGGAGATGGAGGATGCTGGGGGACGTGTGCCGGGTGGAGGCGCACGGGTGGTGTGCTCGCGTGCACGGTTGCGGTGGCAGGGGGCCGGTCGGTGTTACGGATTCACTTCACGGCGGAGGACCTCGCCCGGACACGGGTGACGGCAACGATCGGTGTCGCGGCCGAGGTCTACTACAGCCTGGAACTGCTGAGGGAGAACCGGGACCTGCGTCACTACCGCTCGTGGAGGTCAGCGGTCGCGGGCCGGATGGGACCGGACACGCGGCCCCTGACGTCCCTGGTTCCCGCACGCGGTCCCGGGCTCGATCTGCTGGCCTTGATGGGTGACGTGCCCTCCTTGGACCACGCGGTCGACAATCTGATGCACGCCTCGGTGTCCCGGCTGCGACGCGAGTTCGCGGGGATCGACTTCCACCCCCGGCACCTGGCGTGGGCCAGGAGGGTGTCCGAAGGGGAGCGCGACGCGCGGCGGGAGCTCGCCGAGGGCGTGCGCGCCTGCCACCGGCTGACCGTGGAGCCGTTCTGGCACGAGGGGCGGTCCGAACTCATCGCGCTGTCCACCCGTTGTGCGGGTCTGGTGCTGGAGGGCGGTACGGATCTGCTGCTGCGTTCGGTCTGCGCACCACTGGTCCGCTGGAGTCCGCCGGTGCTGGAGGCTCCCTATCCGCGCCCGGTCGAGGTTCATCTCCGGGGCAGGGGACTGCTCATCACACCCACCGTCTTCGCGAAGCACTCGGTGAGCTTTCTGTGGGACCCACTGGACACCGCCCAGCCACCCCGGCTGACGGTGCCCGCCCTCCGCCGTGCCCTGACCGGTGGGGGACCAGCGGTACCGGACGGATCGGCCCTTCGGAACCTGGAGTCCCTGGTGGGCCGTACGAGAGCTGCCGCTCTCCGGGTGGCGGCGGAAGGCTGCACGACGACCGAACTCGCTCGCCGCCTGAACGTCACCGCCGCAGCGGCCAGCCAGCACGCGACGGCTCTGCGGAAAACCGGCCTCATCACGACCACCCGCCGAGGCGGGTCCGTGTGGCACCTCGCCACCCCCCTCGGGCTGGCCCTGTTGCGGACGGGCACCCGGACGGAACCGTAGGCTCCGAGGGCGCTGTGACATCACTCGCGTAACTCGCGTAACTCTGGTGACTCGGGTGACTGGCATGCCCTGCGCGACTCGCAACACACGCCGGACGCCCGCCGTCTGCCAGTACGGCACGAGCCCGCCCCCTTTAAGCCGTGGCTTAAGAGGTGGGCCGTGGACCCCCGGCCCGCTCAGGATGGGAAGCCGCACCGCACACGACCCGTACGCGGCGGTGCTCCAACGACCGCCGGCGGGGGACTGCGACCGTCCGGCCCCGCGGTTCCCGTCGCCACCGAAAGCACACCGACTGAAGGGGAGGGACCATGCCCGCATCGAGGTTTCGGACGATGACCACCAGCACGGCCATGGCCGCGGGGCTTGCTCTCGCGGCTCTGACCGCGCCCGTGGCGTCAGCAGCACCGTCCACGGGGAGCGCGAGCGGTTACGACCGGTGCGCCAGCCCCAACTTCTGCCTGTTCGAGAACATCGACGGGCAGGGGCGGGTCCTCGGCCTGCAAGGGGAACGCAGGACTCTTCCTCTGGACTTCGACAACATCACGTCGTCCCTCCGGAATCGCACCGGCCGGATCTGGTCGGTCTATACGGGGACCAACTTCACGGGGCGCTGCCTGCCCGTCGCTGCCACCTACACCGGGAACGTCACCCAGTACAGCTTGAACGACCAGATCAGCTCCGTGCGGCCCGGTCCCTGTCCGGCCTGATCGTCATCTCCGACTGCCTGGTTCAGCCCCTTGCCGGAGCTGGACCAGGCACTCACGGACGGCGGCGTGACCGCAGCGGTCCGATGCCTGTTGTCTCCACATGACCCTAGACGACATCGAGAACCTCATGGACGCGCCCGGCGACCGGCTGCCGCTCCTCACGCGCGGCGAGGCCGGCGCGATCGTTGCCCTGCTCGGCCGCCTCGCCCATCGCGACGACGACCAGCTCCAGAGGGCCGCCCGTGAGCTGCAGGCGCGCCTCGGACTGCGGCTGCCGGTGTCCTGACGATCTACTGGAGCACGGGCTGACGGGCCCGGCGGACGGGCCGGAGGACGCCTGCCGCTCAGGGCCGGACGCGGCCCGCCGGTCCCGGGCAGCCGACCGTCACACCGAGTACCGCTGCCACAGCTTCACGGCCGTCCTCGGGTTGGACGCGGAGTTGGACTTGTTCGCCACCAGACAGCGGTACTGCTTCCCCTGGTAGGAGACCCGGTCGTTCTCCGCGTACTGCCGGTTGACTTTCCAGTCCGAAAATCCTGCTGCCATGTCGCGGTACCTTTCATCGGGCCGGCCCACTGCCGGGCCCGCCCGAATCCTCGCACGTCGGAGCCCTGGCCGGCCCGGGAGAGGGCGCCGCCCCACTACTCGCTGGTCATCCCGTCACTTCTGCGGCGGCGCCCGGCTGCGGCCGGGTCCGCATGCCCCAGCGGGCGAGAGACGGGCCGACAGCGCCCAGTGCCGCGAAGAACGACGCCAGCAGCAGCCAGCCCGTCGTGCCGAGTCCGAGCACCACCGTGGTGAGGATCGCGGGGGCGAGAGCCTGGCCCGCGCTGAAGCCGAGCCCGAGGACACCTTGGTACTGGCCCTGGGCGTGGTCGGGGGCCAGACCGAAGCCCAGGGCGAAGCACGCCGATGATTCCCAGACCTCTCCCAGGCTATGGACGAAGATCGCAGCCAGGACCAGTCCTACCGCGGCCCAGACGGGGGCGTACGCCGCCAGCGCCATCGTCGGGCAGCTGACGAGGAAGAGCAGCCCCGCCGTGCGAAACGCCCGGCCGCCGTCGTGCGGGGACTCGATGCGCGAGCCGATCCGGGTCTGCATCAGCACACAGAAGAGAGAGTTGACGGCGAACAGCGCGGCCACCGTCCAGCGTGGCGCTTCGGTGTGCTCGGAGATCCAGATCGGCAGGAGCAGCGAGACCACCGGATACTGCAGTCCCATGGCCCCGTAGAGGGCGGTGAACGCCAGGAAGGGACGATCCGCGAAGACCGGCCAGCGTCGCTGCTGCGGCGGCGCCGCCCGTATCGGATAGCGGGGCAGCAGGAGCAGAAGCGCCGCGCACAGGGCGAAGCTCGCCGCGTTGCCGAGGATCAGCGTGACGTAGGCGCTGCGGGTGTTCGCGGCCAGCGCCAGCCCCGCACCCACCGTTCCCAGGACGACGCCCAGGTTGACGAACGTGCGCAGCTTGGCACGGAAGAGGGCCGGGCGCTCACCCCCGACCCTGACCACCAGCGCGCCCCACGCTGCCCCGCCGGCCGCCGCGGCGATCTGGTCGACCGTCGCGATGACCACGAGCGCGGTCCAGCTCTCGACGAGGACGAGGGACGCCATCGACACCGCCTGGACCACCAGGGCCACCATCATGATCGTGCGCGCTCCCCGCCGGTCGGCGAGATGCCCGCCGGGTATCCCCGCACACAGGCCGATCACTCCGGCGATGGTGAGCGCGGCGCCGACCTGCACCGCGGGCAGGCCCACGACCAAGGTGAAATAGAGCGCCGACGCCGCGTTGAACAGACCATTACCGACACGGTTGACGAAACTGGCGGCAATCAGCACGCGCTCCGGCCCGTTGTCCCCCGCTATGCGGCCCATCCGGCCTGCGACATCGCCCTTGATCATGACGGCAGGCTAACAGCGGTCGCTGAGCCGGCAACTGTCGCACGGAGATCCGGTAGTTGACCGCGCCGCGGGCCCGGACGAGGAGGGTTCCACCCCCGGAAGGTCCTGTCGCCTGGTCCACAAGCGGGTCTCGACCGACGGCAGTCGACGGCCCGGCAGAACCTCGTCCTTACCGCGCACCTGGAGGGCCGCTCGATCGCCGCCCTCGCCCGCGACCACGGCGTGATCCGCGGCGCCGATCCGGGCAGCTGGTTGTGGCCAAAGTGTGCGGTCCCGGCCAGCTTGTTGGCCCGGTCGGGTGGGGGAGCCCCGCCACCAGGAGCGGGGGCCCGTACGAGCCCACTACGCTGCGGGGCTTCACGCCGTCAGCCGAAGGGGGCACGATGCCGGACCGGGCAGGGACCGCGCTCGCCGCTGCCGCCGTTCTCGCGTTGGCCACCGTCTGGGCCCCGTACACCGCGGCCGCCGCAACGGCTGCGGTCGCCGCCCCGTGTGAAGGCTCCGCGACGGAGACGAAGGCGTTCTCCTCCGTCGACCTGGACGGGCCGGAGATCGCCTTCGCGGACGCCACGAAGTACGACACCGCCCGTACGGCGGTCACGAGATCGTGGAACGCCCTGGGCAGGGTCAAGATCCTCGCCGATACCGCGACCATCGTGAACGATCTCGAATGGCGCGTACGCGAAGGCCGACAAGCGGGCCGCGTACTGGGAACGGCACGGCAACAGCGGGGCCACCGACTACATCTACCTGAACGCGAAGAAGCTGGACCCGCCCGGCATCGAGTCGGACGCCAGCGGCCGGCTCAACGTCCTCGGGCACGAGCTCGGCCATGCCCTCGGCCTCTGCCACAAGTCCACCGACGTCGGATCGATCTTGTGGACGGCGCCGAAGGCGTCGTTCTGGATCACGGAGCCGACCGACGTGGACGCCGCGCACTACAAGAGGCTGTGGGGCTGATGAAGCGCAGGACAGTCGCCGACGGCATGGCCGGGGCGCTCGTGGTGGCAGGGGCGGTCGGCGGGACGTGGGTCATGTGGGGGCGCGATGACGTGACCGTCGAAGCCGTCTGTGGGCTGGACACCAGCCGCCGCGAGCACATCACCCACGCCGCCCGGTGGGTGGTGGTCGCGAAGGTCGCCGAACGGGGCCGGTTCCTCGACCAGACCCCCGGCGACTCCGGCGGCGTCCTCCTGTCCACCCTCACCGTGGAAGACCGGCTCAAGGGTGACGGCGCCGGCCTTCCCGGCACGTTCGGCGTCGGGCAGCCCATCGGTGTGAACGCCGGCGGCTACTACTCCGGACCGGCCGCCGAGCATCAGGCCGTGCTCGTGCCGGGGCACCGGTACGTGATCGCCGGATCCCTCGCCCCCGAATACGGCGGCGGCTACGTCCTCGCTGCGGACCCCGCAGACCACGCCGGGGCCGCCGACGCATGGAGACAGGCCGTCCGCGACGCCACTCCGCAACCCCCGTGCCAGGACATCGTCACCGACGGACCGACCGGCTGACGCCCGCAGGCGACCGCTGCGCGCCCCCCGTCGGCCGCGGGGAATCATCTCGGTGTGCGCGGTGGGGTCGGCCTGCGCGTGCGCGCGGTCCCACCGCGTGGGGGCGGCCCTGGCGGACCCGGCTCCGGCGCGCTCAGCTGCGGACGGGCAGCTGCTGGGCGAAGCGGCGGACAGCATCGGTGAAGGCGTCCGGAGCATCGAAGTTCGCGAGATGTCTCGCCCTCGGTATCAGTTCGACACGGGCGTGCGGATGCGCGCGGGCGAAGTCCCGCTCGCCGGAGCGGAAGACGGTGTCCTTCTCGCCGTTCAAGATGAGCAAGGGAGCGGCCACGTGACGCGTCGAACCCGCGTCGAAGCGGCCCAGCACCTCGCCCCACGCGGCCGGCAGGGTGTGGAAGCCGTAGCCGCCGAGGATGGTCGCCTCCACCACCTCGGGTGGATAGAGACGGCGCAGCAACCGGTCGTTCCACCGGGCGAGTTGGTGCGCCGGTATGCGGGGGACGAGCCCGGCGGCCCACCGGTACGGCGTTGCCCACGGGCCACGGGTGGAGGCACTGGCCCCAGCGAGGACCAGCCCTCGCAGCTGCTCGGGGTGGCGCCGGGCGAACTCCAGCGAGGCGTATCCGCCGAGCGAGTGCCCGACGACGAGGGCCGGTCCGCAGCCGAGCGAGTCCACCGCGGACGCGATGATCTCCGTCGCCGCGTTCAGGCTCCAGGGTTCAGCGGAGCGGGCGCCATGACCTGGCAGGTCGACTGCGGCCACTCGGAAGTCCCCTCGCAGTGCGGCGATCTGCGGGCTCCACTGCCCCGCGCTGAACCGCGTCCCATGGACGAAGACGATGGGTGGTGCATCCGCTGCCGACATGAATCCCCCAGATCAGTACGCTCCTCGGGCCGACTCTACCGGCGGGCCAACTCGGTTCCGGGACAGGGAGATTCTCGCGCGCGAGGACTGCCGGGCGTGGGTCCGGACGGTGTGGCGGGGCGGTGGGATCCGCCGTGTTCGACCGGAGAGCCGTAGAACGCCGGCAGCGCCTCCCAGGGCCCGGTGCCCGGCCTCCGGTGCCCGGCCCCCGCTGCCCGGCCTCCGGTGTCCTTCGTTGACGGCGGTCAACCTCACGTCCTGCAGGAACGACGGCTCTTACGCTCACTTCCAGGGAGAACCCGTGCCCCGAACCGTACGGAGGCGTATGGTGCCCCGTCGATCGCACGGAGGCCATGACGGCCGCAGTAGCGTGGAGTACCGGCCCGGATATGATTTCTTCATAGCCGAGGCCCGCCGGCTGCCGCTTGCCAGTCATACCGGCACGGCTCGCTCGTCGTCGTACCGGCCGCACCCTTTTCGGAGGTCGCGATGGATGTCCTGGTACTTGTCGGACGCATTCTCTTCGCGGTGCTGTTCCTCGCTTCGGCCCTCAACCACCTGACGCAGACCAAGGCCATGGCCGGCTACGCCGAGAGCCGCGGCGTCCCGGCCGCCGCCGCGGCCGGCGCCGTGGTGGGCAGCGGCCTGCTGCTCCTGGCGGGCGGCCTGATGGTGGCCCTCGGGCTCTGGGCGGACCTGGGCGCGCTCCTCCTGGCCGTGTTCCTCTTCCCGACCGCGCTGATCATGCACGCGTTCTGGAAGGAGGGCGACGGCCAGGCCCGCCAGATGGACATGGTGCACTTCATGAAGGACATCAGTCTGGGCGGTGCCGCCCTGGCCCTGATGGCCTTCTTCTCGTACGCCGGCCACGACCTCGGCCTCATGCTCACGGGACCGCTGTTCCACATCAACTGAACCGGTGCCGGTGCCGGTGCCGGTGCCTATGCCGGTGGCGTGGCACGGCACGGGCGGTGATGGCGGAACCGAAGCGCGCGGCGGAGGCTACCGGGGCTCTTGCTCCCCGGTGGCGTTCTGCGCCGTCTGGAGAGCCTGATTGGCGATCGTGATGGCTTCCTGGGCGTGACCCGCCTCTTTCGCCGTCCGGGCCTGGCTGAGGGACATGCGGAGCAGATCGACGGTGTGCTCAGGCAGACCGGACGACGCGATGACGCCTTCCAGGTTCCGGATGGTCTGGCTTGCCAGGTCCTCGGACATCGTGCGTCTCCTCCATCACTGATCAAGGACTCACGACGTTGCCACGCCCCGGTGCGCGGGACAAGGCGACGTGCTGCCCGACCACCCGGACGCGCGGCCGCCGCACGTGCGTGCCCGGCCGTGGACGTGCTCGGCCCGGTCCCGCCTACCTGCCACCGGTGCGCCACGTGGTCCCGTCGCATCCGCCGGGACGGGGAACCGGGGTGGGAGCCCCCCTCTACGGGTGCCCTGTACGGGCGCCCGTACGGGTGCCCCGTGCGGGTGACGCGCCGAGCGTTTTCGGCGCGGCGCGTGGGGCTCGCCCCCGACACTGCCCCCGTCGGTTGCTCGGTGCGACGTAGGGAGAACCCTCATGGCGAACGGTAGTGTCCTGCTGGCCTTGCGCGAGGACCCGCTGGGCCGGGGCGTCGGCGGTGAACAGCTGCGACGCATCGCCAAGGAGCTGGAGAACCGCGGGCTGGAGGTGCGGTGGGCGCGGACGGTCGAGGGGGCCCGCGCCGTCCTGAGCACCGAGGCCGGGCTGACGGCCGCCGTCGTGGCGTGGGACCTTCCGTCGGAGGGCGGCGAGGAGACCTCCGGTGAGGAGGCCTCCGGCGCGGGCGGGACGGTGCTGCGGCAGATCTCCCGCCGGTTCAAGGACCTGCCGGTCTTCGTGGTGATGTCCGAGACGTCGGACCTCGGCCTGGACCGGCTGCCCCTGTGGGTGGCCGAGATCGCCGTCGGCTACATCTGGCCCCTGGAAGACACGCCTTCCTTCATCGCCGGCCGGGTCCTCAGCGCGGCGCGCGCGTACGGTGACACCGTCCTGCCCCCGTTCTTCAAGGCCCTGAGGCGGTTCGACGACGCCCACGAGTACTCCTGGCACACCCCGGCGCACTCCGGCGGAGTGGCGTTCCTGAAGTCACCGGTCGGCCGGGCGTTCTTCGACTACTACGGTGAGCGCCTCCTGCGCACCGACCTGTCGATCTCGGTGGAGGAGCTGGGTTCCCTCTTCGAGCACAGCGGCCCCATCGGCGAAGCCGAACGCAACGCGGCCCGGATCTTCGGGGCCGACCGGACGTACTTCGTGCTGCACGGGAATTCCACCGCCGATCGCATGGTCGGCCATTACTGCGTCACCACCGACGAGATCGCCCTGGTGGACCGCAACTGTCACAAGTCGGTGCTGCACGGGCTGGTGATCTCAGGCGCGCGACCGGTCTACCTCGTCCCGACCCGCAACGGCTACGGCCTGGCGGGCCCCCTCCCGGTGAGCGAGACGCAGCCCGCAGCGGTGGCCGCACGCGTGGCCGCCCATCCGCTGCTGTCCGGCGCGGTGTCCCCGGAGGCGCAGTACGCGGTGATCACCAACTCGACGTACGACGGTCTGTGCTGCGACACCGTGCGGACCGCGCGGGCCCTGGCCCCCAGTACGCCCAGGCTCCACTTCGACGAAGCCTGGTTCGCCTACGCGCGCTTCCATCCCCTGTACGAGGGCCGGTACGGCATGGCCGTGGGCCCGGACACCTTCGAAGGCGACGAACGCCCGACCGTGTTCGCCACCCAGTCGACGCACAAGCTGCTGGCCGCCCTGTCACAGACGGCCATGGTGCACGTCAAGTCCTCGCCGCGGGCACCGGTCGAACACCACCGGTTCAACGAGGCGTTCATGATGCACGGCACGACCTCCGCGCTGTACCCGGCCATCGCCTCGCTGGACGTGGCCGCGGCGATGATGGACGGGCCGCAGGGGGAGTGGCTGATCAACGAGGCGGTCACCGAAGCGATCCGCTTCCGGCAGGCCGTCGTCCGCACCGGACGCAGGATCGCGGCCGCCGGCGACCGGCCGCCGTGGTTCTTCGGCGTCTGGCAGCCGGACACCGTGACCGACCCGGCCGACGGGAGCAGCATCCCGTTCGCCGACGCCTCCCCGGCGCTGCTGGCCTCCGACCCCCGCTGCTGGGAGCTGGACCCCGGCGCGGACTGGCACGGCTTCCCCGGACTGAGCCGGGGGCAGTGCATGCTGGACCCGATCAAGGTCACCCTGACCTGCCCCGGCGTCGACGCGAGCGGCGAGGCCGACTCCTGGGGCGTCCCCGCCCGGATCCTCACCGCTTATCTGGCCGGCCGCGGCATCGTGGTGGAGAAGACCGACACCTACACGGCCCTGGTCCTGTTCTCCATGGGCATCACCAAGGGGAAATGGGGCACCTTGATGGACGCCCTCATGGACTTCAAGGCCCTCCACGACGCCAACACCCCCCTGCGGCAGGTCATGCCCCAGCTGGTCGAGCGCCATCCGCAGCGCTACGGCCGCACGACTTTGCGCGCCCTGTGCCAGGACATGCACGAACACCTCACCCGCGCGGAACTGATCGACGCCCTGGACGCGGCCTTCCAGCAGCTGCCCGAACCCGTCGTCCCGCCCCGGACCTGCTATCAGCAGCTGATCCGGGGCGGCACCGAACGCGTCCGTCTCGCCGACGCCGCCGGGCGGGTGGCCGCCGCCATGGTCACCGTGACCCCGCCGGGCATCCCCGTCCTGATGCCGGGGGAAGCGCTCGGGGACCCCGGCAGTCCCGTCCTGCGCTACCTCGGGGCGCTGGAAACCTTCGACAGGGACTTCCCCGGCTTCCACAGCGAAGCGCACGGAGTGACCATCGACCCGGATAACGGCGACTACCTCATCGAATGCGTACGCCAGGACGTCCGGACGCGCTGGCGCTCATGACCCGCGCGCGCGGCCGTCACGGACGTCGGCGATCTGCCGCGCCGGACGCCTCTCCCGGGCGGCCGCGCCGTTCAGATCCGCCACAGCAACCAGGGATCCTCGCGGCAGTCCTGTTGCAGTACCGGTTCGTTCTCCCGGCTCCCCGCCCGGGAGGAGGCGCACTTGCCGCTGTGCACGTTGACCAGCTGCCAGGTACGGGAGGCGTCCTGGTAGCGCACGGTCCAGAACTGATCGGGGAACAGGCCCTCCCTGTCCCCGCAGTCGTACTGCGTGACGGGGGCGTCGTTCGTGACGCGGGCCCCGTCGACGGACAGGCACAAGCCGCTGTAACGGTTGCGCACCGAGTACACGGTGCCGGCCGTGCCCGTGGATTCCGGGGTGAGGTGCCAGCGCTGCTCCAGGTCGTCGCCACAGGACGACTGGATCAGGCCCTCGGCCGGGGCGTTGCTCCCCTCGGGAACGGACAGACACATGCGGCTCCCGGCGTTGGACAGCTGGAGCAGACCGTCCGAAGGGGACGGGAGCGTCGTGGTGCCGGGGCTGGGACCGCCGGTGGCGGATGCGGTCCCGGAGGGTGAGGAGGACGACGGACTCGGGGAGGCGCCGTTCACGGTCGGCCCCGTCGACGGGAGGAGGCCGGACGAGGGCGCGGGCGCTGGGGGAGGTGACGCGTACGGGAGTGCGCCGCCCGGCGGAGGTGACGTGGAGGCCCCCGGTGTGGGCGTCGCGGGAGCCGACGGGCGCGCCGCGCCACGGGACCCCGGCAGCTGACGTTCCGCGGAACCCTTCACCGCCGAGGGCGCCGCGTTCCGCTGATGGCCGACGGCGACCACGGCGACCACGGCGATCGCGGCCATGCCGAGGATCGCGGCCGCGGCGACACCGGCCAGCAGGGTGCGGTGCGGCCCCGGGCGGGTGGCCATGACGGCGCCGGCTCCCGCCGCGGGCCAGGGCGTGAGGTCGTACGGCGGGGACGGGGGTTGCGCGCCGTCCACCGGCCGGGCGGCCGATGCCGATGACGGCCGGTCGGTCCGCTCCAGGACGACCCCCTCGAGGGGCGCACCGCCATGAGCCTCCCGGTCGCCTTCGCTGTCGTGCTCGCTCCGCACCTCCTGGTGCAAGCGCTCGGCTTCCCACCGGCCGTGCTCCAGCGCGTCGGCGATCCGCGCCAGGGCGAGGGTCAGACCGCCGTCGGCGACCGCGCTCCGGCCGTCCCCGGCGGGCAGGGCACGGTACCGGGCCCTCGTATCGGCCAGGACCTGCCGAGCGGCCAGCCGAGCGGCCCACATCGCGCCGAGCTGTCCGAAGGCGCGTTCCACCAGGCCGGGTGACGGCGCTTCGGCCTCAGGGTCGTCCGGACCGCTCCCGTCCGCAGCTCGCCCGTCCTGTCCCGTCCGAGGTGGTCCGGCTGCCGACCGGGGCCCGGGCGGTTCCTCCATCAGCAGGGTGACGACGGAGAGCAGGCTCCTCACGAGGCGTTCCGACTCGACGAGGTCCGCCTCCGCGCGCCGGAGGGCCTCGTCCAGGTTCGGCCCGGGGCCCGCCTCCGCCCCGGCGATCAGTGCCGCCTCGTGCAGGCCGCGCGCGCGTCGCAGCATCTCCTCGCGTCCGCGTCCGTCACGCACGCGGTCCCGCACGACGGTGTTGAGCCTCCCCAGGGGAATGATCCGGGCGGCGGACCGGTACTCGCTCCACATCGTCCTGCCGCCGCCGTAACGCTGCGCCATCTCCCGCACCGTCAGCTCGGCGGTCAGCTCGACGAGGAGCTGGGCGAGGTCGTCGGCTGCTCGTGTCGCGCCCTTCATGGCCCCCTGTGGACGTCCCGTCCTGCCCATGGTCCCCCCTCGGTTGTCCGCGGACAACCGAGGTTGTCCGTCCCCTACGCACCGGCTGGTCCGCGCGGACCTCCCCGGACCGGCCCGGACAAGTACGGCGCCCGGCAGTGTCTGACGCGGAGCGGCACCACGGAACACCGGTTCGACGGTGCCGTCCACCACAAGGCGCGCCGTTGTCTCGAATCCAACCGACAGACGGCGTAAGTGCGTCGGCACGGGAGTGCGGGGCGAGAAGGCCCTTCCGGCCGAGGTGCGACCGGCCGCGCGGCCGGAGCGCGGCCGGCGCAACCCAGGATCCCCACCAGAGAGGTGAGTCAGTGACCAAGCACCGAACCCTCGGCACCACCGCGTCGTGGAAGGTCGTCGTCGCGCTGTTGATGACCTTCTTCGCGTCCGCGGCGACGATGAGCGCGGCCGACGCGGCCGTCACGGGCGGCGGCCGCCCGGACTTCTCGGCCCAGGCCGCCGGCCTCGGGCTGGACGGCACCCAGGCCCGGAGCCTGCAGAACGAGGCCGATGGCTACCTCGCCCGGATGGGCGGAACGCAGGTCTCCGCCGACAAGATCGTCCTGCCCGGGGGACGAGGAGAGCTGCTCCTGCCCCTGCCCGGGGAGAGCCGGCCCCGGCACGCGGCGCCGGTGGGCGAGGAAGCCAGTCTCGCCGGACCCTGCCCTTACACCTACGTGTGCGCCTTCTCCGGTCCCGATTTCACGGGCGTGGAGATACGCCTCTTCAGCTGCAACACCATGACCGAGATTCCCTGGAGCGACACCGGGTCGTGGATCAACAACCAACGGTCCGCACTGCACGCGAAGTTCTACGACGTCAACCGCAACCTCGGCTGGACCTCGCCCGGCGGTTACAGCGAGGACCGCAATGCACCGTGGGGATGGGTCTGGTACCTGAGCCCGTGCTAGTGCCGGGGGGGGGGGCCCCGGCCCCGGGGGGCCCCGCCCCCCCAAACATAGCAAGGGCCCGCACCACCATACAGTGTATGTGGTGCGGTGACGGCGGCGGGGCGCCCGCCGCCCACGCGCCCG
>NZ_JBSGWY010000043.1:9448-15308 GCF_053609145.1 Streptomyces sp. NPDC054961 | reverse complement strand
TGTCCAACCCCCCCCGTGTCATGGGCGCCGCACAGCAACGCCCCCCGGCCCCCGCCACGAACCCCCCCCGCGGCACCAGGAACAGGGTGAGGATCGACGGAGCAGCCGGCGGCGCTGCGCACGCGATCCGAACGGCGGACGGCCCCGGCGTGGTGATCGCCGGGGCCCTCCGCCGTGCGAGCGGTGACCGTCGTCCTGGGCCGGCGGCCCGGGACGTCCTTCATGGCTCCTGGCGGTCGAACGTGTTCCATGCACGTGCGGGTGAGGCTGCTGGACCGCCCCGCCTACGAGGTCGCGCACCGGGCCAGGGCGCTTCGCGCCAGCCCGCGCAGCCAGGTGTGGGCGGTGTCGGTGTCGTAGCGCTGATGCCACGACAGGTATATCGGTGCCGACGGCAGTTCGATCGGCAGGGGCAGCACGACCAGGCCGAGGTCCGCGACGGCGGAACGCGTGGTGGCCTCGGGGACGCTGATCACCAGGTCGGAGTCGCGCGCGAACGCCAGCGCGGCCGCTTCCGTGGGCGCGGTCGCCACCACGCGGCGGCTGAGGCCGAGCCGCGCGAGAGCGTCGTCGAGGGCATTGCCGAGGTTTCCGCGGCGCGAGACGGTGACGTGCTCGGCGGCGGCGTACCGCTGCGCGGTGAGGGCGCTGCCGCGGGTGAGGGGGTGCCCCCGCCTCACGATGAGGACGAGGCGGGTCTCGCCCACGTTCTCGGCGCGGATGTCCGGTGCGCCCGCGGGGTTGGCGTTCGCCTCCAGATCGACCTCACCGCGCCGCAACCCGGGTGTGTCGACGCTCGATTCCGCGACGAAGCGCAAGCGCACGCCGGGTGCCTGTCCGCGCACGGACGCGAGCAGCGCCGGTCCGCTCAGGGCGACCAGGGAGTCGTGCCAGCGAAGGGTGAACGTGCGTTCCAGCGACGCCAGATCGAGTTCACGGCTCGGTGCCAGCACTCCGTGGACCTGGTGCAGCAGTTCGTGCACCTGCGCCCGGACGGCCATCGCATAGGGCGTCGGAGTCATCGTGCGTCCGGTGCGGACCAGGATCTGGTCCCCGGTCGCGCGCCGGATCCGGCCCAGACTCCGGCTCATCGCGGGGGCGGTGACGTGCAGGCGCGCGGCCGCCCCGGCCACGCTCCCCTCCTCGAGCAGCGCGTCGAGTGCCGTGAGCAGGTTCAAATCCAATTGCATGTGAGTAATCCTAGCCGTGCCTGACATGCAGTTGAAGTTAATCCTGGTCCTCCATACCGTTGAGGCGAAAGCGCACGACGGAACGCGCGGCTCGGCTCGGTACGCGTTCACAGCCCTCCTCGGACACTCAGACAGGAGCACCACCATGTCCGCAACGCCTCAGACCTCCGCCGTCACGGCCTCCGACGCCGACCTGCTCGACCAGACCGTGATCGCCGTGCGCGCCGCCGGTTCGGCACTGCTCGAGCGCTTCGGCGAGGTGGTCCGCCACCAGACCCGCGAAGAGCTGATGCGCGCGCTCGCCGCCAACGACGACACGGCCCTCGACATCCTGCGCCCCCGCCTCACACAACTCCGCCCGGACGCCGGCTGGGTCGAGGACGAACTCGACGGCGGGGCACTGCCGCCCGGCGAATGGTGGGTCGTGGATCCGGCCGAAGGCAACGTCAACCACCTGCACGCCCTGCCGGAATGGGCGGTCACCGCCACCCTCGTACGCGAGAACCGGCCGGTCCTCACCGTGGTCCACCAGCCGGTGACCGGAGAGACGTACACCGCGCTCACCGGAGCCGGCGCCCACCTCGACGGCCGGCCCCTGCACGTCTCCGAGACCGCGGACCTCGGCCTCGGCATCGTCGCCACCAGCCAGGCCCGGCCCGACGAGGACGAGGAGGTCGTGCGGCGCGTCGGCTCCTCGATCACCGCGATGCTCTCCGACGCACTCGTCGTCCGCACCTCCGTGCCCGCCACCCTGCACCTGGTGAACGTGGCCGCCGGCAGGACCGACGCCTTCTGGCAGTTCGCCGGGGCCCGCGCGGACCTGCTGCCCGGGGCGCTGCTCGTCCAGGAGGCCGGCGGACGGATCTCCGACGCCGAGGGCCGCCCCTGGACTCCGCAGAGCGACAGCTTCCTGGCCACCGCGCCCGGCATCCACGCCCAAGCCGTCGCGACGCTCTCCCGCTGACCCCTGACGAGAAACAGAAAGACCAGAGGAGAGAATCGATATGAACGAGATCGCAGTACTCGGGAACGGCCGCGTCGGCGGCAACCTGGCCGCGGCCCTCACCCGAGCGGGGCACCAGGTCACCGTGGCGGGCCGCGCGCGGGGCGCCGCCGCCGACGCCGCCCGCACGGCCCGGATCGTCATCAACGCCACGCCGGGCGCCGGCTCACTGGAGCGTCTCGCCGCCCTGCGCCCCCATCTGCGGGACAAGATCCTCGTCGACGTCTCGAACGCCACCACCGACGGCCCGGACGGACTGCCCGCCGACCTGCTCTACCCCGGCTCCAGCCTCGCCGAACAGCTCCAGGACGCGCTCCCCGAGACCCGCGTCGTCAAGACGCTCAACACCATGCTCTTCCCGGTGATGACCGCGCCGGCCATGCTCACCCAGCCGCCGACCGCGTTCCTCTCCGGTGAGGACCCGCAGGCCAAGCAGACCGTCCACGACCTGCTCACTGACCTCGGCTGGCGGAAGGAGTGGATCACCGACCTCGGCGGAATCCTGACCGCCCGCGCCACGGAGGCCGCCATCCTGTTCGTGCCCCATGTGATCCGCTCCAGTGGATTCGCGCCCTTCGCGCTCTCCCTCGCCCGCTGACGTGCGCCCCCGCCCGCCGAGGGCGGCGGGTTCCCGTCCCGCACGCGGCCCCCGTCGCGCCACGGGCCGTACCGTACGACGCGTACCCGGTCGGGCCCACGGCCGCGTGACCGCCCGCCCACCCGGTCACGGCGGGGGAGGCGTGCGTAAGGTCGGTGGCGTGGGCCGACGGCGCGCCGCCACCGGTCCGACCTGCTGGAGGAACACGTGAAGATGGCCCAGTCCCGCGAACAGTCGCTCTCCGGCACGAGGGAACCGGCCGACGCCATGGACGGCCTGCGTGAGCGTGGTTTCGCCCGCTACGGAGCCGAGCAGCTCGGCATCGCCCCGGCCGGCTCCGTCGCGGAGGACATGGCCGTCATCCAGGAGGTCTGCGCGGACCTGCCGCCCGACCCGTACGCCCCCGGCACCCGTCGGTTCCGCCGGTACTCCCACGCCGTGTACGTGCCGTGGACGGACGGACTGTCCTGGATTCCCGGAGTCGCCGACCCCGTCCACGGCACGGTCACCGAGCTCTCCCACCGCGATCACGACCCCGCGTCCCCGCGGCCGCGGCGCGCTCTGCCCGGCCTCCCCGAGGCGCTGCGCGCCAACCCGTTGCTGCTGCGGCTCCTGCGCTGGGACATCGGACAGGTCCTGAGCCTGAAGGACCTGGGCCGACGGCCGCTGTGGGTCGGTGTCCACCTGATCAAACTCGGAGTCGACCACCCCGGGCAGGTCGCCGTTTCGTCTCCGGACTGCCTCCACCAGGACGGAGGCTCGACCGGTACCTTCACCTTCGCCCACTTGATCGGCCGGAGGAACGTCGCCGGCGGTCAGAACCTCATCGCCACCGCGGACAGTGCGGGCCTGCGTCCCGAGGAGGTCCCGACGGCCGACATCCACGCCCGGTTCACCCTCACCGACCCGCTGGAGGGTTACGCCGTCCACGACCACCGGGTCAGCCACTACGTGGGCCCGGTCCGCGCGGGCTCGGATCCAGGGCCGGGCGAACGCTCCGTCATCATCGTCGGCATCGCCCCGTACGTCCCCCAGCTCTGACGGCGGGTCCTCGCGCGTCTGCCGCCCGGGCCGTCTTCAGGTCTATTGGTCCAGACCTATTGACCGTCCTTGGCATCCCTCCTACGATCCGGACCGGCACAGCCCCACATGTCCCCACCTCACCCAGAGCCGGGCGTCACGCCCCCACGCGTGTGTCTGTCATGCCCATGACGCTCGGCGGGAAGGGAGCGCACCATGTTCCGTCGGAGATCACGCACTCCGCGTCCGCCAGGCGTATTCCACCCCCGTCCGGACCCCGGCCGGCCCGGACGCACCACCCTGCGGCGCTCCCTCGCCGCTCTGAGCGCCGCCGCCGTCATCGGCACCGGCCTGGCCGCGGCCGGCACCGTCGCCGCCGGAGCCGCCAGTACCAACCTGGTGGCCAACTCCGGCTTCGAGAACGGACTCTCCGACTGGGTCTGCTCCAGCGGATCCGGCACGGCCGTCAGCGGTCCGGTCCGTTCCGGCGGCTCTGCGCTGAAGGCCACGCCGAGCGGCCAGGACACCGGCCAGTGCACCCAGACCATCAGTGTGCAGCCCAACTCCCAGTACACCCTGAGTGCTTACGTCCAGGGCAGTTACGTCTACCTCGGCGCCACCGGCACCGGCATCACCGGTACCTCGTCCACCTGGACGCCGAGCAACCCGTCGTACGGTCAACTCAGCGTCAGCTTCACCGCCGGTCCGAGCACGACCTCCGTGACCGTCTACCTGCACGGCTGGTACGGGCAGCCGGTGTACTACGCGGACGACGTCTCGCTCACCGGCCCCGGCGGCACCAACCCCACGCCGACCGTGACCCCGCCGACCACCGCGCCTCCGACGACGGCGCCTCCCACGACGGCGCCTCCCACGACGGCCCCGCCCACCACCGCGCCTCCGACCACGGCCCCGCCGACCACCACCCCGCCGCCGGGGGACACCTGCCCCACGAAGCCCAAGCCGTCGGGCAAGGTGCTCCAGGGATACTGGGAGAACTGGGACGGCGCCTCGAACGGCGTCCACCCCGGCATGGGCTGGGTGCCCATCACGGACTCCCGGATCGCCGCGCACGGCTACAACGTCATCAACGCCGCCTTCCCCGTGATCCTCTCGGACGGCACCGTCCTGTGGCAGGACGGCATGGACGCCGGCGTCAAGGTCTCGACCCCCGCCGAGATGTGCCGGGCCAAGGCGGCCGGAGGGACGATCCTGATGTCGATCGGCGGCGCCGCCGCGGGGATCGACCTGAGCTCCAGCACGGTGGCCGACCGGTTCGTGGCGACCGTCGTACCGATCCTGAAGAAGTACAACTTCGACGGGATCGACATCGACATCGAGACCGGCCTGTCCGGCAGCGGCAACATCAACACGCTGTCCTCCTCCCAGGCCAACCTGATCCGCATCATCGACGGCGTACTGGCCCAGATGCCCGCGGGCTTCGGCCTGACGATGGCCCCCGAAACCGCGTACGTCACCGGCGGGAGCGTCACCTACGGGTCGATATGGGGCTCGTACCTGCCGATCATCAAGAAGTACGCCGACAACGGCCGACTGTGGTGGCTGAACATGCAGTACTACAACGGCAGCATGTACGGCTGCTCTGGCGATTCCTATCAGGCCGGAACCGTCCAGGGGTTCACCGCGCAGACCACCTGCCTGAACAACGGCCTGACCATCCAGGGCACCACCATCAAGGTGCCCTACGACAAGCAGGTGCCCGGCCTGCCGGCCCAGCCCGGCGCGGGCGGCGGCCACATGACGCCGAGCCTGGTCGGCCAGTCATGGAACGCGTTCGGCGGTTCGCTGAAGGGGCTCATGACGTGGTCGCTCAACTGGGACGGCTCGAAGGGCTGGACCTTCGGGGACAACGTCCGTTCCCTTCAAGGCCGTTGACCAGCCCCGTGCCGACCTTCCGCCGCCGATCCTGAGCTGGTGCGAGAGGGACGGTGAGGTGGCCCCCCGGGGCCCCGACCGGGGGGGCCGACCACCAGGCCGGCCCGCTGTAACCTTCGGCCGGCCGGCCGGGTGGTTGGGGGGGCCCCAGGG
>NZ_JBSGWY010000043.1:0-9438 GCF_053609145.1 Streptomyces sp. NPDC054961 | reverse complement strand
ACTTGCGCGACCACAAGGCTGTCTCTCCCCCCGCCACGCGCACCCCGCAGCGAGAGTGGGGGGCGGGCCGGGCCGGGCCGGGGCACCCCCCCCCGGGCCCCCCCCCCGGGCGGGCACCTCACTCCTGCCCGGCCGGATGAACCGTCCTCCGGCGCGCCGATGAGTTCGCGGGCACCCGTGGGTCTATCTCTTGACGGAGACGACCGACTCATCGGGAGCAAGCCATGGGCCTCATCCACATCGAGCTGTTCGCGACCCTCGACCTCGTCGGCCAGGCGCCCGGCGGACCCGACGAGGACCCGGTGGGGTTCCCGTTCGGCGGCTGGCAGGCACCCCTCCTGGACGAGGTGGCCGGGGCGCAGATCGGCGCCGCGTACGAAGGGACCGACGCCCTGCTGCTCGGCCGGCGGACCTACGACATCTTCGCCGCCTACTGGCCCCACCAGAACGGCGGCGAGGACAACGAGATCGCCACGCTCTTCAACAGCGTCCCGAAATACGTGGCCTCCCACGGCAGGCCCGACCTCTCGTGGGCGGGGTCCACGCAGCTCGGCCCGGACCTGGCCGCCGCCGTGCGCGAGCTCCGTGACCGGCACGAGCACGTGAAGGTCGTCGGGAGCCTGAACCTGGTGCAGACCCTCCTGCGCGAGAAGCTCTTCGACCGTCTCGACCTCTGGCTGCACCCGATCGTCCTCGGCGTCGGGAAGAAGGTCTTCGACGGCGGCGAGGTCCCCACCAACCTCGCCCTCCTCGAACCGCCGACAGCCGGACCGAAGGGCACCGTCTACCTGCGCTACGGGCTCGCCGACGGCACACCCGCCACGGGAGACATGAGCGCTCCCGACCGCGGTGTCGCAAGCGACCGCTGACGCCACCCCGCGCCCCGGTCCGTCGCGCCCGCGCAGGACGGGACCGCGGCGCCGGACGGGCCTACCCATCAGGCCTACCCACCATCGTCCGGAGTCCGGCGGTCTGAGGATGTCGAGAACGTCCCCCCGGCTCCGTCCCGGGGAGAGCGGCCGCCACCGGCCGCACGAGGAAGAGGGAGGAATCGGCATGGCGATTCAGCGGATGGACAACGTCGGCATCGTCGTCGAGGACATGGACGCCGCCATCGCGTTCTTCGTGGAACTCGGTATGGAGCTGGAGGGCAGGGCGGCGGTCGAGGGCCCCTTCGCCGATCAGTGCACCGGACTCGACGGCGTCCGCTGTGACATCGCGATGGTCCGGACCCCGGACGGTCACAGCCGGCTCGAGCTGGCGAAGTACCGCAGCCCCGCGGCGATCAGCGCCGGGCCGCGCGACCGGCCGCACAACGTCCTGGGCACGCACCGCGTCATGTTCGCCGTCGACGACATCGAGGACACCGTCGCCCGCCTGCGCCCCCACGGCGCCGAGCTCCTCGGCGAGATCGCCCGGTTCGAGGACAGCCATCTGCTCTGCTACGTCCGCGGCCCGGAGGGCATCATCGTCGGACTGGCCGAGCAACTGCGCTGAGCGGGAGGACCGGGCGCGCGGCCGCGCCGCCGAGGGCGGGGCGGGCCGAAGTCGCCCGGCCCCGCCCCGCCGCCACGGGCGGCGACCCGGCGCCGGGGGCGCAACAAGGCGGGCCCGGATGCGACTTGGGTCGCACGGAACCGTGCCGCGATCGCGACTGCGGTCGTACGCGAGGGCGACCGTGGAGGGACGCGGCGGCGCGTACCCCGCGCCGAGGATGACCCGGTGACCGAAATCATCACGGGACTGCAACTGTCCCCGCTGGAAATCCTCGTCCTGCTGGGTGCCGTCGCGCTGCTGGCGGCGCGCTGGCTTCCCCCCGCCGCCCGCCCGGCCGTCACGATCGCGGCGGCATCCGGATTCGCGCTGTCCGCGCTCGTGCTGAGCGCGGTGGGGATCCGCTGGCAGATGCTGCCGGTACTGACGGGCGCCGCCCTCGCGTTGCCGTTCGCCGTCGCTCCTCTGATGCGACGACGTGCCGGCCGACCGGCGAGGCGGGCCCGATGGTGGGTGGCCCTGCCCGGATCGCTGGCCTGCGCCGGTCTGACCGTCATGGGACCGGCGGCCGCCTGGGCCTTTCCCGTCCCCGTGTTCCCCGAGCCGACGGGCCGCTTCGCGGTCGGCACCCGCGTCGTGCAGTGGACCGATGCGGACCGCCCCGAGACCGCCACGCCGGAACCCGACGACCGGCGCACGGTCGTGGTCCAGCTCTGGTATCCCGCGCGGAAGGGCCCAGCAGGCGCGCGGCGGGCCCCGTACCTCGGCCGCACGGAGCAGGAGGCGCGCATCGTGTCCAGCGCCCTCGCGGACTACGCCGGCTTCCCCGGTTTCCTGATCGACGGTCCCGCGCGGGCCCGCACCCATGCGGTCGTCGACGCCCCGACCGCCCCCGATGGCGCACGCTTCCCGGTCGTGCTGTTCTCTCCCGGACTGGGGGGAGTGCGCACGCAGAACACCGCCTGGGCGGAGGAACTGGCCAGCAACGGCTACGTGGTCGCCGCCCTCGACCACCCGTACGACTCGGCCGCGGTCGTCCTCAACGACGGCCGGACGATCAACACCGAGATCGCCTCCACCGGCGACGACGACGAAGATGACAGACGGGCCGCCGACACCACGAGGGTGCGCGCCGCGGACCTCGGCTTCGTCCTGACCCAGCTGGGCCGTCTGGACCGCGGTGAGATCGACGGCCCGCTGACCGGACGTCTGGACACCGGCCGGGCCGCGGTGACCGGCCACTCCCTGGGTGGCGGCGCCGCCCTGCAAGCAGCCCGCCAGGACCACCGGTTCGCCGCCGTCATCGATCTGGACGGCTACCCTCGCGACCCCGACCTGCTCCCCTTCCCCCAGCCTGCGCTCGCGCTCACCCAGGCCATCAGCCAGGAGACCGACCCGCGCTACATACCCCGCCTCACCGAGGTCCTCGAGCTGAGCACCGCGACCAGCTACCGGCTCACCATCCCCGGCGCCGCGCACCTCACGTTCATGGACGCCCCCCTGTACCTGCCGCCCGTGCCCTCGATCGTCGGCTCCCTGGGCCGCACCGAGAGCCCGCGTGTCGTCGCCGCCGCCACCCTCGCGTTCCTGGACACCACCCTGCGGCACGAACCCGGTGACCTGGCCGGAGTTCTGTCGGCCTACGGCGACCTCAGCGTCCACCGCCCGGGGGACGGCCACTGATCAGCCGGGCCGCGGCAACCGACGCCACACTCCTGGCCCCGCGTTTCCCCCGTACAGAGGGGGGGCTGGCCCCACCATCGACCGACCCGCTGCCCGCATGGTCCGGCGGGTCTCGCGGAGCGAGGCTGAACGGGTACAGATCCACCAGGCAAAAGAGGGAAATCCCTGTGTTCAGCTTCAAACCGCCGTACCGCCGCACCGCCCGCGCCGCCGCCATCGGCGCTCTCGCGGCCGCGACCTGCGCCACCGTCATGGCCGGCAGCGCCGGAGCCATCGTCAACGGGTCGGACTCCACCGAGCGTTACCCGTTCATGGCGACCGTCCCGATGTCGGCCCCGACGGCCGGTCTGCTCGACGGGAACTGCGGGGCATCGCTGATCGACGAGCAGTGGGTGCTGACGGCGGCCCACTGCGTGCAGGGCGAGGCCCTCGAGCTCGAGGGCATCGTGCGCCTCGGCAGCGAGCAGCGCAAGTCCGGCGGCACCCTCCGGAAGATCGACCAGACCTTCGTCCACCCCGGCTACGTGAACGGTGAGGGCACGGCCCCCAACAAGGACGACATGGCACTGATCCGTCTGGACCGCCCGGTCGCCGCGAAGCCCATCAAGATCGCCAAGCAGCCGGGGAACCCCGGCACGCCGACCCGGCTCCTGGGCTTCGGCACCACCTCCGACACCGCGTTCGTGTTCCCGGACCGGCTGCAAGAGCTGAACACCCGTCGGGGCGCCGAGTCCGAGTGCGCACCCGGGTACGCGGACCGGACCCGACTGTGCACGATCACCACCGTGCCCGGATCCATGGCGTGCTTCGGAGACTCCGGCGGGCCCCAGATCCAGAAGGGCCGGAACGGCCGTTGGGAGCTGATCGGCGTCACCACGGGACCCGGCGCCCCCGGCGTGCCGTGCTCGCAGGGCCCCGGCCTCTACACCAGCGCGCCCGCCTACGCGGGCTGGATCGACAGGACCATGAAGGCCAACAGCGCACGGTGACCGCGGTGAAGGGGTCACTCGCCGGGACCGGCACGCACGACGGCACGGCGGCGACCGGCGGTGTGACCGCAGCGCGGACCTTCGCTGGCGCCGTCGGTGCCGTCGCAGTGCTCCGCGGCCGGACCTGACGCGCCGTCTGAGCGAAACCCCGGCAACCCCAGAGGCGGCCCCCCGGACGGGGGCCGCCTCTGGCGGTGGAGGGGTCAGGCCGTGGGCCGGGGCCGTACGTCCGCGGCGGGACCGTACTCCGGCAGCGCGATGTCCCCGGCCTTGGCGAACTGGGCGGCGAGCAGGTTCCGCATCGGCCAGCGGGTCATCGACCGCATCGAGAGGTCGCGCAGCCGGATGCCGAGCCGGCTCGAGGGGGCGTAGCCGGAGGCGCCGCCGGGCGGGAGCTGCTGTGCCTGGCTCACGTACGGGCGCATCACCGTGTCGTAGCGACGGAAGGCGGCACCGTGGTCTCCCGCGGCGGCGGCGATCTCACCGGCCAGGACGTAGGCACCGACCAGGGCGAGGCTGGTGCCGAGGCCAGTCAGGGGGGTCGCGCAGTAGCCGGCGTCGCCGAGGAGTGCCACGCGGCCGCGCGACCAACGGTCGAGGCGGACCTGGCCCATGGGGTCGAGGAAGAAGTCCGAGGAGGTGCGCATGGCCCGCAACAGGCGTGGGGTCTCCCAGCCGACATCGGCGAAGCGGCGGTCCATGAGCTCCTGTTGGGCCGCGATGTCGCGACGGTCGTAGGGGAGCGGTGGCGAGCGGAAGCTGAAACCGGCCTTGATCTCGCCGGGGAGGCGGCCGGGCCGGGCGGAGACCACCAGCCCGCCGGGCGCGTTGTGCATCACGTACCACCCGTCGAGCTCCAGATCGTCGACGGCGGTGAACCAGGCCGTGTAGAGGCCGATCGGACGGACGAAGTCCCGCTCGGGGCCGAAGGCCAGCGCGCGCACCACGGAGTGCGGCCCGTCCGCGCCGACGACGAGCGCGAACCGGCGCCGCGCGGCCTTCTCGAAGGTGACGGTGACCCCGTCCGCGTCCTGAGCGATCTCGGTGATGGTGTCGTCGAAGAGGTACTCGGTGTCCGGCAGGGTGGCCTCGTACAGCAGACGGGCGAGGTCGCCGCGGAGGATCTCGATCTCGGAGACGATCCCCTCGCCGCCGAAGCTGTCGGCGGGCAGCCGGGCGGTGGTCCGGCCGGAGGAGTCGACGAGCGCGAGGCCGCGCTGGTCCACGCTCTGCGCCCTGGCCCGGTCCATCAGGCCCATCCGCTCGATCACGGTGCGGCCTGCGCCGCGCAGATCCACGGTCTGTCCGCCCGGCCGGGGTTCCGGCGCGCGCTCCACGATCGTGACCGCGAAGCCCGACTCGCGTAGCCAGTACGCCAGCGCGGGCCCCGCGATGCCGGCGCCGCAGATGAGTACCTCGTTGTTCGGCATGCTGAGAACGTACGCCGTACGCACGGGAGGGCGCAAGCGCTGAATCGCCGTGCAGCAGGGGAATTTGGGCAGTACTGCACTAGTGCGGAGAGCGGGGGAAGGCGCGGGTGCGCGGGTATCGCCCGGCGTCGGCGGCTAGGATGGCGCCTGTCCAGGTGCACTAGTGCGGAGGGGGATCGGTGGGCGCACAGGCGGTACCGCGTTACAGCCAGATCGTCACCGAGTTGCGGCGACGGATCGACACGGGCGAACTGGCCCCGGGAGACCGCGTGCCCTCGACCCGCGAGATCACCCGCCAATGGGGCGTCGCCATGGCGACCGCGACCAAGGTGCTCTCCGAACTGCGCCGCGAAGGCCTGGTCCGCGCCGTCCCGGGCGTCGGGACGGTCGTGGCGGCACCGAGCCGCCCGGCACGGCCCGCCCGGCCCGCTGCCGCCCGCCCGGCCGGCCCGCCCGACGGGTCCTCGGTCCAGGCGGCGCTCACGCTCGGACGGATCGTCGGCGCGGCCGTCGCGGTCGCCGACACGGAGGGACTGGCCGCGGTCTCGATGCGCCGGCTGGCCGCCGAGCTCGAAGTGGCGACGATGTCGCTGTACCGGCACGTGGCCGACAAGGACGACCTGCTGATGCGCATGATGGACAGCGTCATGGCGGAGAGCCCGCTGCCCGCGGACCCTCCGGACCACTGGCGGGAGGCGATCGAACTGGCGGCCCGCCAGCTCTGGGACCTGTTCCGCCGCCACCCGTGGCTCGCGCCAGCCCTGTCGGTCACCCGGCCCCAGATGCTCCCCTCGGCCCTGCCGTACAGCGAGTGGATGCTCAGGACCCTGCACGCGCACGGACTCGACCTGCGGACCGCCTTCACGGCGCACCTCACGCTGCTCAATTACGCCCGGGGCATCGCCTTCAACCTGGAGACGGAGCGCGAGGCCGAGGCGTCCAGCGGCCTCGACAACGAGGAGTGGATGGACACCCAGGAGCCCGCGCTCCTGGCGATCTTGGACACCGGCCGGTTCCCCGCCCTCTCGCGCCTCGCCACGGCCGGTTACGACCTCGACCTCGACGCCCTCTTCGAGTTCGGGCTTCAACGCCTCCTCGACGGCCTCGCCGCGGACCGGGACCGCCCGTAGCGGAGCTCGGCATCACCGTGGCTCAGGGGTGCTTCGCCTCGGGATGTGTGGCGCCCGCACGGGTCAGTGTGCGGCCGCGGGCCCGTTCACGGGGTGTTCCACAGGTTGTTCAGCTCCGGCCAGTCGGGAGGGCTGACGGGCTGCTTCTCCGGCGTCGCGGGATGCCGAAGGCCGCTCAGGACGAGGTCCAGGTAGCGCAGGTGCAGTTCGACCGCACGCTCGGAGGCCGTGGGCAGGCGGGGACTGAGGTGGCTGAGCAGCAGCGGCAGGTCCGCGGAGCTGACGTCCTCGCGCAGTGCGCCGGATCGGTGGGCGGCGTCGACCAGGTCGTCGAGTGCGGCCTTGAGACGGTGGGAGGCGGAGTCGATCTCGTCGGTGGCCGGGAGGCGACCCCCGATGAGGGGGAGGAGGGAGACCCCGTCGGGAGAGGACAGCGCGGCGCGCAGGAAGGCCGCCAGCGCGGTCCAGGGGTCGCCGTGGTCCTCCATGGCGCGGCGGGCCAGGGAGGCCAGTTCGTTCATGCCCTGCACGCGCAGCGCCTGGGCGAGATCCTCCTTGGCCGGGTAGCGCCGGTAGAGGCTGCCCATGCCCACGCCGGCACGGCGGGCGATCTCCGAGACGGGTGCGTTCCAGCCGTGCTCGGCGAAGACCTCGCGCGCCGCGCGCAGAACCCGCTCGTCGTTGAGGTCGGCCTCTTTCCGGCGTCCGCTGGTGGGTCCGGTGCGGGCGGCGCGCATGCTCGTGCTCCTTCGGGGTGGCGGTCGACGCCGACCCCGGCGTGGGGTGGGGCCGGCCGCTCAGTGCTGGTGGGCGGCGACCCGGTCCAGTGCCACCGCGGCGGCCTCGGGCGCGGGGTCCTGGTGGTGCGGGCGGATGCGCAGGGCGCCGACCAGCAGGATACCGAGGACCGCGAGCGCGGCGGCGGCCCAGAAGCCCACCGTGAACGCCTTCTCGGCGGGCACGGGCGTGCCCCGCACGGTGAAGGTCTGCAGGAAGCCGACCGCGAGCTGGCTGCCCACCGCGCTGCCGACCGTCCGGATGACGGTGTTCAGACCGTTGCCGGCGGCGATCTCGCGGCGCGGCACGAGCGCTGCGACCAGGTCGGCGAGGGACGCGTACCCGTAACCCGCGCCGAGGCCGACCAGGGAGAACCAGAGCGCGATCTGCGCCGGGGAGTCGTGGAACAACGCGGTGAGCACGGATCCGGTCGTCATCAGCGCCATGCAGGCGAGCAGGGGCGCGCGGGTGCCCAGCCGCGCGCGCAGCCAGTGGGCGGTTCGCCCGCCGACGACGACGAGGAGTGACCCGGGGAGCATCAGCAGGCCGGACTGGACGATGGTCAGACCGGCGCCGTAGGAGGCCATCGGGCGCAGGGCGGCCGGAAGACCACTGGGCAGCTGCAGCAGTTGCGGGACCAGGACGTAGAAGAAGAACGGCACCATGCCGATCAGCAGGGCCGCGAGGTTCGTGACGAGCATCGGCAGGTGGGTGACGTGCCGGAGGTCGAGGACCGGGTCGGACCGACGGGACGACACCGCGCCGAGCACGGCGAAGAGCACGACGGCGGCCGCGAACAGGGACAGGACTCCGGGGGAGTGCCAGCCCCACTTCGTGCCCTCTGTGATCGCCAGCAGCAGGGCGACGAGCCCTGCGGCCAGGAGCAGGGCACCGGGCACGTCGATGCGCTTGCCGTGGCGCTCGGGGCTTTCCGGCACCCAGAGAAGGACCATGAGGGTCGCCAGCGCGATGATCACGGCTTCGGTGCCGAACATCCAGCGCCAGGAGGTGTGTTGGATGATCAGGGCGCCCACGACCAGGCCGACGCCCGCGCCGCCGCCGAGCATGGCGGCGGTGAGACCGAATCCGGAGGCTATGCGTTCCTTGGGCATCGCTTCGCGGACCAGGGCCAGGGCCAGGGGGAGCGAGGCCATGGAGGCTCCCTGCACGGCGCGCATCGCGATGAGGAAGCCGATGTCGGGAGAGGCCGCGGCCGCCAGGGTGCTCGCCAGGAACACGAGCATGACGAGCAGGAGGAGCCGGCGGTGGCCGTACGTGTCGCCGAGCAGGCTCAGTACCGGTGTGAACACGGCCCCGCCGAGCAGGAACGCGGTGACCAGCCAGCCAGCCAGCCGGCCGTGGCGGTATCGGCGTGCAGGCGCTCGCCGAGCACGGACATCGCGGGGATGACCAAGGTCTGCATCAGCCCGTAGGCGCCCACGGTGGCGAGCAGTGCGGCCAGCACCGCGTTCGGCCTCGCTGTGGCCTTGGCGTGGTGCGGAATTCTGGAGCCGTCCACTGACCAGGGGCATTGCATGTTCGAGATCGGTCCGGTTCGCCGGTCTTGTGATGTGATGTCATGTCTCGTTCTGGGGATGGTTGTTCCCCGGAACGCAGTGCAGGCACGGTGCCGGTGATCATGTGGTTGTCGAGACCCATGAGAACCGAGCGAGACCGTGCCTGCCCGAACATCATCGCCCATGCCCGCCGGGCTGGGACACCTGACCCTCCAGAATCGCGCTGTCACCCGACAGGATGCCGCTGACCTGCGGCGCTTCCTGATCTGGGTGCCCGACCCACGCAGTCGGCGGGGGCGGCGGTATCCGATGCTCCCCCTGTTGTGCGCGGCAGCTTCGGCCGTGCTGGCCGGTGCCCGTTCCCTCATCGCGATCGGGGAGTGGATAACGGACGCCCCGCAGTCGGCCCTGGAGGCCC
>NZ_JBSGWY010000042.1:0-72259 GCF_053609145.1 Streptomyces sp. NPDC054961 | reverse complement strand
TGGTCGCCGGCGCCCTGCTTGTCGAGCTCGTCCTCATCGCCCTCGACCCGCTTCTCGTACGCGGTGTCCACGCCCTGCGCGATGTCGGGGGACTGTGCGCCGATGGACACCGACACGCCGCAGGAGGCGCCGTCGAAGCCCTTGAGGGAGGAGTCGTAGCCGATGGCGAGGATCTTGTCGCGGACGAGCTGCGCGATGGGCGCGTAGGCCTTCGTCGTGACCTCGCCGGCGATGTGGACGAGTCCGGTGGTGATCAGGGTCTCGACGGCGACGCGGGACGTGGGGTCCGCGGTGAGGAGGGCGTCGAGGATGGTGTCGCTGATCTGGTCGGCGATCTTGTCGGGGTGACCTTCGGTCACGGACTCCGAGGTGAACAGACGGCGGGACATGTCACTCCTGGGTGAGGGTGCGGGCGTGCGGATGGGCGTGCGGGCCGAGGGCCCGGTCGACGAGGAGCCCGGCGGCGCCGGTGTATCCGGCCGGATCGAACAGCGCGGCCAGCTCCGCGTCGCCGAGGTGCTCCCGGACCTCCGGGAGGGCGGCGAGCACGGAGTGCAGTGAGCTGCCGTCGCGGTCGGCGGCCAGCGAGGCCTCGGTGAGCAGCTGCCTGGCGCGGGCCCGGCCCAGCAGCGGAGACAGCACCACCGCCACCCGCTCGGAGACGACCTGGCCGCCGGTGAGCTTGAGGTTGTCGCGCATCCGGTCCGGTTTGACGACCAGCCCCTCGGCGAGTTCCACGGCGGTGTGCGCGGCGCCGCCGGCCAGCCGCAGGCACTCGCGCAGCAGGGACCACTCGGCGTGCCAGACCCCGGCGGAGCGTTCGTCCTCCGTGACCAGGCACTGCGTCAGCGCGCCCGCGAGGGCCGGGACCTGGAGGGCGGCGGAGCGGATCAGGGTGGCGAGCACCGGGTTGCGCTTGTGCGGCATGGCGGAGGAACCGCCGCGGCCGGCCGCGGCCGGTTCGCCGACCTCCCCGACCTCCGTCCGGGCCAGGGACTGCACGTCGACCGCGATCTTGCCGAGGGCTCCGGTCGTGAAGGCGAGTGCGGCCGCGAGGTCGGCGAGGGGGAAGCGCAGGGCGTGCCACGGCAGTCCGGGGCGCGCCAGTCCGGTCTCCTCGGCGAAGGCGTCGACCAGGCGCTCGGCGTAGGTGCCGGGGGAGGTGCCGGTTTCGGCGCCGGTGTTCGTGCCCGGGCTGGTGCCCGCCTCGGCACCGGGTTCGTCCGGCGCCGGGTGTTCCAGAGCCGCGTACTCCACGTACCCGGCGAGCGTTCCGGCGGCCCCGCCGAGCGAGACGGGCAGGGTGTCCTCCAGCGCGGCCAGCCGCTCGTCGGCCCGCAGCACCAGCTCGCGCCACCCGGCGGCCTTGAGCCCGAAGGTGGTGGGGACGGCGTGCAGGGCCAGGGTCCGGCCGGCCATCGCGGTGTCCCGGTGCCGTGCGGCCAGGGCGGCCAGCGCCCCGGCCGTCCGGCGCAGGTCGGCCCGGATCAGGCGCAGGGCCCGCAGGGCGACCAGCATGGCACCGGTGTCGAAGATGTCCTGGCTGGTGGAACCGCGGTGCACGTACTCGGCCGCCGCCGGGTCGATCCGCGCCACCCGCAGCCCGAGTTCCCGTACGAGCCCCACCACGGGGTTGGCCGTCTCGCGGGAGGCGAGCGCCAGGGCCCGGACGTCGAAGGCCCCGGCATCGGCGGCCGCCGAGATCGCCTTCGCCGCGGACGCGGGAAGAGTGCCCAGCTTCGCCTGCGCGCGGGCCAGCGCGGCCTCCGCGTCGAGCATGGCCTGGAGCCAGGCCCCGTCGGTGACGGCGGCCTCCACCGGGGTGCCGGCGCGGACGGGCGAGAGCAGCCCGCTGTCCGCGCCGGTGGCGGGTCCGGCCGCCGTCATCGCGACGCCCCCGAGAAACCGGCGCCGTCGAGACCGGCGCCGTCGAGGTCCGCGTCGTCGAAGTCCGCGTCGTCGAAGTCCGGCTCGTCGAGGTCCTCGGCGTCGGGGCCGCCGTGGTCGCGGTCGCCGGTCGGGAGCAGTTCCAGTACCGCCAGGGCGATCGCGTCGGAGTCGCCCAGGATCACCGAGTTGACCCCGGGCCTGATGCCCGCCGCCGTCACCCAGTGCACCGCCTCGGTGGGGATCCCATAGGCGAACCGGCGCGGATGGGCGCGCCCGTCCGCGTCCACCACCCGGTTGGGGCGCTCGGTGACGGACACCCCGCCCGTCTCGTAGGACGAACCGCAGGTGCCCGCGATCCGGTACGGGCTGATCTGGCCGGTCGCCAGCAGGTGCGCCAGCAGCGGATCCTCGGTGCGCCGCACGTCCGGCTCCGGGAGCCGCGCCTCGACCAGGATCCGGGCGTGCACGGGCGCCCCGCCCACCCGGTCGGAGGTGGCCTCGAAGGCCGCCGCCCCCGCGCCGTCGACGGCGACCCGCACCCGCATGCCCGGGCCGACGAGCCGTACGGTCCCGGCCTCCACGAGGGCGATGAGCTCCTCGATGCGCGAGGCCGGCGGCCCGATCGAGAGGTAGGCGTTGAGCGGGGTGTACCAGCCCTGCAGTTCGTCCCGGTAGGAGTTGCCCTCCAGCCGGCCGTGGTCCACCACCAGCCGGATCTCGTTGCGCAGGTCGCGCAGCACGTCCAGGGCCGACTTCAGCGGACCGCTGACGTTGCCGGCGCGCGCCTCGCGCACGTCCGCGGCCAGGTGCTCGAGCAGCCAGGCGTGGAACTCGCCGCGGTGGGCGAACACCCGCCGCCCGTAGGGCAGGGAGACGTCCTCCCAGTTCCAGTGGTCGGCGGCCGCGATGCCGAACTCCTCGAGCAGCTTGTGCTCCTCCTCGCCCGCCGACGCCGCGAGGTAGCGGTCGACGAGGGCCGCGCGCTCGCCGTCGCGCCCGGCGGCGGTCAGCAGCGTCCCGTAGTAGACGCTCTCCACCTCCTTGGCGACCAGCGGCCACACGTCGGTGCCGAAGTGCACCCGCTCGCCGTCCACGGCGCGGTCGGCCAGCTCCGCGATCAGGGCGGGGGTGAGCAGCCGGGGCAGGTAACGCCCGTGCGCTCCCTTCTCGTTCTCCCCGCGCGCGTGGTACGGGATCCCGCGCCGGGATCCCGCGTAGAGCGTGGGCTCGCGCCCCGACGGGACGTAGCGCAGCGCGTCCCCGGCCCGTTCGAAGCGGCCGCCCCGGCCGACGGTGAGCAGGGCCATGTGGTCGAAGAAGTTGAGGCCCAGGCCGCGCAGCAGCACGGGCTCTCCCGGGGCCGGATCCGGGAGACGCGCATCGGCCGGATTGGCCGGCAGGACGTGCGTCAGCCCGCAGGACCGCGCTTCCTCGGAGGTCCGGGCCTCGTCCGCCGTGGGCCTCGCCGCCACGTGGCCCTGGGCGAGCACCACCGCGTCGAGACCGGTGAGCAGGGTCCCGTCGGCCAGCCGCAGGGTCTGCGGCCGGCCGGACGCGCGGACGCCCGCGCCCGCGGAGGCGGCGCCGTCGTCGGGAGCCGCGTCGTCCAGGGAGACGGCCAGCGTCCGGTGCACGCGGATGGTGACGTGCCGCGGCGCGCCCTCGACCACGCGGTCGAAGGTCTCCTCCAGGTAGCGGCCGTAGAGGGCGCGGCTGGGATAGGAGTCGGGACCGAGGCGGCGCGCCTCGGCCAGTAACTCGGCGTCGGAGGCGTCGGATCCGCCGCCCCCGCCGTGTCCGCCCCCACCGTGTCCGTCGCCGTCGCCGTCGCCGTCGTGGGTTGCGGTTCCGGCGGCGGATCCGGCCGCGCCGCCCCCGGAGCGGGCGAGCGCCGAGGACCACTCGTACAGGCTCGGCCCGTCCTCGACCGGTCCCTTCATCTCCACGCTGTCGTCGGTGTACACGGTCACCTGCGAGGCCACCGTGTTCATCAGCAGCTGCCGCGACTGCGCGGTGCGCCAGACCTTGCCCGGACCGGCCCGGTAGGGATCGACCACGTGCACGGTGAGCGCGGAACCGGACGGGGACGTGCGCTCGTGGGCGCAGATGCGCTCCAGCACCGACAGGCCGCGCGGCCCGGCACCGACTATGCAGACCGTGAGTTCCCCGCGGCTCATCCGGCTACTCCGATTCGGGTGGAAGGGGCGGGTGCGCGCGTACTCACGCGACGGCCGCGACCAGCAGGCTGGTCTCGAGGGAGAGGGCGTGTACGGACTCCAGGCGAAGCCCCGCCGAGGCGAGGACGGAGCGGTACCCGGCGAGGTCGCGCTCGCGGCCGCCCGCGGCCATGAGCAGGTGCAGGTCGTACAGGAGCGGCAGCAGGGTCTCCCCGTGGTCGGGGATGACCCGCTCGAGGATCAGCAGCCGGCCCGACGCGGGCAGGGCGGCGCGGATGTGGGACAGCAGGGTCGTGCACCGGAGGTCGTCCCAGTCCTGGAGGACGCGGGAGAGCAGGTAGACGTCAGCGCCCCCGGGCACGCCCTCGAAGACGTCGCCCGACCTCGCCTCGTAGCGGTCCGGGCCGACGGCCTCGTCGAGGTGGGCCCGCGCGACGGGCACCATGTGCGGCTGGTCGAAGAGGATGCCGCGCAGCTCCGGGTGGGCCCGCAGGACCGTGCCCAGCAGCATGCCGCTGCCGCCGGCCACGTCGACCACCGTGCGGCAGCCGGCGAAGTCGAACGCCTCGAGCACGTCGGAGAAGAAGACGTTCCCCGCGTTCATCGCCCGCTGGAACTTCGCACCCGCCCCGGGATCGCGCAGGTACTCGTGCAGCGTCTTGCCGAAGGCGTGCTGGAACCCCGAGGTACCGGTGCGCACGGCAGGTTCCACCGCGCCCCAGGCCCGGTGGAACTCCTCGCCGTAGATGCGGACCATGTCCCGCATGGACCCGGGGGAGTCCGCGCGCAGCAGCTCCCCGGCCGGGGCCAGCCGGTAGCTCCCCGCTGGATCGGCGTTGTTCTCGCCGGTGTACTCGAAGACGTCCATCGCGGTCAGCAGCCGCATCAGCCGGCGGATGCCGTCGGGGCTGGCCTGCGTACGGGCGGCGAGCGCCTCGTCCGTGACGTACCCGGCCGCGACGTGGTCGGCGAGGCCGAAGGCGACCGCCGCGTAGAGGGCCTGGGACTGCCACGTCCCGGTGATGATGTCGACGACCCGGCGCACTGCTTTCTGGTCGGGCATGATCGGTCCTTTGTCGGTCAGCTGGCTGACGAGGGATCAGGCGGCGGACTGGTCGGCCGAGCGGCCGCCGGTCGGGCCGGTGGGCCTGGTGCCGGACGGGTCTGCGGTCCGGTCGGTGGCCTGTGAGGTGGTCCGGTCGGCAGGCCGGTCGGGCGATCCGTCCGCGGACGTGGCGACGGTCTTCGTGGCCGGCCGGCTCAGTACGTCGTGGTGGCGCTCGCGCAGGACGCGCTTGAGGACCTTGCCGGTCACCCCGACCGGCAGGTCCTCGCGCGCGGAGACGAGGATCAGCGCGTTGAGCCGTGCCAGGCCCGCCGCCTCCAGCGCCGCGTTGCACACGGAGAGCAGGTCGGCGGCGCTGCGCTCGACCCCGTCGGCGTAGTAGACGACCGCCGCGGGGCAGTACGCGCCCGGCAGCCGCGGGTCGGGCACCGCGACCACCGCCGTGTCCAGGGCCCGGGTGGAGTTCAGGACGACCTCTTCGAGGGGCAGGCTGTACACGTCCCCGGCCGCCGCCTTGATGACGTCGGGGGTGCGGTCCAGGTGGTACCAGTTGCCCTCGGTGTCCTTGCGGACGATGTCACCGGTGAGGAAGTAGCCGCTGAGCAGCGACTCCTTGTTCAGCGCCGGATCGTCCCAGTAGCCGGGGGTGACGCTCGGGGTCCGGACGCCGAGCATGCCGGCCTGCCCGGGGGACAGTTCGCGCCCGTCCGGGCCGAGCACCGCGGCCTTGCGGACCACCTTCGCCGGAGTGCCGATGAACCGTCCGTAGTGCGTGCTCCGCGCGGTGTGGGCCGCCTTGAAGAGGACCATGCCCATTTCGGAGGAGCCGAGGCCGTCGAGGTAGACCGAGCCGGTGGCGGGTCCGCCGAGGGCCACGAGCGGGCGGATGTGCCGCTCGTGCGAGGCGTCGCCCATGCCGTTCCAGGTGCGCACGCGCCGCGCCGCCTCCGGACGGACGGCCGCGGGATCGATCTCGGCGAGGGTGAGGGGGAACCCCAGCACGATGGTGGGCTTGAACCCGTTGACCGCCCGGGTCACCCGCTCGCCGTCGGCGCCGTCCAGGATGAGGGTGGGGATGCCGAGCAGCAGGGCCATGGACAGGTAGCTGATGCCCGCCGAGTGACTGTGCGGCAGCGCCGTGAGCAGCCGGTCGCTGCGCAACGAGGGGAAGGTCCACAGCCGTTCGCGCTTGCCGATGAAGAACGACCGGTGGTGGAAGACCGGGGCCTTGGGGCGGCCCGTCGTCCCGGAGGAGTGGGAGATCATCACGAGGTCGTCGGCGTCGTGCCGGTGCGGGTACGAGGCCATCGGCGCGGGCGGTCGCACGGCGTCCGTGTCGAGGGCGTGGATGTCGTGCAGCTCCGGGGCGCTCGCGCCCGAGGTCTGCCAGGCCGAGGTGAGGCCCTTGAGCAGATCGCCGTCGCCGACGACGAGCGTGGCCCCGGTGCGCAGGAAGTACTCGGACGCGGTCCGGGACTCCATGCGCGGATTGCAGTGGACGGCCGCCGCGCCCAGGCTGGTGACGGCGATGTGGTGCAGCAGGCCGAAGAGCCCGTGGCGGGTGTACAGGCCGACGTGGGAGGAAGGGGTCACGCCCCGCTCGCGGTACCAGTGCGCGTACCGGATGACGGTGAGCCGGATGTCGTTGAGGGACAGCCCGCGCCACTCCCGGTCCTCCCAGCCCGGCAGGGTCGGGTCCGGGTGGAACAGCAGTGGACGGTCGCGGTCACGGGATATCTCCCAGGCGTGCCAGAAGAAATTTCCCGCCCCCAGTCCCCGGTCGGCGGTAAGGCGCAGACGTTGCGCCACCGATCGGTGCGTGCCGAATAGGAACATGGAATACCTCACACTCCGCTGAGGGCTTCGGGAAGTCGGGCCCGGTCCTTCGACGAGTGTCCAGGTGGCATCTAAAGATCCTCTGGAGAGGAAATCCTCGTAATTCCCTATCAGGCCTTCCATCAATCCTTCAGAAGCGTGCCGGAGGATGCCACGCGCCCCTTTTGGAGTTCTCAGGCTGGAGGCCAGTTCGATGGACCGCCCCACGCGTACACCGGTCGCCATCGTGGGAGGCGGTCCCGTGGGACTGCTCCTCGCGCTCTTCCTGGACCGCCACGGAGTGCAGTCGGTGGTCTTCAACACCGGGGAATCGGTGCCGGCCGAACCCCGGGGCAGCACCCACGGAGCCCGCACGATGGAGCACTACCGCCGCCTCGGGCTCGCCTCCCGGGTGCGGGAACTGGGGCTGCCCGGCGGCCACAGCGCCGGCATCTCCTTCTTCACCCGCTACGGCGGACACCTGCTGGCCTCCCTGCCCTGGCCCGGCGCCGACGCCGTGCGCGCGGAGGTCGCGGCCTCGGAGCGGACTGACCAGCTCCCCGAACCCATGCACCGGGCCAACCAGATGTACGTGGAGCGGCTGCTGTGGGAACGGGCCGGGACCCGGCCCAACATCACCCTGCGTTACGGACACCGGGTCACCGGGATCACCGAGGAACCCGGCCACGTCACCCTCACCGAGCAGGGACCGGACGGGGGACCCCGCACCTGGCGGGCCGGGTTCGCGGTCGGCTGCGACGGCGGCCACAGCCTCGTGCGCCGCTCGCTGGGCATCGCCTACACCGGCGAGGGGACCCTCGACCAGGACGTGCTGGGACGCCGGGCCACCGCCGCGCACCTGCGCGTCCCGGGGCTGCGCGCACGCTTCCTGCGGGACCGGGCCGCCTGGAGCAACTGGGTCGTCAACAGCGAGCTCGCCCTCAACCTGATCGCCCTCGACGGAGCCGACGAATTCTTCCTGCTGACCAGTTCCGCCGACCCCGACCACACGGACGACGAGGCCGTCGCGGACCTGGTCCGCCGCGCCGCCGGGGTTCCGCTGCAGGTGGAGGTCATCAGCCGCCGCGCCTGGACCCCCGGCGCGGCCCTGGTGGCCGAGCGGTTCGGAGCGGGCCGCACCTGGCTCGCGGGCGACGCCGCGCACCTGTTCACGCCCAACGGCGGCTTCGGCATGAACACCGGGGTCGACGACGCCGCCAACCTCGCCTGGAAGCTGGCCGCCGCCGTCCAGGGCTGGGCCGGCCCCGGGCTGCTGCCCTCCTACGAGGCGGAACGCCGGCCCGTGGCCCTGCGGAACACGGCCGCCGCCCGCGAGCTGAACGTGGGCCTCGGGGCGATCGAGCGGCCGCCGGCCCTGGAAGAGGACACCGCCGAGGGGGCGGCCGCCCGGGAGAAGGCCGGCACGCGGCTCTCCGAGTACGGACTCCTCACGATGGCCACCACCGGCGTGCAGCTGGGCGCCCGTTACAACGCGTCACCGATCGTCGACGCCGCCGGGGACGCGGCGCCGCCCGACGACTTCACCTCCTACGCCCCGTCCGGGGTCCCCGGCGGCCGCGCCCCGCACCTGTGGCTGGGCGACGGCCGGGGCGAGGGCGACTCCCTCTACGACCGGCTGGGTACCGGATTCACCCTGCTGAGCCTGTGCGCCCTGGACCAGGACACCTCCGGGCTCGAGGCCGCGGCCGCCGAGAGCGGGATCCCGCTCACCGTCCTGCGGGTGCGGGACCCCGCCGCCCGCGAGCTCTACGAACGGGACCTGGTCCTCGTGCGGCCCGACCAGCACGTGGCCTGGCGGGGCAACCGGCCGCCCCGGGATCCGGCGGCGCTCCTGGCCCGCGTCACCGGGCATTGACCGCGCGTTCTCTTTCCCTCCACTTCCGGCAAGGGGATAGAACCAGTAATTCCGTTCTGTAGAAATGGCATGTCCCTCCGGGGTGCCCCGAAGTTGCCAAAGTGGTTCCCGAGTTCATCGCGCGGTGGCGGATTATCGCTACGGTCGAGGGGTTCCTGGCCGGGTGAATATCCGTGGAGGGGTAATGCAATTCTCTGTACTCGGGCCCATGTGCGTCACTGAAAACGGGGAGGACAGAACACCCAGTGCGCCCAAGCACCGCCAGATGCTCGCACTCCTCCTGATGAACGCCAACCACGTGGTGTCGATGGCCCAGTTCGTCGAGGAACTCTGGGAGTACAGCCCCCCGCCCAGCGCGGTCGCGGCCGTGCACACCTACGTCATGCAGCTGCGCCGGATCCTGCAGGGCACCGGCCCCGCCACCGCCACGGCCTGCCGGCTCGTCACCCGCGACCAGGGCTACGTACTGACCGTCCGGGACGGCGAGCTCGACCTGCACGCCTACGAGCGCCAGGTCCGCGCCGGCCGGGCCTCCCTCGACGCCGGCAACCTGGAGGCCGGCGCCCTCCAGATCCGCACCGCCCACGCCCTGTGGAGCGGTCAGGGACCCGTGGACGCACCGGCCGGACCGCTGCTGCGGGCCGGCCTCGCGGCCATGGAACGGGACCGGCTGGAGGCCATAGTCCAGCGGGTGCGCGCCGAACTGCGGCTGGGCCGCCACCACCAGCTGCTCGCCGAGCTCTGCGCGCTCGTCCACCAGGACCCCGCCAACGAGCAGCTCACCGGCCAGCTGATGCTGGCCCTGTACCGGTCGGGCCGGCAGGCCGACGCCCTCGCCGCGTTCCACCAGCTGCGCCACACCCTGCGCGAGGAGCTCGGAACCTCCCCGGGCCCGGCCATCCACCAGCTCATCACCGACATCCTGGCCGGCCACCCCCGGCTGGAACCGCCCACCGAGGGCGAACTGCGGCTCTCGCTGGACGCCGTGGCCCGGCTGCCGCGCAGCCCGGTGGGTCAGCCGCGCACCGGGACGGCCGGCTGGTCCGAAGCCACGCCGCTGCTGCTGGGCGCGTAGCCCGCGGGTTCGACGGCCTCCCGCCGTACGGCGCGCAGGCCGAAGCGGGCCGTGAGCGCCGCGCACGCCATCAGGGCGGCGCAGACCCAGAACGCCCGCGAAAGACCCGTGGTCAGCAGGGCCGGATCCGCGGGCCCGCCGCTCCCGCGGCCGGCCGCGCCGTACGCGCTCACCGCGAGGGCCAGCCCGACGGCGGCGCCTATCTGGCCGGCGCACTGCACCACACCGGCGGCCGCCCCCACCGCGCACCGGCTCACCCCGGACACGGCGGCCGTCTCGCAGGCCATCCACAGGAACGGCAGGCCCGCGCCGACCAGCGCGAGGCCCGGCAGCAGCCCCGCCGCGTACGAGGACGTGGGCGAGACCTGGGTGAGCAGCAGCAGCCCGGAACCGCTCAGGGCGCAGCCGGTCAGACAGGGGACCCGCGGACCCAGGCGGCCCAGCATCCGGCTGCAGAGCCGCCCGACCACGATCACCCCGCCCACCACCGGAAGCAGGGCGCAGCCCGCCACCCAGGCGGCGTAGCCGTGCACCTCCTGCAGGTACACGCTCCCGAGGAACACCACGGGCCCGGTGGCCGCCGCGACGAACACGATGCCGAGGGCGCCCGCGCCCAGCGAGCGGCTGCGCAGCAGCACCGCCGGCAGCAGCGGTTCGGCGGCCCGCGCCTGCCGGCGCAGGAACAGCGCGGCCAGCAGCCCCGACACGGCGAACACCGACCAGGTCGCCGTCCCCGGCCCCCCGTCGGCGGTGCCCACCAGCGCGTACACCAGGGCCAGCAGGGAGCCCACGAGGAACAGGGCCCCCGGCACGTCGGGGGCGGAGCCGCGCGCCCGGGTCGGGAGGTCGGGGGGACAGAGGCGTCGGGCCGCGACCAGCGCGCCGAGCGCGACGGGCACGTTGAGCAGGAAGGCCCAGCGCCAGCCGAGCTGGCTGACCACCAGGCCGCCGCCCAGCACACCCGCGACCGACCCGATCCCCCCGGACGCCGCCCACAGCGCGAGCGCCCGGCGCCGCGCGGGCCCGGCCGCCACGCGGGTGAGCAGGATGCACATGGCCGCCGGGACCATCACGGCGGCGGCGACCGCCTGCCCGGCCCGGGCCAGCAGCAGCACCGGCCCGTTCGGCGCCGCGCCGCAGAACGCCGAGGCGACCCCGAAGGCGGCCAGCGAGGCGAGGAGGAGCCGCCGCGACCCGGCCCGGTCGCAGAGCCGGCCGCCCAGCAGCTGCAGCCCGCCGATCAGCAGGACGTACAGGTTGGTCACCCAGTGCGCGCCGGCCAGGCTCATGCCGAGACCGTGCTGGATGTCGGGCAGGGCCAGGATGACGAGTCCGGCGTCGGCGTTCGCCAGCAACGGGGCGAGGGAGACCAGGACCACCACCCTGCGCGGGCCGAGCTGCTCGGTCGAGGGCATGGGGACTCCTGGGAAGCGGGGGGAGGGTGTGTGGGTCAGAACCCCGCCCCCTGTTCGCCGGTTGCACTTCGAGGCCCGTGCAACCCGATGGAAACCCCCGGTGTTCAAAGCAGTGAGAGCGCACGGCAGAGCTCTCCCCTGCCTCCCGGGTGAGGGCCCGATCAAGAGAAGGAAAACCATGGATCTTCAGCTTTCCGGCCGCGTCGCAGTGGTCACCGGTGCCTCCAAGGGCATCGGCCTGGCCGTCACCCGCTCGCTGCTCGAAGAGGGCGCGCGGGTCGTGGCCGTTTCCCGCAAGAACACCCCCGAGCTCGAGCAGCTCGCGGGCCCGGACCTGCTGCACGTCTCGGCCGACCTGACGGACCCGGAGGCTCCCGCGCAGGTCATCGCCCGCGCCGTCGAGCACTTCGGTGGCCTGGACATCCTGGTGAACAACGCGGGTGGCCCGCCGCCCGGCGTCACCATGCCCCGCACGGGCTTCTTCGACAGCAACGACGGCCAGTGGCAGTCGATCTTCGAGTTCAACCTGTTCTCGGCGGTCCGCGCGATCCGCGCCGCGATCCCCAAGATGATCGAGCGCGGGGGCGGCTCCATCATCAACGTCTCCACCGGCATGGCCCGTCAGCCCGCCTCGGTCAACGTCGAGTACGGCGCTGCCAAGGCCGGTCTGTCGAACCTCACCAAGGCGCTGTCGGAGGAGTTCGGCAGCCAGGGCGTCCGCGTCAACACCGTCTCCCCGGGCGCCGTGCTCACCGCCTGGTGGACCGAGGAGGGCGGCGCGGCCGACGTGCTCGCCGGCATGGCGGGCGCCGACCGCCAGAGCATCATGGACAGCATCGCCCCCCAGATGATGGGCCAGGTCACCGGCCGCCTCATCGCCCCGCAGGAGGTCGCGGACGCGATCCTGCTGCTGGCCTCCCCGCGTTCGGCGAGCACCACGGGCGCCGACTTCGCCGTCGACGCCGGTTTCGTCAAGACCTTCTGATCCGCGGATCCGGTCTTCCGGACCGTCGGCCCGGCACATGAAGGACCCCGGTGGCCTCAGGCCACCGGGGTCCTTCACGTGCGGGTGTCGGCGGGCGCCGGCCGGCCGCCGTCAGGCGACCGCGCCGAGCCGCGCGGCGACCACGTCCGGCAACTCCTCCGGCTGGGCCACCTCCAGCGGGCGCCGGTTCATGTAGTCGGGGTTGCAGGCCTGGTAGCCGAGCATCCGGGCCAGCGGCGCCAGGGCGCCGTTGACCATGCGCTGCACCGGCCAGGGACGGTCCGTGAAGCGCAGTACGTCGGAGAACTCGCGCATCGTCACCGCGTGCTGGAGCAGGCCCGGCCGGCCCTCGGCGTCGGTCTTGCCGTCCTGGGCGAGGCCGAAGAGCTGGCGCAGGATCAGCTGCTCGAAGCGGTCGGCCCGGTTGACCAGTTCCACCACCGCGAAGGAGGTCTCCTCCTCGGTGTTGCCGAACCAGCGGTGCACGGTGCCGGCCGGCACCGTGAGGGTCTGCCCGACCTCGTCGAGGATGATGTCGCGCCCGCCCAGGTGCACGCGCAGGCTGCCGCGCACCAGCGTGAAGATCTCCTGGCTGAACGGATGCACGTGGTAGCCGGCGGCGAAGCCGCCCGGCTCCACGTAGAGGTCCATCACCGCGCGCTCGCCGCCGGTCTGCGCCGCGGGAGTCCGGATGACGATCTTCTCCTTGCACCGCGGGTTGTAGTAGACCTCGCCCGGGTGGACAGCCATGTCTCCTCCAGAGGGGAACGCTCGACCGGCCATCCGGTGAGCCGCGTTGTCCCCCCAGGCTGGCCCGGCAAGGCCCCTGCTCACACCACCGATTTTTGCTCCGGCCTTCGGTGCGAGCGGCGTGCGGGAACCGTCGCGACGACCGCGACGGCGCAGGCGGCCAGCGCCGCCCCGAGGCCCAGGCTCGCGGAGATCCCGTACCCGTCGACCACCACGCCGCCCAGGAGCGAGCCGGCGGCCAGCGACACCTGGACGACGGTCACGAACACGGCGAGCCCGCGCTCCGGCGCCGCGGGCACGGCCTGGGCCATCGTGGTCTGCAGGCTCAGCGGCAGGGCGCCGAAGGCGGCGCCCCAGACGAGCACCAGGAACGCCACGAGCACCGCGGAGTCCGCTGCCGCGGGGAGCAGGGCGGCCACGGCGGCGAGGGCGGCCGCGCTCGCCGCGACGGTCCCCCGTACGGAGCGGGCGAGCGAGGCGGCGGCCAGGAAGTTGCCGGCGATTCCGGCGAGTCCGTACCCGAGCAGCAGCGCGGCCGCCGCCCCGGCGCCGTAGTGGGCGTGCCGCTCCAGGTAGGGCGCGATGTAGGTGTACGAGGCGAAGTGGCCAAGGAAGACGAAGACGGTCGCCAGCAGTCCGGTCCGGGCCGCGGGGATCCGCGGCACCGCCGCCAGGTCCCGCCAGCCGACCGCCGCGTCGGGGGGCAGCGGCGGAAGGTAGCGGATCTGCGCCGCCAGGGCGGCCAGCCCGAGCAGACCGGCCGCCCAGAAGGCCGTCCACCAGCCCGCGCTCCGGGCGGCCAGCGCCGCGAGCGGCAGGCTCGCCACCGTCCCCACCGAGATGCCCGCGGTGACCAGGGAAGAGGCCCGGTGGACGGACTCCTGCCCCACCAGCCGGGGCGCGATCGCGGCCCCGACGGCCCAGAAGCCGCCGAGCGCGAGGCCGAGCAGCAGCCGGCCGGCCAGCATCGTCCCGAGGTCGCGGGACAGGGCGCAGACCAGGTCGGCCAGGGCCGTGAGGGCGGCGAGCCCCCACAGCACCGGCCGGCGGTCGAACCCCCGCGAGGCCACCGTCAGGACCGGCGCCGCCACGGCCGCCGCGAGGCCCGGCACCACGACGAGGAGCCCGGTCGTCCCGGTGGAGACGGACAGGTCCTCTCCGATGTCGGTCAGCGCGCCGACCGGCAGCAGCTCGGAGAGCACCAGGGTGAAGGACCCGAGTGCCACCGAGACCACCGCCGGCCAGCCGCCGCGCCGCGGTGCCGGCCGCCTCACGGCGTCGGCAGCTCTACGGACTGGCTGTGCCGGAACACGTTGCGCGGGTCGTACTTCTTCTTCACCTGCTGCAGGCGCGGGTAGTTGTCCTTGTAGTAGAGCGTGGACCACGGCACGCCCGAGGTGTTGTAGGCCGGGTCGTGCAGGTCGATGTCCGGGTAGTTGACGTAGCAGCCGTCGGTCACCGCGTTGGGGACCGGGACGCCGCCGGTGTCCGCGTAGGCGCCGTGGAAGAACTCGCGGATCCACTGCAGGGACTTGGCCTCGTCCGCCGGATCGGTCCACCAGATCATCCAGGCGGCCTTGAACGCGGCCCCGCGGTGCGGGGCGGCCGTGTCCCCGGGGGCGACCGCGTTGACCTGCCCGCCGAAGGAGCTGAGCAGCACCGAGGCGGTGGGGTTGACGAGGTCCTCGCGGGTGAGGTGCGTGTAGAAGGCGTCCACGTGCGCGTCCGGCATGGCCGTGCGGTAGTACGAGGACTTGAAGTCGCCCTTGAGGCTGGGATCGTTCAGCGTGGGGTTGGTCGTCCCGAGGTAGCGGGTGGCCTGCAGCCACGGCATCCGCCGCGGCTTGGCCAGCTCCGGCATCGCGGACAGCTCGCCCATCGCCGTGGTCAGCGGCTGGTGCGCGATGTCCAGTCCCGCGGTCATCTCCGCGAGGAACCGGTTCAGCACCCCCTCCGCGTCGGGGATGGTCGCGTCCAGCTGGGTGATGAGGCCGATGTACCCGTTCGACTTGTGGTTCAGGGCCAGCATGGTGACGAGGTTGTCGTTGACGCTGCCCGGCCTGAGGTTGCGCGCGTGCCAGTCGCCGTAGTTCTTGACCAGGCGGGCGAACCGGTCCTTGGTCATCTCGGCCCACGGCCAGGAGACGGCGCTGACGAGCACCTCGGCCGGCGGCTGCGGGAGCAGGGCGGCCGGGTTGGTGCCCGTGGCGCCGGGGGAGCGGAACCAGAAGCGGGTGATGACGCCGAAGTTGCCGCCGCCGCCACCGGTGTGCGCCCACCACAGTTCGCGGTGCGGGTCGTTCGCCTCGCGCGTCGCGACGTGGGTCCGGGCGATGCCGTCGGCGTCGACGGACACGACCTCCACGGCGTACAGGTGGTCCACGACCAGGCCGAGCTTGCGGCAGAGCAGACCCCAGCCGCCGCCGCTGATGTGGCCGCCCGCGCCGACCTGGAAGCACATGCCGGCCGGTATGGCCACGCCCCAGGTCCGGTACATGCGCTCGTACACGTTCAGCAGCTGGGCCCCGGCCTCCACCGCGATGGCGTTCTTCGCGGGGTCGAAGTAGACCTTGTTCATCTTGGTCATGTCGAGGATGACGCGGACGTCCGCGTTGAAGACCCAGTCCTCCCAGCAGTGGCCGCCGCCGCGGACGGTGAGCCGCTTGCCGGCCTTCACCGCCTTCTGCACGACCTCCTGGACCTGCGCGGTGCTCTCGGCGAGGTAGACCGTCTCCGGCGAGGCCACCCAGCGCTGGTTCCAGCCCCGGACGAGGTCCTTGTACCGCTTGTCCGCCGGCGTGACCGCCGTGATGGGCTCCGCCAGGGCGCCCGTGTCCTCGGCCGCGGCCGCCGGCGACGACACCAGACCCGTGCCCGTGAGCAGTGCGGCTCCACCCGCCGCGGCACCTCCCGCGAGGAAGTTGCGCCGCCCCATCCCGCCCCTGCTGTCCTGCACCATCGCCCAACCCCTCCGCCGTTCACGTGCCTTGACGCGGCAACGCTAGAGATCGCGACGGTGCCCTGGCGCCCAGAGAATTGCGCTCGTTCTCGGGAGGGGGGTACGGCCCGCGCCGGGGCCCGCGGGCGACGCGAGGCGGGCGACGCGAGGCGGGCCACGCGCGGCGGGCCACGCGCGGCGGGCCGGGCCCGGAGGATCCGGACCCGGCCCGCGGGGCGCGGCACGGTGGGGCGCGCCGCGCCCGCGCGGCGCTCAGGCGCCGGGCAGCTGCACGGACTGGGCGTGGCGGAAGAAGTTCTTCGGGTCGTACTTCTTCTTCGCCTCCTGCAGCCGCGGGTAGTTCCCCTTGTAGTAGAGGGTGCTCCACGGCACCGTGGAGCGGTTGCGCGCCGGGTCGTTCAGGTCCGCGTCCGGGTAGTTGACGTAGCACCCGTCCGTGACGGCGTTGGGCACGGGCACGCCGCCGGTGCTCGCGTACGTCTCCTCGTAGCTCTCCCGGGTCCAGGCGATGTACTTGGCGTCGTCGGACGCCTCGTTCCACAGCACCGACCACAGCATCTTGAAGGCCGCGCCCCGGTGCGGCGCCGCCGTGTCGCCCTCGGCGACCGCGTTGGCCTTGCCGCCGTACGGGGTCAGCTGGATGTTGATCTTCGGGTTGTCGATGTCGGTCCGGGTGAGGTGCTTGTACAGCGCCTCGGACTGGGCGAGCGGGAAGTTCGCCTTCATGTAGGCCGACTTGTACTCGGCCCGCAGGGTCGGGTCGTTGAGCTGCGGGTTCGTCGTTCCGGCGAAGCGGGTGGCCTGGAGCCAGGGCATCCGGCGCGGCTGGGCGAACTGCGGCATGGGGGCCACGTCGCCCATGGCCTCGGTCAGGGCGCCCTGCGGGGTGTCGATGCCCTGGTTCATGTACGTGAGGTAGTCGTTCAGCAGCTGCTGCGCGTTCGGGGCCGCCGCGTCGACCTGGGTGACCATGCCGATCTGTCCGTTCGACCGGTGGTTGAGCAGCAGGAAGCTGGTGACGAACCGGTTCGGGCTGTCCGGCCCGATGTTCGCGACGTGCCAGGACGCGTAGTTCTGCGTCAGGCGGACGAACTCCTCCTTGGTCAGGTCGCTCCACGCCCACGACACCGCGCTGAACAGCACCTCGGCCGGCGGCTTCGGCAGCAGCCCGCGAGGGTCGGTGCCGGTGGCGTCGGGCGAGCGGAAGTAGTAGCGGGTCACCACGCCGAAGTTGCCGCCGCCTCCGCCCGTGTGGGCCCACCACAGTTCGCGGTTCGCGTCGGTGGGCTCCCGGGTGGCGTGGATCGTCCTGACCGAGCCGTCGGCCGCGACGGTGACCACCTCGACGGCGTACAGGTGGTCGACGACCAGGCCGTTGCGGCGCACGAGCATGCCCCAGCCGCCGCCGGAGACGTGCCCGCCCATGCCCACCGAGTAGCAGATGCCGCCGGGTATGGTCACGCCCCAGGCCGCGTACAGCTTGGAGTACACGTCCAGCAGGGTGGCCCCGGCCTCCACGCAGACGGCGTTCTTGGCGGGCTCGTAGTACACGCCGTTCATGTTCGACAGATCGAGCACGATCTGCGTGGAGGAGTTGTAGACGAAGTCCTCGAGGCAGTGCCCGCCGCTGCGTATCGTCACCCGCTTGTTGGACCGGACCGCCTCGGTGAGGACCGGCCCCACCTGCGAGGGCGAGTCGATGACCTTCACGGACTCGGGGCCGGCCACGTACCGGGCGTTGAGCGCCCGGACCAGGTCCGGGTACTGCTGGTCGGCGGCGGTCACCGAGACCGGTCCGACGGTGGACGTCGTCGCGATGGCGGCGGCGCCGGCGGCGGGGTCCGCCGCCGCGGCCGTCCCCTCCAGACCGAGTGCGGTGGCTCCGCCCGCGGCGGCCGCTCCGATGAGGAAGCGCCTTCTGTGCATCCCGGCTGGGTACTGCGGCATGGTCATACCTTCTCGAGGAATCGGGCGTCGGGGATCTGTGGACTGGTGCGGGGGGGCCGGCGCTCGGGCAGCGCTCGGGCCGGTGCTCCGGGGGACGCGGGTGGGCGCGCGGGTGGCGCGCCGGCCGGCGTCGCCCGGGTCAGCGCTTGAGGGCGAAGGTGAGACCGTCGGCGAACGGCAGGACGCTCAGCTCCACGCGCTTGTCGTCGCGCACCTTCGCGTTGAACGCCCGCAGGGCCGTCGTCTCGGAGTCCTGCTTCGTCTCGTCGAGCACGGCGCCGTGCCACAGCACGTTGTCCACCACGATGAGGCCGCCGGGGCGCAGCAGCGTCAGCGCGGCCTCGTAGTAGGCCCCGTAGTTCTCCTTGTCGGCGTCGATGAAGACGAAGTCGAAGGATCCGGCCGCGCCCTCCTCGAGGAGCAGCGCGTCGAGGGAGGCCCGCGCGTCGCCGATGCGCAGGTCGATCTTGTCCGAGACCCCCGCCCGCTCGGCGAAGTCCCGGGCGATCGCGGTCCACTCCTCGCTGATGTCCAGCGCGGTCACGCTGCCGCCCTCGGGCAGCGCCAGCGCCGTGGCGAGCAGGCTGTAGCCGGTGAAGACACCGACCTCCAGGGCCTTCTTCGCGCCGATCGCCTTCACCAGCAGGGAAATGAACTGTCCCTGCTCGGGCGAGATCTGCATGAGCGACAGGGGCAGCTCCGAGGTCTTCACCCGGAGGTCACGCAGTACGTCGGGCTCGCGCAGGGAAATGCTGGCCACATAGTCCTGCAGAGCCTCGTTGACATCTACTTGGATTCGCATTTGGGGACCCCTAGGTCTGTACGGGCGGCAGCGGGTTCGGGCAGAGAATTTCCGGAACGCGTCAGTGCGGTCACACGCCGGCGCGGCCTCGGCCAAGCAACCTGACGACCTGCGGCGACGCGCAGGAAACAGCAGAAAGCTAGAGCGGGAACTCGTCATCCGTCAAGCGTTCCGAACGGCCCGTATTTCCCTGTACTGATTCTTCAGCGACCCCTGGAACAATGCCCGCGTGGCGGCAGTGCTCCGCCATTGTTCATCACCCGATCTTTTCAAATGCAGCGGAATGCGATTACCCGGTTCTTGCGCCCGTTATCCGTCGAGGAGGATTCCGTGAGCCTTGTGCAGCGTGCGCTGAGGGACTGCCTGGGCCAGTTCGCCTCGGGCGTCACCGTGGTCACCACCGCGCGGGACGACGCCGTCTACGGCGCCACCGTCTCCGCCTTCACCTCGGTCTCGCTCGATCCGCCGCTGGTCCTCGTGTCGCTGGACCGCCGCAGCCGCACCTGCGAGCGGCTCGTCGGCGCCCCGTTCGGCATCAACGTCCTCGGCGCCCACCAGCGCGACCTGGCCTGGCTGTTCGCCGGCCGGGGCGACCTGGCCGAGGCACCGGACCTCAGCTGGGGCGACGACCTGACGGCGCCGCGCGTCGAGGGCGCCGTCGCCCACTTCTCCTGCGTTCCCTGGGCCTCGTACGACGGCGGGGACCACGTCCTGCACGTCGGCGAGGTCGTCGCCTTCGACGCTCCCGGCGGCGAACCCCTCGTCTTCCACTCCGGGGTGCTCGGCGAATTCCGCCGGCCCTCCGAAGGCGCCGCCTGGACCGGCTCGCTCGACGGGCCCGCCCACGGCTGGGCTGCGGCCTTCGCGGGCCACCCACCACTCACAGGTTCATCGACCGGACAAAGGACATAGGACATGACGCTCCCGAACGGCGACGCGCAGCCGACCGGCCCCGACGCCGCCGAGGCCCCCCGGGCCGCGGAGGCTCCCCAGGCCGCGGAGGCCCCCGTGACCCGCCCCATGACCGGCGATGAGTACCTGGAGAGCCTGCGCGACGACCGCGAGATCTACCTCTACGGCGAACGCGTCAAGGACGTCACCGCCCACCCGGCCTTCCGCAACTCGGCGCTGATGACCGCGCGGCTCTACAACGCGCTGCACGACCCCGCCAAGAAGGACGTGCTCACCACCCGTACCGACACCGGCAGCAACGGCTACACCCACAAGTTCTTCCGCACCCCGCGCACCGTGCAGGACATGGTGGAGGACCGCGAGGCGATAGCCGAGTGGGCCAGGATGACCTACGGCTGGATGGGCCGCAGCCCCGACTACAAGGCCGCCTTCCTCGGCACCCTGGGGGCCAACAGCGACTACTACGCGCCCTTCGAGGACAACGCGAAGCGCTGGTACAAGGAGTCCCAGGAGAAGGTCCTCTTCTGGAACCACGCGATCATCCACCCGCCGGTCGACCGTCACCTGCCGACCGAGGAGGTCCAGGACGTCTTCGTGCACGTGGAGAAGGAGACCGACGCGGGTCTGGTCGTCTCCGGCGCGAAGGTGGTCGCCACCGGCTCGGCCATCACCAACTACAACTTCATCTCGCACTACGGCCTGCCGCTGCGCGACAAGAAGTTCGCGCTCGTCGCGACCATCCCGATGGGATCGCCCGGCCTGAAGCTGATCTGCCGCCCCTCCTACGCGGCGGCCGCCGCCCTCACGGGCAGCCCCTTCGACTACCCGCTCTCCAGCCGGCTCGACGAGAACGACACCATCTTCGTCCTGGACAAGGTGCTCATCCCCTGGGAGAACGTCTTCCTCTACGGGGACGTCGACAAGGTCAACGGCTTCGCCCCGCAGTCGGGCTTCCTGGAGCGGCTCACCTTCCACGGGGCCATCCGCCTCGCCGTGAAGATCGACTTCATCGCGGGCCTGCTCCTCAAGGCCGTCGACATGACCGGCAGCAAGGACTTCCGCGGCATCCAGGCCCGCGTCGGCGAGGTCCTGGCCTGGCGGAACATGTTCTGGGCGCTCAGCGACGCGGCGGCCCGCAACCCGCAGGAGTGGAAGGACGGCGCGCTGCTGCCGCGCCTGGACTACGGGATGGCCTACCGCTGGTTCATGACCATCGGCTACCCGCGCATCAAGGAGATCATCCAGCAGGACGTCGCCAGCGGCCTGATCTACGTCAACTCCAGCGCCGAGGACTTCGCCAACCCCGAGATCCGCCCCTACCTCGACAAGTACGTGCGCGGGTCCAACGGCTACGACTCGGTCAGCCGGGTCAAGCTGATGAAGATGCTGTGGGACGCGGTCGGCTCCGAGTTCGGCGGCCGCCACGAGCTGTACGAGCGCAACTACTCGGGCAACCACGAGCAGGTGCGCACCGACATCTTCCACGCGCAGGCCGCCAGCGGCCAGCTCGACGGCTACCGCGGCTTCGCCGAGCAGGCCCTGGAGGAGTACGACCTCGACGGCTGGACCGTCCCGGACCTGGACTCCTTCAAGGAGCTGCGGGAGCACCGCAAGAACATCTGGAGCTGACGGGGAAGAAATCTCCCCCTCTCGCCCGCGGGCGAGAGGGGGAGATTTCGTGCGTCCGGGCTCAGTCCAGCGGGAGCGCCTGGTGCGCGGCCACGATCGCGTCGATGCGGTGGGCGAGGTCGAAGTCCGCGAGCGTCAGCCGGTGGCCGGCGTCGTGCGTGGTGATCGAGGCGCGCAGGCTGTCGATCCGGAGGTCGAGGTCGGCATGGTGCTGGATGCGGCGTGACCGGTCCGCGATCGTGACGATCGCGGCGACCGCCGCGTGGTAGCGGATCTCGAACGTACGGGTGATCTCGTCGCCCTTCCGCTCCCACCCGGGCAGCCCGGTCAGCTGTTCCTGAATCGCCTCGTCGGACAACGGCTGCGGTACGCCCATGTCAGCCCTTCCGTGTTCCGACCAGGCGGGCACGCTCGCGCAGGTCCCGAACCGCCCGAACGCCGCCGTGCTGACGAAGCCGGAGGTTCATCACCTCGAAGTGCTCGTCACCGCGAGCGGACGACAGCGCCTCGTAGTCGTCGAGGAACCTGCCCCACGATTCGCACGCGGCCTCGACGTGACCAATGGACAGCTGGCGTTGGGCAAGGAGCCCGTGGGCGTGCAGCCTGCCCTGTCGTTCGTTGGCTGGCTGTACCCGGATCGACTCCCGCAGGGTCTTGACGGACCCCGCGACGTCCTTCGTCTCGTTCTGGACGTGCGCGACGTGGAAGAGGTAGGCCGTCCGGTCGTAGCCGCCGATACTTTCGCGCCGGTCGTCCGCACGCGCCAGCGCCTCCTCCGCTTCCCGTAGCCGAGCGAAGGCCTGGCGCTTGTCGCCCACCATGGCGGCGCCGTGTGCCTGCTGCCCACGAAGGAATGCCACGAGACGCGGCCCAGCCACGGGCGCTGCCTCGGCAGCGGAGTCGGCAAGCTCAAGGGCGCGGCGCCCGTATCCCAGGTTGGAGGCTTGGAGTGACATGCCGCGCAGGGTGCGGCAATAGGTGACGTGTTCGTCAGCCTCCCCGGCGAGCTTGAGCGCGGATACGTAGTACTCCTGGCCGAGCCGGTGCTGACGCTCGTACATGGCCATCCAGCCCGTCAGGTACACAAGGTCGGAGGCTGCGGCGAGCATGCTGCGACGCACGGGCGCGGCCGCCTCCGCCTTGAGCCAGGGCCCGACGGTGTTCACGAGGAACGCGGCGGCCATCGGCCGCGCGTGCCCGGCGCCGAGCTCGTCGAGGATGTCTGCGATTCGGTCCGTCATCGTCTCGATGGCCGTCACCTGGCCTTGTCCCACGCGGGTGGTGGCCTTGCCCGGCCTTATGGGTTCGGGGCTATCGGCCCTGGCGAGGGTGGGGAACAAGGGGATGGCGAGTGCCGCGCTGAAGACGCCGGCGGCGATGATGCGGCGTCGGGACGGATCCATGTCTGCCCTTCCCAGGTCTACGAGGTCCCGGACAGTGTCCGCGTCAGTCGTCCCGGCGGGTGGGGTCAGCCCGGCCTCGGCGTAGGTGACAGGCCGTCCGAGCTTCCGCTCGAAAGCTTCGACGATCAGGGCCCTGACCTGGGCCCGGGGCTGGTGACCTGCGATCCATTGCGAGACTGCCGGCTGGCCGTACTTGAGGGTGAGGCCTGCCTCGGCGCCGACGCGGTTGATGATCGAAGCGAGCTGCCGTCTCGACCATCCGGCCTGGTCAAGGAGTGCGGACAGACCAGGGTTGGGCGTGCGTGAGTGCTGCGCCATGGGCTCTCCCGACAGAATGCATGGCTTGCATACTTCTCCGACCCTCCAACGGTACTCGCCGAGGGGGCACCTGCGGTTACCTCTTCGTACCACGCAGTGATCGGGCGGTGGTTGGGCGTCCGCTGACGACGGTAGGGAGCAACCGCATGAATCCGAGCGAGGCCCAAACGATCGAGGAGCTCGTGCGACGGGCACTGGCGTCCTACGAGCAGCGGCCCGACGCCGAAGGCGTGGCGCGGCTCGTCGACGACCTCATCACCGCGGGTCAGGAGCTGCATGCCGCGGTGGCGAGGATCCCCAAGGACCAGCGCACCGAGCGCGCGGGCGCCGCCCTGGCCGAGTGGGCGTACTTCCTCGATGTGGGCCCGCTGGGCCAGGGCGACCACGCGAACTGGAACCACGCCCGCGGCCTCGCCCGCATCGTCCGGGCGATGGCGGCGACGCTCGACGCACAGAGCCGGGCCGGCGCCCGGTGAACGAGCCTGCCCGTCAGCTCCTCTACGTACTGATCGCGCTCGGCATCGAGCAATTGTCAAGACCTGTGGATGAGGCAGCTGTCTCGGTCCCGTGGGGTGGTGGGGCGGAGGGAAGATGACTTGAGTCTCCAGTAAGGGGAGACACAAGGGTGGGGGCATGGACGGCGACGGACTCTTCACGATCGGGGCTCTGGCCCGTAGGACCGGGCTGACGGTCAAGACCATACGGTTCTACTCCGACACCGGGATCGTGCCGTCGACCGACCGAAGCCCGGCTGGCTACCGGCTCTACGACATCACCGCGCTTGCACGCCTGGATCTGGTGCGCACTCTTCGCGACCTGGGCCTGGAACTTGCCGTCATCCGGCAGGTGCTGGACCGGGAGATCTCGGTGCCCGAGGTCGCGGCGGCACACGCCGACGCACTGGAGGTGCAGATCCGCACCCTTCGACTGCGACGCGCGGTGCTGCGGGCGGTGGCCAAACGGGGCTCTACTCCCAAGGAGATGGACCTCATGCACAAGCTCGCGAAACTCTCCGACGACGAACGCCGACGCCTCGTCAACGACTTCATCGACGACACCTTCGGCGGTCTCGAAGCCAACCCCGACTTCGTGGCCCTGATGCGTTCGGCCATGCCCGAGCTGCCCGACGACCCCGAACCCGAGCAGGTCGACGCCTGGGTCGAGCTCGCCGAACTCACCCAGGACCCGGCCTTCCGCGCCTCCGTGCGACGGATGGCCGAGCACCAGGCGAACGAGCGTGCCCAGGGCGACACCACCGGCCTGCACCAGGAGCTCACCGAAGCCGTCCGCGACCGGGTTGGCGACGCCCTCGCCACCGGCATCGCCCCGGCCTCCGCCGAGTCCGTGCCCGTCGTCCGTGACCTGACCGCGCGCTACGCCCGAGCCTTCGACCGTGCGGACGACGGCGAGCTGCGCGAGTGGTTGTTGACGCGCCTGGAGACCGCCAACGACCCGCGCGCGGAACGCTACTGGCACCTCCTTGCCGTGATCAACGCCTGGCCCCTCCCGCCGAGCCTTGCGCCCGTGTTCGCCTGGCTCATCGCGGCCCTGCGCGCCGGGACCAGCAGCAGCCCCACCACCGCGTAACCCCCCTTGCCCGGCCCTCGCAGCCCCTGATCAGGCTGCGAGGGCCTCGGCACGCTTGACGAGCAGGCCGCTTTCGAAGCAGGCGCCGGCGCGGACGAGCGCGACCAGGTGGGCGCCGTTGACGGCACGCCAGCGGGCCTGGGCGGACTCGACCAGCTTGAACACCATCGCGAGTCCGGCGGAGCGGGCCCCGGCGCCCTTGGTGACCTTGGTCCGAAGCCGCACGGTGGCGAAGGTCGCGGATGGGCTGCCCCGTCGCCCAGCCGGGCGAAACCGCAGGTCCGCCTGTGCGGGAGCCCGGGACTGCGCCCGGATTTTCGTGGTTTCCGCCAAGCCTGACGGCCTGCCAGGTTGGGCGAGACTGCCAGGCAGAGGCCGCGGCCCGCCGCGAACGCGGGCGGTCGGGGCCGATGGCACGGTGAAACCCACGGGGAGGACGGCACGATGAGTGCGCGGCAGCAGTACGACGAGATCGGCGAGGCGTACGAGGGGTTCAAGGCTCTTCCTCTGGAGCAGTACGCGGTGGTGCCCGGGTTCCTCGCGCTCGTCGGGGACGTGAGCGGGAAGTCGGTCCTCGACCTGGCGTCCGGTACCGGCTTCTACAGCCGTGAGTTCAAGCGGCGCGGGGCGACGGACGTGCTCGGGATCGACATCTCCGGCGAGATGATCGCCGTCGCGCAGAAGATCGAGGAGCGCGATCCGCTGGGCGTGCGCTACGAGGTCGGCGACGTGTCCGGGCTAAGGACCTTCGAGCGGCCCTTCGACGTGGGCCTGGCGGTCCAGCTGCTCAACTACGCGCCGGACCTCGCCACCACCGAGCTGATGTGCCGCGCCGTCCACCGGAGCCTGAAGCCCGGCGCCGAGCTGTTCCTGCTCAACCAGTCGCCCGACTTCCGCTTCGACGGTCCGTCCCCGGAGAAGTACGGCTTCCGCAGCGAGCTCACCGGCGACGAGGTCGAGACCGGACCGCAGGTGCGGACCACCGCGCTGCTCGACCCGCCCGTCTCCTTCGTCGCCAACCGCCCGCGCCGCGAGGTCTACGAGGACTGCCTGAGGGCGGCCGGCTTCCGCGACCTGACCTGGTTCCCGGTCGAGGTGTCCGAGGCCGGCCTGCGCGCGTTCGGCGCGGACCACTGGGCGGACCTCTACGCCAACCCCCCGCTGGAAATGCTGCGCTGCCGCGCCTGACGGCGGGGCATGGCGTGGTCGGCCGGCCCGTCACCGGGGCCCGACACCGCCAACCCGCACCTGCTGATCAACAAGCAGACCGCACTGGAGACCAGCCTCATCAGCGGTGTCTCCGTCTCCGCCGCGCTCCGCGGCCAAACAGCCACCCTCGAACGGCTCCGTGTCGACCGCCAGCTCGAAGAAGCCCTCGTCCACGGCCCCGACCCGCTCCACCTCGCCGAGGTCTTCGGCCTCGCCGAGAAGACAGCCATCCGCTACGCGGACTCGGCACGCGTACTTCTGGGTGAAGCCGCCGAGCAGTCAGCGCAGTGAAACACGCTCGACCTGGTTACCTCCTTGAGAGACCCTGCGGGCATGGAGTTCTTCTGCTATCACCGCGACCGACCCGGCTCCGTAGCGTTGCGCAACGGACTGCTGGAACAGCATTGGTCCTACATGGACCGGTACGCGAAGGAGCTGATCGCCCGGGGCCCGACCCTCACCGGCGACGGCGACGCTCCCACCGGCAGCGTGCACATCATCGACCTGCCCGATCCCGTCGCCGCCCGCGCGTTCGCCTTCGACGAGCCGGGCTACCAGGCCGGCGTCTACCGGGACGTGCTGCTGCGGCGGTGGAGCAACACGTTGGGGCGCACCATGTGGGACTTCCCCGGCGGCCGGACTGGTGGCAACCGGTACTTGGTGCTCGGCCTCGGCACAGGGCAGGCCGCCGACCTCGCCGTGCCGACCGACCGGGACGACCTGATCGCCTACGGGCCGCTGTTGTCCGACGACGGCACCACCTGGCTGGGCACGGCCGCGTTGCTCCGCGCGCCGGACCCGGATACGGCAGGAGCCATCCTGACCCGCGACCGATACGCCGAGATAGAGGTGCACAACTGGCAGTTCGGCGGGCGGCCGTCATAACCCAAGAACGTCCAGACCGACGTCACACGGGATGCCCTTCGGATCACTCCGTCCTCGTGTTTCATCCGAACCCACGGGTCCGTCGGCCTGACGCACACCGGTGGACCCGTGAGTTCGCGCTGCAGGACCTTCGGTTTCCCTGAACCCACGGGACTCCCGGGGTGCCGGTAAGAACGCTGTCACCAGCCGCAAATGAGACGTGTCACGTCCGGCGTCGACGCCGGGGCGGGCGTACCGCTCCAGGGAGCGGACGGAGGCGTGGCGGAAGCATCGGGGTGGAGGTGCTGCCCTCGGCGTCGTGTGTCGAGCCGGGGCGGTTCAGTCATCACCAGGGGCGGGTGACGGTGTTGGTGTCGAGAGTGACCGAGCCGTTGATGGCCAGGGCCTGTCCCTGGATGGTTACGCCGGCGTTCACGGTGATGGATGTCAGGGCGAGGATCCTTCCCGTGAAGGCGGTGTCGGTGCCGAGAGTGGCTGAGCTTCCGATTTGCCAGATCACGTTCCTGGCCGTCGCTCCGTCGATGAGGAGCACGCGGCTGGCCGTTGCCGTGGTCAACGTGGATCCGATCTGGAAAACCCATTCGGCGTTGCGGTCGCCTTGGGCGTCCAGGGTGAGCGTGCCGGTGAGAGCGATGGACGTGGGGGCGTTGTAGACGCCGGGAGTCAGCGTCAGGCCGCCGAGGTCTCCGGACATGCCGGCATCCGGGAGCTGGGCGACGGCGGTGTCGTAGGTGGCGATGAGATCGGCGTGAGCCTGAAGGGCGTCAGCGTCTGTGATGTGGATGGTGCCGTGAACCTGACCGGGCGGGAATCCGGTGACGGACACTCCCGGGCTCACGCCGAGATCCCCGGTGATTTCGGAGGGGCCGGTGTTGGTGACCGACGCGCCGCCCAGCACCGCGAAGTGCCCCAGATAGGTGTACGCGTCCGAAGCGGTCGCGGTGCCGCCGAGGGTGACGACGGAGACGTCGACCGGGCCGAGTTCTCCCGCTGGGAGCAGGGCGTGGATCTCCGTGTCGGAGGCGATCCGCCAGGAAAGAGCGGGCGTGCCGCCGAACGTGACGCCAGTCGTGAAGGAGAACGCAGTTCCGGTGATGACCACGAGATTGCCCCCGTCCACCGGCCCTTTGTCCGGGGTGACGGCAGTGATGGACGGCGAGCCGAGGTAGGTGTAGACGACCCCGCCGGCGGTTCCGCCCCTGGTTCGTACGGTGATCGTGACCGGACCTGCGGAGACGGCCGCGGGGACGGTGACAGTGAGTCGACCGTCGGAGTCGACGGTGAAGGCGGCTGCCTGCGTACCGAAGAGGACCTCGTACGTGGTGTAGAGACCGAGCCCGGCGAGGGGCACGGTATTGCCGCCGTCCAACGGGCCGGCAGGAGGAGGAGTGAGGCGGAAGGAGGGCGGCGGCAGGTAGTAGAAACTTCCGACGACACCCGTTCCACCGGGGGTGGTGACCGAGACGGGGACGGCGCCGTGGCCGGAGGGGGTGACGGTGGCGGTGGTCGTGTCGTTGAGCACGATGAAACTGGCAGCACGGCGGGAGCCGTAGAGCACACCGGTGGTGCCGGTGAAGTGGCTGCCGGTGAGGGTCACCGCGTCGCCCCCACCGGTGGATCCCTGATTCGGTATGACCGCCATGGGGACGCTCCCTGAGTCCGTCGGCCGATCGGCAGGCTGCGTCTTTGGCTGGCCCTTGCGCCGATGACCACAGTGGTTCTCCTCTTCGAAGTAGCCCACTGGTCACGGGACGCGGCAAGGGCGGAGAGCATATGTCACCCGAATGGGGGGCGTGTTCGCAGGCGTGTATCCAGCTAACACCGTGTGCCGCACGGCGACTGATTCCGCGTCAGAGCGCGGCCGTTCACGTGGGGCCGTGGATTCACCAACCCGGCAATCTCGGATGTTGCAACGAGTCTGCATATAGGCAGATATTCATCAATGCGCTGCCGTTGCGCCCGGTTTCACGCCGTGGCGCTCACCTGAACAAGTGATTCCGCGCCGAAAGCATTGTCTGCCTGTCACTCTGCTGGGTTGATTCTCGTGTCCGTATCAGCGGCATTCGAGTCCGCAAACAGACACGGGCAAGCCCCCTGATCAGGCGGCAACTGCCGCCTGACGGGATGTGATTCTCTACAGGCCCTGCGCACAGCGCCGACGGCTGCAGACCGTCGACCGGGCATCGGCGCAAGGCCATCGAGATGCCACTTGGCCAGTGGACACGAGAGCAGGCAAGCCCTCATCCGGGACGTACGCGGATCGAACGCCCCATCACTGCTCGGCAATGTATCGCATGCCGAGCGAGGAGGAACGCTCATGCCTATCAGCCCGAACCAAGGATCCAGCGGCGGCGGCACACTCGTCACGATCACCGGCAGCAGCCTCACGGGCACCTCAGCCGTGCGCTTCGGCACGCGGCTCGCCACCTCCGTCACCAACGTCTCGCCCACCCAGGTCACCGCAGTCTCCCCCTCCGGCACCGGAGCGGTCGGCGTCACCGTGACCACGCCGGGAGGGACGAGCAACCCGATCCCGTTCTACTACGTCGGGGCGCCGTTCAAGCAGTCCCTCAGCCCGTCCTTCGGGTCGACCGCGGGCGGCGACGTCGTCACCATCAACGGCACCGGATTCTCCAGTGCCACCAGCGTCTCCTTCGGCGCCAGCAGCGCGGTGCCGACGGTGGTGTCCGACAGTAAGCTCACGGTCGTCGCACCGGCCGGCGCGGCCGGCTCGGTCGGCGTCAGTGTCACCACGGCCGGAGGCACCAACAACGGGCTCTCGTACACCTACGTCGCCGTCCCGACGGTGACGGCGGTCGTCCCGGCAGAGGGACCGGAGTCCGGCGGCACCGCGGTGACCGTGTCCGGCACCGGCTTCACCAGCACCAACCAGGTCACCTTCGACGGCAACCCGGCACCGTTCACCGTGATCTCCGACACCTCGGTGTCGGCCGTCACGCCTCCCGGCACCGGCGGTCCCGTCGACGTCGTCGTGACCAACGACGCAGGCAGCGCGATCCTCGCGGACGCGTTCACCTACATCGCCAGTCCCGGCATCTGACCGCCCCTCAGTGGCCGGCCGCTCAGCGGCCGGCCCGTCCGGAGCGGACGGGGTAGCCCGTCAGGGCCCGTCCGTCTCCAAGCCCCCGGCCCGGAAGCCCCACCTGGGCCGGGGGCCCCACTGCCCGCCCCCAAAAGAAGCAGAGGCAGGGCAACCCGACCAGCTCTCCCTTCGGCCCGCCCGGGCCCGCCCGACACGCTACGGAGACACCGTGAAAGACAGCGCCACCGCGGCGGGAGCAGTCCGGCCCACCGCCGTCATCGCCGCCGTTCCCGTTCTCACCTCGGTCGCACCCACTACGGGCCCTGCGGCAGGCAACAACAACGTCGTCCTGAACGGCAGCGGTTTCGTCGGCATCACCGCCGTCATGTTCGGCACCAAAGCGGCCCTCGGCTACACGGTCAACTCCCCGACGCAGATCACCGCAGTAGCCCCGTCCGGAACCGGCACCGTAGCCGTGACCGTCAAAACCCCCAGCGGAACCAGCAACTCGGTCCCCTATACCTACGCGGCACAACCCTCCCTGACCGCCGCGTCGCCGAGCCAGGGACCGTCTTCGGGCGGCACCACCGTCATCCTCACCGGGACCGGCCTCACCGGGGCCACGGCAGTCACCTTCGGCAGCACACCCGCCACCAGCTACACCGTCAACTCCCCCACCCAGATCATCGCCGTCACCCCAGCGGGAACAAGCGCCGTACCCGTCACCGTCACCACGCCCGGCGGTACGACCGGTCCTGTCTACTTCTTCTACCTCAACGCTCCCACCGTCACCACCGTGTCGCCGAGCCAGGGACCGTCTTCGGGCGGCACCACCGTCACCCTCACCGGGGCCGACCTCACCGGGGCCACGGCAGTCACCTTCGGCAGCACACCCGCCACCGGCTACACCGTCAACTCCCCCACCCAGATCACCGCCGTCACCCCAGCAGGAGCGGGCTCCGTCGCCGTGACCGTCACCGGCCCGGGCGGCATCGGCAACTCCGTCGTCTACACCTACGTGACTTCACCGGTCCTCGGCTCCCTCGCCCCCACGCAGGGGCCCACCGATACCGGAACCGGCGTCACTCTCACCGGCAGCGGCCTGTCCACCACGACCGCCGTCCACTTCGGTGCCGCACCCGCGGCCTTCACCGTGCTGTCCGACACCACGGTTGCCGCGACCGCCCCAGCGGGGGCACCCGGCCCCGTTTCCGTCAACGTGACCACGATCGGCGGCACCAGCAACTCCCTCACCTACACACGTGTCGCCTCTCCCATGATCTAGATCCGCCCTCGAGACCGCTTGGACGACACGGGGACCGGCCCTTTTCCCTCGGAGCCCCTTTACAGTTTTCGTTTCTGGTCCGGGCGCGATTGCTTCGACGGTGGACGAGCCTGCCGACATACATAGGGAGCGTTGCGCATAACCGTCCTGGAATCTGCGAACCGTGCTCCCCTCCACACCCCGCCATGCTTCTGACCCAAGTGGGTTGACTAGGCCCAAGCCTCCCCGGAATGCGAGAACCTGCGGCGTAACGTGTCGCTCCCCGACCAGTCACGGCGGACCTCCGCCCTGACCGATCAAGGAGCCGAAACCGTGAGACGTTGGCATGACCGAAGCGTGTGGAAGACCGGCACCATCCTGGCGCTGGCCGCCGTAGTGGGCCTCGCCTCGCCGGCAGCGGCAGCTGTGAACTCGACGACGACGGTCACAGCATCACCCCCGGCAGCGAACGTCGGGTTACCCGTGACCCTGACCGCGACCGTGACCTGTGACGCTGACCCCACTGGAGGTCTCGGCGTGACGTTCTTCGACGGGGGCGACATCCTGAACACCGTGCCCGTCAACGGGACCGGACAAGCGGGGCACACGAGCGCCTTCACCACCATCGGCACTCACACGATCACGGCCGCATACAACGGAAACGACAACTGCTTCGCTTCGAGCAACACGACCATCGTCGTAGTCTCAGCGGTGCCCGCCCCCGTACCCCCTACGCCACCTGCGAACGGGTTCTGCCTCCTCGCCTGCGGCGGCGGCCTGATCGGTTTCACGGTCGGAAACATCAACAACAACATCGAAGTGCACTGAACTCTCCTGACTGCTCAGCAGCATTGACTCGGCACACGGGCCCGCTCTACAACGCGGTCGTGGCCAAGCACGAGGGGGGCCGACCGGCCCCCGCCCCGGCGGAGTTCGGCAGCATGATGGATCTGAGCATGGCTGGGGCACTACGACCTGCGGGCCCGCCTCGCCGAGGAGGAAGAAGCCCGAGCCGAGCGCTACCGGGCCCTACACCTGGTCAACGTCCGGTGGGAGGCGCTGAGCACCGCCCCGAACCGGCTGGCCGCGCACCACGCCTACATCGTCGCCTGGCCACCCGGAACTGACAGGAGAACGGGATGTCGACCGATGTGCCATCGACGACGGCCGCCATCTGCGCGCGGTGGTACTCGACCGCACGGCCCGTCCAGTCGTAGGACTCCAGCTCCGAGGCGGGAACCTGTACCTGCCGGGCGACGAACTCCACGGCTTCGCCGGGCAGCTCTGCCCGGTTCCGGGGAATCCGGCCGTTGGGGCTACTCCCTGACCAGATGCGCGAGCGGTACCGGGCCTTCGTGTGTGAACGGGGGTACGAAGGTCAGCCTGCCCGAAGACCGCCGACCGCGTCGCGCTCCGCCGCGGGAGGGGTGGCGCCCAGCGGCGTGAGCTCCTGGCGGATCCGCTCCCGCAGGCACATCCGCAGGGCGGTGGGAGGCAGCAAGTCCCGTCCGGAGTACGGAAGTTCGGCGCGGGCCAGCGCCTGCGCCACGAGCTCCCCGAACGCCGGGTCGGCCTCGTGGTGGCCGGCGTGCGGGAAGAGGGCCGACAGGCGGGCGCGCAGCCGCGTACCGTTCGCGCGGTCCGCGCGGACCGCGCCGTCCGAGGCGTCCGCCGTGTCCCCGGCGTCCGTGAGCACGGCGCACACCCCCCGGCCGGTGGCGGCGACCAGTACCGGACCCAGCGACGTGGTGCCCACCGCCGACCGGATCTCCACCCCCGCGCCGCCCGCGCGGAACTCCTGCGGGGTCATGCCGAGGATCGCCGAGGAAGCGGCGTAGAACTGCCCGTTGGAATTGAAACCGGCCTGGTAGATGGCGTCGGAGACGGTACGGGCGCCGATGAGCTCGGCGCGGACCCGCCGGGCGCGCACGGCCGTCCAGTAGGCGTACGGGGTGACGCCCGTCAGGGACTTGAACATGCGGTGGAAGTGGAAGCGGCTGTAGCCGGCCGACCGGGCCACCGCGTCCAGGTTGGGAGGCGTCAGCGCCCCGTCCATCAGCCGACAGGCGCGGGCGACGGTGTCGGCGTAGTACCGGTTCTGCTCGGGCTCGTCCGGATGGCAGCGCCGGCACGGGCGGTAGCCCAGGGCGCGGACCTCCTCCAGCGAGGAGTGGAACTCGACGTTCTCCCTCCGTGCGAGGCGCGCCACGCACGAGGGCCGGCTGTAGATGCCGGTCGTCCGCACGACGTAGTAGAACGTCCCGTCCGCCGCCTCGTCGCCGTCGCGCACCGCCCGCCAGCGCTCCTCGTCGGTCTCGTACCGCGAGGCCGCGGCGGCGGGGGCCGCGGTCAGCACCCGCATCACCGCCTCCTTCCCGTGGGGCCCGGCGCCGGCGCCCAGCCCCGGGCGTGCAGCCGGGCCCGGTCGCGCAGTGCCTTGCCGCTCGCGGAACGGGCCAGCTCGGGCACCACGTGGAAGCGCCGGGGGGCGGAGTGCTCGCCGAGGAACCGGCGGCACCAGTCGGACAGTTCGGCCGGACGCAGCTCTTCGGTCCCGGCCACGTGGGCCTCGACGGGATCCGGGCCGCCCAGCACCACCGCGTCGGTGACGTGCCGGTGGGCCCGCAGCACCGCCTCGATGTCGAGGAGGTCGGCGCCCGAAGCGGTCCGCCCGGCCCGGCCGCGCAGCCGCAGCGCGCCCGTCGCCGGATCGCGGGCCACCAGGTCGTGGGTGGAGAGCCAGCCGCCGGCGAGCGGCGAGGTCTCGTGGGTCTCGTGGGTCTCGTAGGGATAGGGGGAGCGGGCGACCTGCACCTGCAGGATTCCGCCCGCGATCCGGGTGCGCACGCCGGGCACCGGCACGCCGAGCGTCCCCGGACCGTGCGTGCCCGCCAGGTCCGTGGCCACGATGCCGGTCTCCGTCGTGCCGTAGGCCTGGCCGACGAGGACGCCGTAGCGCCGGGCGAAGGCCCCGGCGGTCTCGCCGGGCAGCGAGTCCCCGCCGGACACGGCCAGGCGCAGCCGCGGCAGGCGCACCCCGGCGGGGGCGCCGGCGAGCAGCGCGAAATGGCCGGGGCGGCCCAGGACCACCTCGCAGCGCTCCGCCGCGGCGACGAGCGACGCGCGGTCTCCGGACGCCGGGAACACCACGCACGCCCCGGTCGCCAGGGCGTGGAGCACCCCGCCGATCAGCGCGAACGAGTGGGCCACGGGCTCCAGTACGGCCACCCGCTCGCCGGCCCGGGGCATCAGCGGCAGCCGGCCGAGCCGGCGCACCTCGGTCAGCAGCGAGTCGGCGGTGCGGCCCGCCGCCTTGGGGCGGCCCGTGGTGCCGGAGGAGAACTGGACCAGGCAGTGGTCCGTGCGCGGGGGCCGGGCTCCCGGCCTCGGCCGCACCAGGACCTCGCACTCCGGGACGAACACCTCCTCCTCGCGGCGCAGTGCGCCCAGGGTCACCACGTACTGGGGATCGCTGAGTTCCAGCAGCGCCTCCCGCTCCGCGCGGCCCAGGGAAGGCTCCAGCAGGATCACCTGTGCGCCGATCGACCACAGGGCGAGGACCGCCCACAGGTGGGTGAAGCTCGGTGACCCGTGGAGGGCCACGGAGGCCCCCGGACGGATCCCGTGGAAGGTCAGGGTCCGGGCCAGCCGTGCGGTCCGGACACGCAGGGTTGCGAAGGACACCGCGTCGTCCGCCCGCGCCCAGATCGCTTCTGGGGCAGCGGCGGCGAGGAGTTCGGCGCCCCACCAGCCATCGTCGCTCATCGTCTCTCCGGGGCCGGTACGTCCCCGCCGGCCCGGTGCCGTACCCGCGCTGGGGTACGGCACCGGACGGGCGTTCGCGGGCTTACTTCTCGACGCAGAACTCGCCCACGGGCCAGCCGACGTGGCGCTTGTCGGTGGCGACGTGGCCGAGCACCTTGTCGCCCTGCTTGAGCTCCGTCACGTTCAGGACGCTCGCGCCGGGGCCGAGGACCCGTACGTGCCAGTCGTCCTGCACGATGAGGTTGACCTCGACGCCCTCGGGGGACGTGGCCTTGATGCTCAGCAGCGGACGCGACTCGAGCTTGATCCGGCCCACGACGATGCGGCGGGTACGGCCGTCGGCGCCCACGGCGAGGACCGGGCTGCCGGCCTTCAGCTCGCTCAGGTAGTTCGTCCGGTTGTCCTGCCCGAAGACGTAGCTGTGCAGGGCGCCCGCGTTGATGCGGAACGGACGGGTCGGCATGTAGGGCAGCGGGTGCGTCTCGCTGACGCACAGGATGAACCCGTGCGCGTAGCTGCCGATGAGCATGCCCTCGTCCTTCTCGAAGTGCGAGGTGGTGTCGATGCAGACCCGGTCGCCCAGACCCAGGTGCTCGATGGAGTCGACCGTCAGCGTGGTCAGGTTCAGGTCGGGCGTCTTGACCCGCAGGGCCTCGACGAGCTCGAAGACGTCGTTGGCGTTGCGCGGGGAGAGCAGGACGCCCTCCGAGCCCTTCTCCAGGACGTCGATGATGACCTTGGCCTCTTCCAGGTTGTCGGCCTGGCAGATCAGCTGGCCCGGGGCGCGGTCCGCCGCGGCGATCACGATCTCCAGCGGGATCTTCGTCGGGTCCTTGAACTGGACCACCGTGTACGGCAGCGCGATCGCCGTGTCACAGGCCAGCGTCAGGGTCGGGTCGTCGATGACGTTCACCAGTCCGGCGATGTCCTTCTCGCCGGACTGGTGGCGCGAACGCAGCGCGTTGAGCTGGTCGTTGCCGGCCACCTCGCGCAGCACGATCAGGTCGTCGAGGCCCTGGTTCTCGGGGCGCTCGGTGTCGATCAGGATGCGCTTGACCGTGGTGGGCAGCGTGGCCAGCACCTCGGGGTCACTGCCGACGATGCCGTCGACACGGGCGTGGACGGCCGCGTCGATGACCGCTTCGCGGTGGTCGGCGGGGACGGAGCGAAGGTCGATCCAGGCGAATTTCACAAGGCACCTGCCAGTTCTGGGTGAGGCTCGGACTCGCTCGCGAGCCCATGGCCGTGGATGATCGCGGCCAGCTTCTGGACCGCTTGCTTCGGGGACGGGCTGTTGAACACGCGACGGCCGACGGCCAGACCGGCACAGCCGTTGGCCATCGCCGACACGGCGAACGCGGTGAGGCTCTCCTCGGAGCCGCCGCCGCCGGCGACGATGATCGGCAGAGGGGAACTCTCGACCACCTCCGCCATGCGCTCCGGCGGGGCCGCGAGGACCGTCTTGACGATGTCGACGCCGAGATCGGCGGCGATGCCGACCACGTGCGCGATGAGGTCGGGGCGGGTGGGGTCGCTCACCCGGGGCCCGCGCGGATAGATCATGGCCACCAGCGGCATGCCCCAGCGCTCACAGGCTGCCGCCACGGTCCCGAGGTCGCTCAACTGCTCGGCCTCGGTGTCCGAACCGATGTTGACGTGGACGCTGACGGCGTCCGCGCCCAGTCGTACGCATTCCTCGACGTCACCGACGAGGACCTTCGCGTTGACGTCCGGGCCGTGGTTCGTGCTGGCGCTGAGGTGCACCACGAGTCCGGTGTCGGTCAGCAGGGCCGGCGGGATCATCCGGGCCCTGCCCTTGTGCACGACGACGGCGTCCGCGCCGCCTCCCGCGATGTCCGCGACGAGGTCGGCGAATCCCGCTGCTCTGACGATCGGTCCGTCGGAAACAGAGTGATCGAGCGGGATGAACAGATACCGGCCGTCACCTCGGCGGGAGAGCCGCGCCATGCGCAGTGCCTTCCCGGTCAGCGGCATGCTCGTCATGACACACCCCTTCGTTCGCGACAGCTCTGTCTCATGGCTGCACTGTTGCAAGGGCCGCTGAAGGATCGGGCCAAACGTTTCGCGGTCCGCGGCCGCCCGCCGGCGCGGCAACCCCCCCGTCCCCGGCGGTGTTACCTCCTTGGAAGCAGTACCGATGAGGGAGGCACCCATGGATGCCGGACAGGACACCGCGACAGCCGGCGTCGACACCGAGGTGGCCGTGGTCGGCGGCGGGCCGGTCGGCACCCTGCTCGCCCGCGAACTGGCCCTGCTCGGCATCGACGTGACCGTGCTGGAACAGCTGCCGGAGCCGAACGGGATCTCCAAGGCGAGCACCCTGCACGCCCGTACGGCGCAGACGCTCGACCGCCGGGGCCTGCTGGACGCCGTACAGCCCGGCCGCCACGTGGCGGCCCGCACCGTCCGGGGCCCGGTCGGCTTCCACTTCGGCGCCCTCTTCGACCTCGACCTCTCACGGGTCGTCGAGGAGGGCCCGGTGATCGTGGGCAGCCCGCAGGCCTGGGCGCAGGAGGTCTTCGCGCGGGACGCCGCCCGGCTCGGCGCGCACGTGGTGCCCGGCGCGGAACTGGTCGGCCTCGACGAGCACGCCGACCACGTGACCCTGCGCGTCCGCTCCCCCCGGGGCACCGAACGCACCCTCACCGCCCGCTGGGTCGTCGGCGCGGACGGCGCGCGCAGCGCCGTGCGCAAACTGAGCGGCATCCGGTTCCTGGGAGCGGGGCCGACCGTCGCCGCGCTCATGGGCGAGGTACGGTTGCTCGACCCGGCCGGGGCGCCCGGCGGCTGGCAGCGCACCCCGCGCGGCTGGACGCTGCTGTGGACCAACCCGTACGGGCTGAGCCGGGTCTGCACCTACGACTTCAGGGGCCCGCACCAGGACCGGCACGCGCCCGCCACCATCGAGGAGCTCCGCGGCGAGGTCGAGCGCATCGCGGGCCGGCCGGTCCCGATGGACAGCCCCGCCTGGATCTCCCGGTTCAGCGACGCCTCGCTCCAGGCCGAGCTCTACCGCAAGGGCCGGGTCCTCCTCGCGGGCGACGCCGCGCACGTGCACTTCCCCGCCGGCGGCCAGGGGGTGAACCTGGGCCTCCAGGACGCGGTCAACCTCGGCTGGAAGCTCGCCGCCGAGATCCGGGGCTGGGCGCCCGCCGGACTGCTCGACACCTATCAGAGCGAACGCCACCCCGTCGCGGCCGCCGTCCTGCACAACGTACGGGCCCAGGTCGCGCTGATGGACCCCGATCCGCGCACCGACGCGCTGCGCGAGCTGTTCTCGGAGCTCATGCACTTCGACGAGGTCAACGCCCACCTCAGCGCCATGATCACCGGTACCGCGGTGACGTACGGGGTGGGCGCCCGCCGCGATGACCCGCTGGCCGGGCGGCTCGTGCCCAGCCTGCCCCTGAAGACCCCCGACGGCCCGACCACCCTGGCCGAACTCCTGCACGGCGGCCGCCCGCTGCTCCTGGACCTGGCCGGCCACCTCGGCCTGCGCACCCTGGCCGCCCCCTGGTCCGACCGCGTGGACGTGGTGACGGCCACCGCCGCGAGCGACGCCTGGGGGACCGGAGCCCTGCTGCTGCGCCCCGACGGCTACGCGGTCTGGTCCGCGCTGGGCGAGGCCAGGGACGCGGAGGAACTGCGGCTCGCCCTCACCCGCTGGTTCGGGCGGGCCGCGCAGCCGCGCGCGGAGTGACGCGCGCGCGGCCGGTACGGGGCCCTGCGTCGTCCCGGGGGGACGCGGGGCCCCGGCACCGGACCCGGCCGAAGAGGCGTGCCGCGGTCCCCATGCGGGGACCGCGGCGGCGCGCCCCCCGCGCTCACACCGGCTGGTTGCCGTGCTTGCGCTCCGGCAGCGAGGCGTGCTTGCTCCGCAGCATCGCGAGCGAGCGGATCAGTACCTGCCTCGTCTCACCCGGATCGATGACGTCGTCCACGAGCCCGCGCTCGGCTGCGTAGTACGGATGCATCAGTTCGGCCTTGTACTGCTTGACTAGCTGTTCCCGTGTCGTCTCGGGGTCGTCGGAGGCGGCGATCTCCTTGCGGAAGACCACGTTGGCCGCGCCCTCGGCACCCATCACCGCGATCTCGTTGATGGGCCAGGCGAAGGCCAGGTCGGCGCCGATGGACCGCGAGTCCATGACGATGTACGCCCCGCCGTAGGCCTTGCGGACGACCAGCGAGATCCGCGGGACGGTCGCGTTGCAGTACGCGTAGAGCAGCTTGGCGCCGTGCCGGATGATGCCGTTGTGCTCCTGGTCGACGCCCGGCAGGAAGCCGGGCACGTCCACCAGGGTGAGCAGCGGGACGTTGAACGCGTCGCAGGTCTGGACGAACCGGGCGGCCTTTTCGGAACCGTGGATGTCCAGCACGCCGGCCAGGGCGGCCGGCTGGTTGGCGACGATGCCCACCACGTGGCCGTCGAGCCGCGCGAAGGCGCACACGATGTTCGGCGCCCAGGCCTCCTGCACCTCGAAGTACTCGCCGTCGTCGACGATCTCCTCGATCACCCTGCGCATGTCGTAGCCCTGGCCCGGGTCGGCCGGCACCAGGTCGGCCAGGCCGTCGGTGCGGCGGTCGGCGGGGTCGTCGCCGCGGACGACGGGCGGCAGTTCGCGGTTGTTCTGCGGGAGCATCGAGAGCAGGTAGCGGACGTCCTCGAGGCATTCCTCCTCGGTGTCGTACGCGAATCCGGCGACGCCGGAGACGGAGGCGTGCACATCGGCGCCGCCCAGGCCGTTCTGCGTGATCTGCTCACCGGTCACCGCGCGGACCACGTCCGGCCCGGTGATGAACATCTGTGAGGTCTCGCGGACCATGAACACGAAGTCCGTGAGCGCCGGGGAGTACGCCGCCCCGCCCGCGCACGGGCCGAGCATGACGCTGATCTGCGGGATCACCCCCGAGGCGCGGGTGTTGCGGCGGAAGATGCCGCCGTATCCGGCGAGCGCGGAGACGCCCTCCTGGATGCGGGCACCGGCGCCGTCGTTGAGGGAGACCAGGGGCGCGCCGGCCTTCTCGGCGAGGTCCATCACCTTGTGGATCTTCTCGGCGTGCGCCTCGCCGAGCGCGCCGCCGAAGACCCGGAAGTCGTGCGCGTACGCGAACACCGTCTTGCCGTTCACCTGGCCCCAGCCGATCACGACGCCGTCGCCGTGGGGTCTGCGGTGCTGCAGGCCGAAACCGGTGGCCCGGTGCCGGCGGAGCGGCTCGATCTCCGTGAACGTTCCCTCGTCGAAGAGGAGTTCGAGCCGTTCGTAGGCGGTCAGCTTGTTCTTGGCGTGCTGCCGCTTCGTCGCTTCGGGGTCCGGACCGCGGCTTACCTCGTCCTTCAGCCGGTTGAGTTCTGCGGTGGACCGGTGCAGGCTCGGCGAGGGAGCGAGCGTGGTCAGCAGTTCGTCGAAGGTCGTCATCGCCCCAAGCTAGGAACGACCCCTCAAAGACGTCGGCACGCCCTCTGGAGCATGGCTCGACCGGCCGCGAGCCCCGCTCGACCGGCGGCCGCTAGTCGGCCGCCGCCACGCGCTGGAGCACACGGGGCTGGGCGCCGCCCACCGGATCGACCCGGTCCAGGTCCCCGGACAGGACGGCCTGGTGCAGCATCTGGAGCGGAGCGGACGGCTCGAGCCCCAGCTCGCGCACCAGCGACCCCCGCAGCCGCTGGTAGGCCTCGAGGGCACGCCAGCTTCCGCCCGCCCGGTGCAGCGCGCGCATCAGCTGTCCGCAGAACCCCTCGTGGAGCGGGTGACGGGCCGCCAGGACCCGCAGCTCCGGGATCACTTCGGCGTGCCGGCCGAGCCGGATGTCCGCCTCGATGCGCCGCTCGAGGGCGGCGGTGCGCTCCTCGTTCAGCCGCAGCACCTCGAGCTCGAGGACCGAGCCCGCCCGTACGTCGACCAGCGCCGGGCCCTGCCACAGCGCGAGCGCGCGGCCGAGCAGGTCGGACGCGGCCCGGTAGTCGCCGGCGTCGTAGCCGGCCCGGCCGCAGTCGGCGAGCCGTTCGAACTCGTGGGCGTCCACCTGGCCCGGCTGCACCTGGAGCAGGTACCCGCCGAACTGCGTGACCAGGACGTCCTTGGCGTCGAGCAGCGGATCCCCGTCCAGTGCCGCGCCGATCTTCCGGCGCAGCTGCAGGATGTAGGTCTGCAGTGTGGTGGACGCGCTGCGGGGGATGTCCTCGCCCCAGATCTCTTCCATCAGCGTCGGTACGGTGACCACGCGCTCGGCGTGGAGGCCGAGAAGCGCCAGGAGCTGCCTGGGCTTCGCCGCGCTCGGAACCACCGAGACACCGCGCTCGTGGACGGCGAGTGACCCGAGTACTTTGATCTCCATGCGTGTGCTCCCCCTTGTCGGGCCACGGCCGTCGGCCAAACCCTGCGACGACCCTTTGGAGTCAGGTACAGCAGACTCGCACCGGGGGGCGGCCGCGGCCCAGTGAGGCACACATGAGGGGAATCATGAAAAAGTCATAGGCGGCTGATGAATGTCGCACTGCCGGTCCCATGAGGCGCCGCCCCAGACTCTCGACCCAGACAGACGCCAAGCAGCACCGTTCGTCACAGGGGGAAGTCATGAACGTGGCCCAGGACATCTTTCGCTTAGCGGAACTCGCCGCCAGGACCGGACTCGAACCGAAGCTCGGGCAGCGCTTCGACCGGGATCCGGCCGCGGTCATGCTGGAGTTCGGACTCGAGGCCCAGGGGATGGACTGGGCGGCGGCCGCCACCCTCTCCATCGATGAGCTGAGCACCGCCGCGTACGGCTCGTCGGACATCTGCGTGCACCCGTGCACCTGCATGGTGGGCCAAGTAGCCGACGTACAGGTGGTCGCGTGACCTCCATACAGGAACCTCCGGCGGGTCCCTTCATCGCCTTCAAGCGCCACGTCAGGGCCGAGTCGGTCCCGGGCGAAGCCGCGTTCGTCCTCTCGGACCAGGGCGTGACCGTGCTGCGGGGCGGCGGGATAGAAAACCTCGTCCCGCTGCTCGACGGCAGCCGCACGCTGCCCGAGCTGCTGCGCGAAGCCTCGCTGACCATGCCCGTCGCCGAAGTGGGACGGGCGCTGCGCAGCCTCGCGCAGGCCAATCTGGTGGGGTACCGGCCCTGCGCCGCCGCGACCGGAGAGGACAGCTCCCTCGCCCAGGCCTACTGGGACCGGGCCGGCCTCGACGGACACGAGGCCACGGCCGAGGTCGGCAGGGCTCCGGTCGCGGTGATCCCGGTCGGGGCGGTGGACGCGGGTGCGGCCCGCGCCGCCTGCTACGCCTCCGGGCTCAACGCGGTGGACGACGACTGCGAGGTCCCGCTGACCCTGGTGGTCTGCTCGGACTACCTGGATCCGGGACTGCGGTCCCTGGCCGCGCGACTGCGCGGCCAGGGACGGACCTGGCTGCTGGCCAGACCGTTCGCCGCCGACCCGTGGACCGGACCGTTCTTCACCCCGGACTCGTCCGGGCCCTGCTGGACCTGCCTGGCCCACCGGCTGTCCGAACACCGCCGCAGCGAGGTCCCGGTACAGCGCGCCCTGGGCCTGGACGGTCCCGCTCCGCGGCCCGCCCCGAGCCTCTCCGCCGTACGGTCGCTCGGGATCCAGAGCGCCGTACTGGAAATGTCGAAATGGCTGGCGGGTCTGCGCTACCCGGAACAGCGGTCGGTCTGCGTCCTGGACAGCCTCAGCCTGAGCACCACCCACCACACGGTGCTGCGCCGCCCGCAGTGCCCCGACTGCGGGGACCCCTCGCTCGTCGCCGCGCAGACGGCGCGGCCGGTCGTCCCGGTGTCCAGACCCAAGGCGGAGGGTTCCGGCAGCAACGACCGGGCGATCTCCGCCGAAGGGATCCTGATCGAGAACCGCCGGCTGATCAGTCCGGTCACCGGCATCGTGACGCACCTGCGCCCGATGCCGGGGGTTCCCGACGGGCTCCACGCCTATGACTCCGGTCCCAACCTGGCCCTGCGCGGGCACTCGCTCGCCGGGGTCCACCAGGTCCTGCGTTCGCGCAGCGGAGGCAAGGGGGCTACCGCCACCGAGGCGCGGGCGAGCGCGCTGTGCGAGGCGGCGGAACGTTACAGCAGCTCGCGCCAGGGGGACGAGCTGGTCATCCGGGACTCGCTCACGGGTCTGGGCGACGCGGCCCTGCACCCCAACGCCTACCAGCTGTTCGACGAGAGACAGTACGCCGACCGGGCGAGATGGAACGCCCGGCAGGCACCCTTCCACCGGGTGAGCGATCCCTTCGATCCCGCGGCCGCGACCGACTGGACGCCGGTGTGGTCGCTCACCGCCGGAGTCCACCGGCTGCTCCCCACCTCCACCCTCTACTTCGACACGGGCGCGGGCGGTCCCCGGGACGGTCTGTGGGCCGACTCCAACGGCAACGCCGCGGGCGGCAGCCTCGAGGACGCCGTGGTCCAGGGAGTCCTCGAACTCGTCGAGCGGGATTCCGTGGCCCTGTGGTGGTACAACCAACTGCGCCTGCCCGCCATCGACCTGGACTCCTTCGACGAGCCGTGGCTCGCGTCGATGAGGGCCGCGCTGGCCCGGACCGGCCGGCGCGTCTGGGCCCTGGACCTCACCTCCGACCTGGGCATCCCCGTCGTGGTGGCCCTCTGCCAGAACACCGCCGGCCCGGCCGAGGAGTTCGTCTTCGGATTCGGGGCGCACTTCGACCCGCGCCTCGCCCTGCGCAGGGCGCTCACCGAGATGGTGCAGCTGATGCCGGCCCCCGGCGGTTCCGGTACGGCGCTGCCCGGTCAGCCGCAGCTGTTCCCCGATCCGGCGCAGACCGCGCGTACGCCCGGATCCTGGGCGTACGCCGGGCGCAGCGCGGACCTCCTCGACGACGTCCAGTACATCCGGACGCTGCTGTGGTCGCACGGCATGGAGCTTCTGGTCCTCGACCAGACGCGGCCGGACGTCGGGATTCCGGTGGTCAAGACCCTGGTACCCGGACTGCGCCCGTTTTACGCCAGGTTCGCTCCCGGGCGGCTCTTCGACGTACCGCCGAGTCTCGGTCAGCGGGACGCCGTTCTCGCCTTCGGGGAACTCAACTCGGTCCCGCTGCCCCTGTAGATCAGGACTGTTCCGTTACCCGCCCTCTGCCTGGCAGGCTCGGCATATAGTGCGATCTCAGACCCTCCCGATTTCCTACTGAGGAGCGAGCATATGACGGGCCGTTTCCGGACTGCGGACAACGACCTAGCTCAAGGGACGGAGCAAGCGGAAAGTTTAAGTCCGGACAAACGTGGTCGCCTTTCCGACGTCTTGGCGCCGCGTCTCGCGCAGGGCATCGTGGTCATGGTCCTGTCCGGATACGGAATCATCACCGCGCTCAATGCGGAATACGCGCTGCGCGGCCGGACCCCGGAGCTCCTCGTCTGTGAAGGTGCCGTCCTGGTCCTTTACGCCGTGCAGCTGGTCCTCACCTCGGCCCGGGCCCGCCGGTGGTCCACCGGCCGCAAGTGCATCGCCCTGGCGGTGCAGTTCGTGCTCACCTTCCTGCCGGTGGTCTGGCTGGACCTGGCGTGGGGCAGCGTCGCGGGACCGCTGTGCGCCTCGGTCCTGCTGCTCGCGCCGCCCCGCGTCGCCTGGCCCACCTTCGGGGCGATCTCGCTCGTCGTGGTGTGGTGGGCGGTGGGCAAGGGCGGCACGATGCTCGACGTGGCCTACCTGGGCATCTCCACGGCCCTGACCGGTCTGGTGATCTACGGCCTCACCCGGCTGACCGATCTGGTGCGCGAAGTCCACGAGACCCGGGCGGAGATGGCGAGGATGGCCGTCACCCAGGAACGTCTGAGGTTCGCCAGGGACCTGCACGATCTCCTCGGCTACAGCCTGTCGGCCATCTCGCTGAAGTGCGAGCTGATCACCCGTCTGGTCCTCAACAACCCCGACCGGGCGCGCGACGAGATCGCGTCCGTCCTCGTGGTGTCGCGCCAGGCGCTCGTCGACGTACGGATGGTCGCCAATGGATATCGTGACATGTCCCTGGCAGCCGAGGCGGAGTCGGTGGTCGACGTCATGGCCGCGGCCGACGTCCGCGCCGAGGTCGACATCGACTGCGGGCGGCTGCACCCGCTCGTGGACACCGTGCTGGCGACCGCCCTGCGCGAGGGCGTGACCAACATCCTGCGGCACAGCAAGGTGCAGTCCTGCACCATCAGGGCGACGGTCGACGGGGAGATGGTGGAGCTGGTGCTGGAGAACGACGGGGTGGACGCCATCGGCCTCTCGGACTCCGGCGACCGGGGAAGCGGACTGGGCAACCTCGACGCCCGGCTCACGGCGATCGGCGGAGTGCTGAGCGCCGGCGTCGAGTCGCAGGGGCGCTTCCGCCTGACGGCGAGGGCACCGCTCAGGCCGACCGCGCCCGAGCCGGCCGAGGCCGTCGAACCGCAGAGGTACAGAGGCGCCGGGATAACGGCGGCAGATGTTCGGGTGTCGGGAAATCCGGCTGCCTGAACCGGCAGATGGGGAACGGAGGAACAACAAATGCTGTCGCTGAATATTCTTCTCGCCGAAGATGTGCACATGGTCCGCGGCGCTCTCATCGCCCTGCTCGAACTGGAACCCGACTTCTCTGTGGTCGCATCCGTCGACCGGGGAGATCTGATCGTGCCCGCAGCGCTCGAAAAGCGGCCCGACGTCGCGATCATCGACATCGATCTGCCGGGCACCGACGGGCTGACCGCCGCCGCCGAACTGCACGAGCGCCTGCCGACCTGCCGCACGCTGATCCTCACCAGCCTCGGGAGACCCGGCACCCTGCGCCGGGCGATGGCCGCCCGCGTCTCGGGGTTCCTGCTGAAGGACTCCCCGCCGGCCCGGCTCGCCCAGGCCGTACGGGCCGTGGCCAACGGGCAGCGGGTCATCGACCCGGATCTCGCGCTCAGCGCCTGGGAGGCACTGGACAACCCGATCTCGCCCCGCGAGACGCAGGTGCTCCGGCTGGCCGCCCGCGGCGCGGACGCCGGGGAGATCGCCGAGGAGCTCTTCCTGACGGAGGGCACCGTGCGCAACTACCTGACGGCCATCGTGGACAAGCTCAACGCCCGCAACCGGATCGATGCCATCCGGATCGCGGAGGAGGCCGGCTGGATCCCGTAGCGGGCCCGGGACGGCCGGTCCGACCGGCTCGGCGGGCCCGGCCGGGGCGACCGAGGTGCCCCGGGTGCTCATCCCAGCGCCAGCGGGCCCGCGTTGAGGGCGGAGAGGACCCCGGCCATGTCCACGGCGTTGGTCTGGGGACCGCGGCACACGGCCAGACAGGTGGGTCCGCGCGAGCCGGCCATCCGCCGGAGGAAGGGCATCAGCACCGCCTTCGGGCCGATCTCCACCACATGGCTGGGGGTCTGCTCCGCGAGCATCTGCCGGGCCGCGTCGGCGAACCGCACCGGAGAGGTGATCTGGGCCGTCCAGTACGCGGCGTCCAGTGGCTCCTCGATCCGCCGCCCGTACACCGTCGAGTAGTACGGCAGCCCGGGCTTCGACCCCGACAGGTGGCGGGCCGCCTCCTCGAAGCGCGGCGTGACCGGTTCCATCAGGGGGGAGTGGAAGGCGTGCGTCACCTGGAGGAAGGCGCTCGAGATGCCGATCGCCGCCAGCCGCTCCCGGACCCGCTCCAGCCCCTCGAGCTCACCCGAGAGGACCGTGGCGCGGGCCGCGTTGAACGCCCCGATCGTCACGCCCGGCTCGCTCGCCGTGGCCTCCGCCGCCTCGAAGGGATCCGCGCAGGTCGCCATCATCCCGCCGCCCGTGGGCAGGTACTGCATGTACATGCCCCTGAAGCAGACCAGCCGCGCCGCGTCGTCGAGGGGCAGCGCCCCGCCCACGACGGCCGCCGCGATCTCCCCGATGCCGTGCCCGAGCACGGCGACCGGACGCACCTGCTGCTCCTCCATCAGGGTCATGGCCAGCGCGTACTCGACGGCGAACAGGGCCGGCTGGGTCAGCGCCGTCTGGTGCACCCGCGGATCCCCGGCGAGGACCAGCTCGGTCACGGAGATCCCGAGGTACGGGCGGATCGCGGCGTCGGCGGCCCTGAGGTGGTGGCGGTAGCCCGAGAGCTCGTCGTACAGCGTGGCGGTCATCCGGGGATGCTGGGAGCCCTGCCCGGTGAAGACGAACGCGGCGCGCACCTGCCCGGCGCGCCGGCCCATGCCCTCCCGCATGGCCAGGAAGCGCGCCAGGTCGCGGATCGTGGGGTACGCCCAGATGTCGGCCGGGTCCAGCAGCGGTCCGAACCGCTCCTCGATGTCCCCGTAGAGGCCGAGCAGCCCGATCGAGTCGAGACCCCAATCGGTCAGCGGTTCGTCCTGGGGCACCTCCCGACGTACGTATCCGCCGATCGTTTCGGCGAGCCAGGCTGCGAAAACCCGCTCGTCGGGACCGCCCGGTGCATCCGCGTTCACGTCAAGCTCCCTCTCGGCTCGGTGTCCCTGCTGACCAGCTCAACGCGAAGGCCCGGCCGGTACTTTCAGTTCGTCGTCCAGGTGCTGGTACAGCGGCCGGATCCCGCCGCTGAGGAACAGCCGGCGCATCGCGGTCCGCTCCACCTTTCCGCTGGTGGTGCGCCGGACCGTGCCGGGACGTACCAGCAGCACCCCGCCCACCGCGATGTCGTACTCCTCGGCGAGGCAGCGCCGCACGCCCTCGGCGATCGCTTCGAGGTCGAGCGCGTACCGCTTGTGCGTGCGCAGCTCCTGTACCAGGACGACGCGTTCGCGTTCGCGCTCGCCGGGTACGGAGAAGGCCGTTCCCGTGCCGAACAGGGCGCTGATCCGCTGCACGGTGTGTTCGAGGTCCTGGGGGTACAGGTTGCGGCCGGCGACCACGATCATGTCCTTCAGCCTGCCGGTCACGTACAGGTCGCCCTCGTGCAGGACGCCGAGGTCCCCCGTCCGCAGCTGACCGCCCATGCCGTCCACGGCGACGCCGAAGCGCTCCGTGGTCGCCGTGCGGTCGCGCCAGTAGCCCTGCCCGACGGCCGGTCCCGACACCCAGATCTCGCCGACCTTGCCGTCGGGGAGCACGTCGAGGGTGTCGGGGTCCACGATCAGCACGTCGGTCGAGCCGTCGGGCGTACCGCTGGACATCAGGGTGCGGACCGGCTTGCCGGGGCGCGGCGCCTTCATCCGGCGCTGCTCGAGCGCCTCGGCGTCGACCGTCATGGGCTCGCCGTCGGCGGGTCCGCCGGCCACCAGCAACGTCGCCTCGGCCAGTCCGTACGCGGATCTCATGGCGTCGGGGCGCAGGCCCGCGGCGGCGAACCGGTCGGTGAACTCCCGACGGGTCTGCGCGGACACCGGCTCCCCGCCCGAGACGGCGATCCGCCAGCCGGACAGGTCGATGCCCTCGAGCTGCTCGTCGGTGACCCGCCGCACGCACAGCCCGTACGCGAAGTCCGGTGCGCCGCTGACCTCGATGCCGTACCGGCTGATGGCCTCCAGCCAGCGCACGGGGCGCTTCACGAAGGCCTCGGGAGTGATCATCACCGAGGTGCCGCCCAGCCACAGGGGGTGCAGCAGCTGGCCGACCAGGCCCATGTCGTGGTGGAGCGGCAGCCAGCCGCCGATTCTGGCACCGGGCCCGGCGCCGAGCATCCGGCCCAGGGCCTCCTGGTTGGCGAGCAGGTTGCCGTGCGTGACGACGACCCCGCGCGGGCTGCCGGTGGAACCGGAGGTGTACTGGAGGTAGGCGACGCTGTCCCGGTCGAGCTCGGGGAGGCGCCACTCGGCGTGCTGCGGCACGGCGTCGGCGGCCAGGCAGGGTATCTGGCCGTGCCCCCGGCCGGCCAGTATCCGGGAGATCGCGGGGGCGAGCGCGGCGTCGGTCAGGACGGCGCAGGGCCCCGACTCCTTCAGGATCCCGGCGACCCGCTCCTCGTGGTGGCTGCGGCCGCCGGACGGCGGGACCGGCACGGCGATCGCGCCCGCGTACAGGCAGGCCAGGAAGGACACGGCGAACTGGTGGCGGGAGTCGTGCAGCAGCATCACCCGCTCGCCGGCGCTGCCCCGGGCCTGGAGCCAGCCGGCGAGCTCGCGCGCGGAAGCGTCGAGCGCACGGTAGGACACCGAGGCGGGGCGGCCGGACTCGTCGCTGTCCGGCAGGAGCAGGAGCGCCTCTCGATCGGGTGTCAGCCGGGCTCTATCGATCATCAGTTCGGTAAAACTGCTGTAGTCGCTGGTCACTTCCGGGTCCCCCTGGCAATGTCTTGTGGGCGCAGCGGGCACGCTTTGCCGTGGGTGCCTCGCTCCCGCCCGGAGCAGGAACGTAGGTGCGCCCTCTCGAAGGACACTCGACCCTCGCTGAGGACGCTCGACCGTCGCTGGGACCCGCTGGCCGGTGATCCGGTCGCCCGTGGGCCCGAGGTCAGGTGTGACTGGTCCAGCCGACCCGGGGACGCGGACGGCGCCGGCCCCCCCAGGGCGCGGACGCAGCCGAGGCCCCGTACTCCTCGGCTTCGTCCGCGGCCGGTGCCGCGAGGCAGGCGCACAGGACGGCCGTCAGCGCCGCGAGTTCCTCGGCATCGGGCTGCCCGCGCAGCACGGTGAAACGGACCTGCGGATCGGTCGACTCATCCATGTTCCGATGCTGCGCTGCCGTGCTCGCAGCGGGCTCGTACGGCAGCGGGTGCCCGGCAGGAGGGCCGCAGGAGCGCGGGGAGAGCGCGGCAAGAGCGCGGCCGGAGTACCGCAAGAGCCCCGGAGGAGCGGAGGGAGGGGAGAGCGCCGGGACGAGGCGCGGTCCGGGCCCGGGGTGTGCCCGGGGCGGGTCCGCTCAGCCCTCTCGCAGGGGCCGGGCCGCCTCTTCGCGCACCTGCGCCGAGGCGGACAGTTTCGCCAGCCGGTCCGGATAGCCGACGCCGCCGCGCACGCGCGCACAGGCATCGGCGTCCAGCCACCACAGCAGGCCCGTGTACAGGCGGGGGTCGGCGGCCGAGCGGAGCAGATCGCTCCCGCCGAAACCGGCGTCCGGCACGCACTGCCCCACCAGGGAGCCGAAGTCGAGCTCGAACCGCTCGGGCTCGCCGTCGAGGACGGCGTGGATGAGGACGACGTGCGCGGCGTCCGCGAACTTGCCCCGTACGGTCATCCGCCCGACGGTGACCATCAGCTCCGAGGAAGTGGCCGTCTCGGGGCCGAGGCCGCGTAAGAACGCCATCGAGGCGCCGGCCTCGTGCCCGGACTGCAGGAGGCGGTCCAGCGAGCTCCACCGGTCGAGGTGCACGTAGCTGCCGGGCCGGTCGGCGCAGGCGGCCGTCACCAGGGCCTCCAGGCCCTTGGCGGACTCCCGGCGGCGGGCGTAGGCGACCAGCTCGCGCTCGAACGAGGCGGGATCGAGGCTCGTGGTCAGCCGTTCGACCACGGTCACCTGTCGGCCGTGCTCCCGCTCTGGCATCGGCCGGTCCCCTCCTGGTCCTGTGCGCGGAACCTCAGTGCATGTCAGCACAGGCCGCTTGAGTGACGCTCGAGCGCGGGCGCACACGAGAAATGTTTGAGGCCCTGCCGAGCCGCGCGGACCACCGTGGTGCTTCCGCTCGCAAAGGAAGGGCACGACGATGTCCGCTTCGAGAACCCCCGCTCACACCTTCGCCCACATCGTGGTCAGGCGGCTCCTGCTGCCCGTGTGGAACAGCTTGGTGGCCTACGGGTCCCTCTGGCTTCCGGCCGATCAGTACCGCCTTCCGTACCTCCACGGCAGGACGGCGGTGCCGAGCCCACTGACCGAGCCGGCGCCGACCGGTGCGGGCAACGACTTCCAGCCTGACCGGGAGACCTTGAGGGTGTCTTGAGCCGTGCCGGTTAAGCAGAGTCCCATGGGCCGCACTTGAGGACGGAGAGAAGCCATGACGACGGTGGCGAACAGGGCGTACTCCTCGGAGGCCGCCGTTCAGGAACGCATCGCGCAACTCGAGCACGCATTTGGGGACCTTGAGGATCCGGGCAATCCCCTGGGAGCGGAGCAGTTCCTCGCCGCCGACGACCGCGCCCGGCTGCTGCCGGCCGCGGAACGGCTCCTCGACCGGTTCGGGCTCAACGCGGAGTTCGTGCCGCAGGAGCTCGGCGGCCGGCTCGACCGGCTCGACGTCCTGTCCCGGGTGCTGCGCGCGGTCTTCCGCCGCGACGCGGCCCTGGGCCTGGGCTACGGGCTGACGTCCTACATGGCCTCGGTGGTCGTCTGGGCCGACGGCACGCAGGAACAGCGGAGGGACACCGCCGATCTGCTGCTGGCCGGCGGCCGGATGGCCTGCGCCTACCCCGAGCCGCCCCAGGGCAACGACTTCCTGGCCAACCGGCTCACCGCCCGGCCGGACCGCGGGGGATACCTGCTGTCCGGCCGCAAGGAGGCCCTCAACAGCGCGGCGTCGGCGCAGTCGCTCGTGCTGTTCGCCCACACCCTCGGTGCGGCCCAGGGAGAACTGAGCGCCTTCCTCCTGCCGGGCCCCGACAGCCCCGACGGCGCGAACCTGGCGCTGCTGCCCCGCCGCAGGACCGTCGGCATCCGCGGCTGCGTGGTCCAGGGCCTCGAGTTCGACGGGCACCGCCTGGACCCGGGCCGGCTGATCGGCACGCCGGGCTCCGGGGCGCAGCTCGCCGAGCGGGCCTTCCCCCTGACCCGCAGCACCGGCCTGTCCATGTCCCTGGGCTGCGCGGACACCGCGCTGCGCACGACGACCGCCTTCGCGCGCTCGCACCGCTCCCGCAGCCGCGCCTCCCTGCACACCGCCCGGACGCGCACCGCCCTGGTGGACGCCTTCACCGACCTGCTGATCAGCGACTGCGTCTCGCTCGTCACCACCCGGTCCGTGCACCTGCTGCCGGCCGAGTGCCGGCTGCTGGGCGCCGTCGCCAAGTACCTGCTGCCGACCGTGCTCAACGAGGCCGTCTACGACCTCTCCATCGTCCTGGGCGCCGAGTCCTACGCCCGGAGCGGCAGCTACGGCACCTTCCAGAAGACGGCCCGCGACCTGCCGATGATCGGCCTCGGCAGCGCGGGCACCGCCTCCAGCCGGGCGGTCATCGTCGCGCACCTGCTGCGGCTCGCGGAGTTCGATCCGTCCGCGGGCGAGGAGGCGCCCGCCGCGCTGTTCCGGCCGTTCGACGCCGACCTGCCCGGATACGGGCAGGAGGGCCCCGTACCCGCCGCCGGGGGCGACGCCCTGCTCGCCTCGCTCGCCCGCTCCGCACGGTACGCGGCCTCGGTGGACGGAGAGCTCGGCGAGGCCCTCGCGGCGGCCACCGCCGTGCTCACCGAGCAGCTCCGCACGCTCCTGGCGGCCTGCGCGGAGCTGGCCGCCCATCCCCGGGGCCGCCCGGTGAGCCCCCGGGCGTACGCCATGGCCGACCGGTACGCGCTGATCGTCGCGGGCGCCGCCTGCCTCGGAGTGTGGCGCCACCACCGGGACAGCTCCGGCTTCCTCGCCGACCCCGCCTGGGCGGCGATGGCGCTGACCCGGATCGCGGGCCGGCTGGACAAGGCCGCGGCCAGGATCCTCCCGCTCGGCGAGGAGCGGATGCTCGCCGAGGTGCTGCACCGCTTCGACGACGCCCGCAGCTACGACCTCTACTCGACCGCCATCGGCGGCTGAACGGACCCGCTCCCTACCTTCCGGAGAGACGACATGAGCAATCCAGCAGTGGGGCAAGCGGTGTGGGAAGAGATCGAACGGGTGCTGGGACGGCCGCCGTCCACGCGACCGGCCGTCCTCGACCTGCACCTCTCGGACGACCTGGGCCTGGACTCGGTGATGGTGATCGAGCTCAAATGCCGGCTGGAGCTGCGCTATCCCGCCCTGCGGGACCTGCCCCTGTCCGACGTGCTGTCCGGCGCCACGACCGTAGTCCAGCTCGCCGGACGCGTGGAGCGCCTCGTCGGTCTCGCGGTGACGTGATGGGAGGCGTGGTGAACACGGTCATGCGCCCGCTGCGGCACGGGGGACCGGCGGCTTCCTGGCAGCCCGTGCGCCGGGAGATGGCCGAACGCGGCACCTGCGTGGTGTACGCCGCCGTCGACGACTGGCTGCCGCCGGACCTCGACTCGCCGGCCCTGGCCGCCGACCTCGGCCCCGACCACCGGCGGATGCGCCAGATGACCCACGCGCAGAACCGCTCCCGGTTCGTGGCGTCACGGCTGCTGCTCAAGTCCGCGGCGAGCGCGGTCCTGGGCACGAAGCCGAGCGAACTCGAACTCGCCTACAAGATCGGCGGCCGTCCGCACCTGCGCGGCATCGACCAGCTGGACATCAGCCTGAGCCACACCGAGGGGCTGCTGGTGGTGGGCCTGAGCAGGTTCGGCCGGATCGGCGTGGACACCGAGTCCGAGGACCGCCGGATGCTCGGCCTCGGCACCGAACGCCAGGTGTGCACCCCGTACGAACTGGAGGCACTGGAACAGGTACCGGAAGACCAGCGCAACCGTGAGCTGGTGCGCCTGTGGACGCTGAAGGAGGCCTACAGCAAGGCCATCGGCCAGGGGCTGCGCTTCCGGTTCACCGAGTTCGGCTTCGGACCCCGCGACCAGCGCGTCCAGATGCTCCGGCCCGACGGCACGCCGGGCACCGGATGGGAGTGGTCCTTCCACAGCTGGCAGAAGGTGGACTCCTACACCGTCAGCGCCGCGCTGTACGACCCGGGGTTCGACGCCCGGAGCGGATCCAGCGGCGTGCTACCCCTGCTGCCGGTTCTCGCCGACCCGCGCTCCAGCTGAAGTTGAGCCCCGGGCGAGGTGGGGCGGTGACTCTCTGATCCCGCACCTGACCACGGGGGTCATCTACGGAAGGGGAGTCCGGGTGCATCGTTATCTCGCGGTACGACCGCCGGCCGGCCCGGCCGGAATCCGGCTGTTCTGCTTCCACCACGCGGGCGCGGGTGCCATGAGCTTCGCCGGATGGCGGCGCTCCATCGGACCCGGCGTGACCGTACTGCCCGTACGGCTGCCCGGCCGGGAAGCCCGGCTGCGCGAAGCCCGGATCACCGACGGGGACCAGCTGGTCCGGGAACTGACCGACGACCTCGGGGAACTCCTCGACGGGCCCGAGCCGTACGCCTTCTACGGGCACAGCCTCGGCGCGATGGTCGCCTACCGGTTCGCGGAGCACCTGGTGCGCACCGGCCGGCGGCCGCCCCTGATGGTGATGGCGGGCGCGAGCCCCGCGCCCCAGCTCCCCTCCGCCGTCCTCGACGGTCCCGGCGCCCTGCTCCCGGACGCCCCGGACGAGGACCTCGTCAAGGGCCTCGGGGACGAGGACAGCCTGCCTCCGCAACTGCTCGAGCGGCCCGGATGGCTCGCCATGACCCTGGACACACTGCGGGCCGACCTGCGGCTGGCCCGCAGTCTGCGGTCCGCACCGATGGTTGCGCTGCCCTGCCCCGTGGCGGCCTTCGCCGGAGCCGACGACCAGCTGGTCTCCCCGGCCGAGGTCGCCGCCTGGGAGCACTGCACGACGGCGGGGTTCCGGCTGTGGACCCTGCCCGGGGCCCACTTCTTCGTACGCGGAGCGGAACTGCCCCGGCGCGTCGGGGAGGCGCTGAACGTCGAATCGGTGTTTGCCGGAGCTCCGCAGCTACCGCCAGTGGCGGGCTGAGCCGTGCCCACGGCGAGCCGGACACCCCAACCACAAGGAGTTGTTCAAGGCATGGACATCAGCGTGCTCGGGCCGTTCCGAGCCATCCAGTCCGGTGTTCCCCTCCACCTCACGGCCGTGAAGCCGCGCAAGGTGTTCGCGCTGCTCGCGCTCCAGGCCGACCAGGTCGTCTCGGTGGCCTCACTGGTCGAGGAAGTGTGGGGGGAGAGTCCGCCGCGCAGCGTGCAGACCACCCTGCAGACGTACATCCTGCAGATCCGCCACCTCATCGGCGCGGCGCTGGCCGAGGAGCCGGCCGGCGCCGGACTGCCCCGCGGCGCCAAGAGCGTCCTGGTCACCGAACCGGGCGGCTACCGCCTGGACACCCAGGGCGGACTCATCGACGCCCAGGAGTTCGACGCCCTGTCCTCGGCCGGCCACCGCGCCCTGGACCAGGGCGACTGGGTCGGCTCCTCCGCGTACTTCGGCCGGGCGCTGTCCCTGTGGCACGGCCGGGCGCTGGCCGACGTCCAGTGCGGCGTGCTCCTCGAAGTGGAGGCCACCCGGCTCGACGAGTCGCGCATGAGCGTGCTTCACCGTCGAATCGAGGCAGACCTGAGGCTCGGCCGCCACCATGAACTCATCGGCGAACTGTCCGGGCTCGCGGCCCGGCACCCCATGCACGAGGCCCTGCACGAGCAGCTGATGCTCGCGCTGTACCGGGCCGGGCGGCGCAGTGACGCCCTGGTGGTCTACCGGCAGCTGCGCGCCTCCCTCAACCAGACTCTGGGGCTCGACCCCTCACCCAGCATCGAGTTCCTGCACCGCGCGGTTCTCGACTCCTCGCCACAGCTCGACCTGGAGGGAACCCCGGCACTGTTCGGTGTCGCGGGAATCCCGCTGCTGGCTAGGGCCAACTGATTCTCCTGAGAGGAAGCATCGTGAGCGACATAACCCTTTCCGAGCTCGGTGAGCTGCTGCTCGAGTGCGTCGGAGCGCCGGAGGAGGGCATGGCCTTCGAGGGCGACGAAGCCCTGGACACGCCGTTCCTCGAGTTCGGCTACGACTCCCTCGCCCTGCTCCAGGTCACCAGCGTGATCAACCGTACCTACGGGATCGTGCTGAACGACGACGCGGTGGCGGAGGCGGAGACCCCGCGCCTGCTGCTCGCCCTGATCAGTACGGCCCCCCGCGCCGGAGCCGTTCGGTGACGGAGCCCGATACGTCCGCGGGCCGCCGGGTCGTCATCACCGGCGGCACCCGCGGCATCGGCCGGGCGACGGCGCTCGCCTTCGCCCGGACCGGTGCCCGGATCGTCGTCAGCTACCGCAGCGACGCCGAACAGGCCAAGTCGCTCGGCGCCGAAGTGGAAGCGGCCGGCGGCGAGGCGGAGCTCGTCCAGGCCGACCTCACCACCCGTGAGGGCGCGCAGCTGCTGGCCACCACGGCCGGCGAGTGGCTCGGCGGCATCGACGTCCTGGTCAACAACCTCGGCGTCGACGGGCACGTGCCCTTCGGCAAGCTCTCCGAGGAGGAGTGGCACCGGGTCCTGGACCACAACGCCACCTCGGCCTACCTGGTCACCCAGTCCGTGCTCGACGCCCTGGCGCCGGGCGCCTCGGTGGTCAACATCGGGGCCTCGGTGGCCCTGCGCGGCCGCCCGATGGGAGTGCACTACAGCACCTCCAAGGCCGCGCTGGTCGGCTTCACGCGCGCGCTCGCCAAGGAGCTCGGCCCGCGCGGGATCAGGGTCAACCTGGTCGCGCCCGGGGTCACCGAGACCGAACCGGGCGCGGGCCTGCCGCCCCAGCTGGCGGCCAAGCTGACGGCGCTGACGGCCCTGGGCCGCCTCGGCACACCCGAGGACGTCGCCGGGGCGGTGCTCTACCTCGCCGGAGAGAGCGCCTCGTACGTCACCGGCACCACGATCGAAGTCGACGGAGGAATCTGATGCCCTACGCAGCCATCACGTACAAGGTCAAGCCCGGCTTCGAGGACGAGATCGCCGAGATCTTCGCCGCCTTCGAGCGGGTCAACACCCCGGAGTTCGCCGGCGACGGCGGCGACCCGGCCGGCCGGCTGCTCGGCACCGGCGTCTTCGTCAAGGACGACAACATCGTGCGCGTCATCCACTACGAGGGAGACTTCGCGGCGGTCGGCAAGCACATGGCCGCCCAGAAGGGCGTGCACATCCTCGAGGACAAGCTGGCCCCGTACCTCGCGGAGCAGCGGGACACCACCACGCCGGAGGGGTTCGCGGAGTACTTCCGCAACGCCATCATGCGCAGCGTCCAGCAGCTCACCGTGGAAACCCACCCCGTGGGGGCCCCGTCGTCATGAACGAGGTCCTGGGTGTCGTGGCCCTGCTCGGCAGCGGCGTCACCGCGGGAGTCCTGTTCGCCGTCGCGCTGAGCGTCCTCCCGGCGCTCTTCGCGATGGAGACGGGCACCTACGTCTACGCGCACAAACTGCTGGGCCGGAACTGGGACCCCACGATGCCGGTCATCGTGCTGAGCAGCACTCTGGTCAACGGAGTGCTCGCGGTGACCGTCAGCGGTACCGGGCGGCCGCTCTTCGCGGCTTCGGCGGTGCTGCTGCTGGGCGTCTCCGGGGTGTCCCACCTGTGCAACGTGCCGATCAACCGCCGGGTGAAGGCGATCACCGATCCCGCGGTCATACCCGCCGACTGGGAAGATCCCCGCCCGCTCTGGCGCAAGTTCCACTACCTGCGCACCGTCCTGTCGGTGGTGGCGCTGGTGTTCACCGCGGCGGGAGTCGCGGCGATCTGAGAACGCCGGCGGTCCGAGAACCGGCGGCGATCCGAGAACGGCTACGGCGCGGCGGCCTCGTACTGGATTCCAGTACGGCCGTCGCGCCGTCGGCATGCGCCCGGGCGGATGCGCGCCCCGGATCAGACGGAGGCGGGCAGGTCCCGGCTGGAGAACTGCACGACCGTGGTCAGCAGGCTGCGCTTGAAGGTCGCCACGAAGCCCTCGGGGGTGTCGGTCTCGCGCGGCTTGCTGAGGTACGGCTTGATCGACTCCTCGAAGTCGACCACACCCGGCTGCACCGCCATGTGACGGGCCACGGCGTCCAGGTCGCCCGTGTACTCGATGACCCGCACCAGGGTGTCGTCGCGCAGGAACACGGCGGTGGCGAGCAGCGTGCCGGCCTCCGCGCCGGACTCGTCCTTGACGCGGTTCCCCTTGACCCGCTTGAAGCTGCCGAAGATCTCGGTGAGCTCCGCCTCGTAGCCCGGCTTGACGTCGTACGTGATCGCTGCGAACGGCATGCGAGTTCCTCCGCTGTGGTGGTCGGTCCGCATGCAGCTGACCCGGAGGCGCTCGCGGCCCGCTCGCGGCCCGCTCGCCGTGCGGCGCTGCAGCGGCGCTGGAGGCGGTATCAAGCCTTCCTCCAGATCGCGGTGAGACCTTCCGTCCCGCAGACACCGACTCCTCGGGAGGGACCACCGTGCATCGCACTCTGATCGTCGCCAAGCTGCGGCCGGACAAGACCGAAGACATCGCGAAGATCTTCGGCGAGTCGGACGACTCCGAACTGCCGCACCTGATCGGTGTCAGCCGTCGCACGCTCTTCAAGTTCCACGGCCTGTACTTCCACCTGGTGGAGGCAGACGAGGACATCAACGCGAACCTCTACCGCGCTCGGAGCCACCCGCTCTACGACGACATCAACACCAAGCTCGCCCAGTGTGTCGAACCTTACGACCCGGACTGGAAAGAGCCCAAGGACGCGATGGCCGAGCCCTTCTACATCTGGACCAAGGACGGAGGGCGGATCAAGTGACCACCGCCATTTCTCGCACTGTGAAGGTGACCTCGGACGAGGTCGAGGCCAACACCAAGCGCGGTGGTGACATCCGTGTCACCCTCAGCCCCAAGACGGTCGGCTGCACCTCCGGCTTCGGCGGGGTCATGACCCTCGACCCGGCCGACTGGATCACCGAGCACTACCACCCGTACTCCGAGGAGTTCCTGCACGTCATCGACGGCACCCTCGAGATGACGCTGGACGGCCAGAAGGTCGTCCTCGGAGCCGGCGACTCGCTGCTGGTCCCCATCGGCGTCCGCCACCGCCTCGTCAACGTGGGCGACGCCACCGCGCGCTGCGCCTTCCACCTCTCGCCGCTCGCGCCGAGCCCCGAGTACGGCCACGTCGACACCGAGGTCGCCCAGCGCCCCGAGCAGGCCAACCCCGATGTCGGCGGTGCCAAGTGACCCGACGGGCCGTCATCACCGGCATCGGCACGGTCGTGCCGGGCGGGGTGGGCCGTGAGGCGTTCTGGGGGACGCTGTCCGAAGGGCGTACCGCGACGCGGCGGATCTCCCTGTTCGACGCGGGCGCGTTCCGCTCGCAGGTCGCGGCCGAGGTCGACTTCGACCCGGCCCTCGCGGGACTGACCCCGCGCCAGATCCGCCGGATGGACCGGGCCGCGCAGTTCGCCGTGGTCTCCGCCCGGGAGGCGGTGGCGGACAGCGGGATCGAGCTCTCCGCGCTGGCCCCCGAGCGGCTGACCGTCTCCATCGGCTCGGCCGTCGGCTGCACGATGGGCCTGGAGGAGGAGTACGTCACCCTCTCCGACAGCGGCCGCAAGTGGCTCGTCGACCACGAGTACGGCGTCCCGCACCTGTACGGCTACATGATCCCCTCCACCCTGGCGGCCGAGGTCGCCTGGGAGGTCGGGGCCGAAGGCCCCGTCGCGCTGGTCTCCACCGGCTGCACCTCGGGCCTGGACTCCATCGGCCACGCCGTCCAGCTCATCGAGGAGGGCTCGGCCGACGTCGCCATCGCCGGCGCCACCGACGCACCGATCTCGCCGATCACCTCGGCCTGTTTCGACGCGATCAAGGCGACCACGGCGAACAACGACGACCCGGCGCACGCCTCGAGGCCCTTCGACGGGACCCGCGACGGCTTCGTGCTCGCCGAGGGCTCCGCGGTCATGGTCATCGAGGAGCGCGAGGCGGCCATCGCCCGCGGCGCCCGCATCTACGCCGAGATCGTCGGCTTCGCCGGACGCAGCAACGCGTACCACATGACCGGTCTCAAGCCCGACGGGCGCGAGATGGCCGAGGCCATCGGCGTCGCCCTGAACCAGGCCAAGATCGACCCCACCGCCGTGGGCTACATCAACGCCCACGGCTCCGGGACCCTGCAGAACGACCGGCACGAGACCGCCGCGTTCAAGCGGAGCCTGGGCAACCACGCCTACGACATCCCGGTCAGCTCCATCAAGTCCATGGTCGGCCACTCCCTCGGGGCCATCGGCTCCATCGAGGTGGCCGCCAGCGCGCTGGCGCTCGACCGGCAGGTCGTCCCGCCCACCGCCAACCTGACGACCAAGGACCCGCTCTGCGATCTGGACTACGTCCCGATCACGGCCCGCGACCACTCCATGGACGTCGTCCTCAGCGTCGGCAGCGGCTTCGGCGGCTTCCAGACGGCCATGCTGCTCGCGCGCCCCGGCTCCGCCGCGGCCGCGGCCGGAAGGAGCTGATGATGGCCCCCTCCTCCGACCACCGCCCCCCGGTGATCACCGGCCTCGGGATCTTCGCTCCCACCGGTGTCGGCGTCGAGGCCCACTGGACCTCGGTCCTCGCCGGCAAGTCGGGGATCGACCGCATCGGCCGGTTCGACCCGTCGAGCTACCCGGTGCGCCACGCCGGACAGGTACCGGGCTTCAGCGCCCAGGAATCGGTCAAGCCGAACCGGCTCATCTCGCAGACCGACCACTGGACCCATCTCGCCCTGGCCGCCAGCGAGGCGGCGCTCCAGGACTCGGGCGCCGACCTGAGCGCCATCCCCGAGTACGAGATGGCCGTCGTCACCTCCTCGTCCTCCGGCGGCACGGAGTTCGGCCAGAAGGAGATGACCGCGCTCTACCAGAACGACCCCACCTGGGTCGGCGCCTACCAGTCGATCGCCTGGTTCTACGCGGCGACCACCGGCCAGGTGTCCATCAAGCACAAGATGCGCGGCCCGTGCGGGGTGCTCGCGGGCGAGCAGGCCGGCGGCCTCGACGCCATCGGCCAGGCCCGGCGCCTGACCCGCAAGGGTTCGCGCCTCGTGGTCACCGGCGGCACGGACGCCTCGCTGTGCCCGTACGCCCTGACCGCGCAGCTCACCACCGGCAAGCTCTCCACGGTCACCGACCCGGACCGCGCCTACGTGCCGTTCGACGCGGAGGCCTCCGGCTACCTGCCCGGAGAGGGCGGCGCGATCCTCGTACTGGAAAGCGCCGAGGCCGCGGAAGAGCGCGGCGCGCAGAACTACGGACGCGTCCTCGGATACGCCTCGGGCTTCGACCCGGCGCCCGAGTCCGGCCGCCCGCGCGCGCTGCGCCGCACCGCCGAGGCCGCCATCGCCGACGCCGGCCTCACCCCGGCCGACATCGACGTCGTCTTCGCCGACGCCGCGGGCATCCCCGCGGACGACCGCGACGAGGCACAGACCCTCACCGAGATCTTCGGTCCCCGGGGCGTCCCGGTCACCGCGCCGAAGACGCTCACCGGCCGGCTCTACGGCGGAGGCGCGCCGCTCGACGTCGCCACCGCCCTGCTGTCCCTGCGCGAAGGCGTGATCCCCCACACCGCCCACGTCCGCGCGCTCGCACCCGGCTACGAGATCGACCTGGTCACCGGCGCTCCCCGGGAGCAGTCCCTGCGTCACGCGCTGGTCCTGGCCCGCGGCCACGGCGGTTTCACCTCCGCCCTGGTCCTCGGCCGCTGAGCGGGCCGCACCTCCCCCCACACGGCCGACACGGCTGAAGACACGATCCGAGCCGATCCATCGAGGAGCACCGAACCGTGGCTGGACACACCGACAACTTCATCGTCATCGACGCCCCCCTGGACGTCGTCTGGGACATCACCAACGACGTCCCGAACTGGCCGAACCTGTTCAGCGAGTACGCCACCGCGGAGGTGCTCGAACAGGAGGGTGACACGGTCGTCTTCCGCCTCACCATGCACCCCGATGAGGACGGCAACGTCTGGAGCTGGGTCTCCCGCCGCACCCGCGACACCGCCACCCGCACCGTCCGGGCCGAGCGCGTGGAGACCGGCCCGTTCGAGTTCATGAACATCCAGTGGGAGTACACGCAGGAGCCCGCGGGCGGTGTGCGGATGCGCTGGATCCAGGACTTCCACATGAAGCCCGAGGCCCCGGCCACGGACGACGCCATGACGGAGCACCTGAACCGCAACACCAAGATCCAGATGGAACTCATCAAGGAGCGGGTCGAAGCCCAGGCCCGCACCCTCGCCCACTGAGGAGCCCGTGGTGCTGACCTTCATCGCCCCGTTGCTCCTCCTGGTCAACGGGCTGGCCGCCGGAGTCCTCTTCGGCACCCAGCTCGGGGGCTTCCCCTACCTGGCCTCGCTGCCGGCCGACCGCTACGTCAACGCGCACGCGTTCTTCGGGACGCGCTACGACCCGGCGATGCCCATCTGCCTGCTGGGCACCATCGCCTGTGACGTGGTGCTCGCGTTCGGCGCTCCGGTGGCCGGGGCGCAGACCCTGTTCGCCGTGGCGGCCCTGCTCGCCGCGGTGACGGCCGTCATCTCCGTCACCAAGAACGTCCCGGTCAACCGGTGGATGCGCACCCTCGACCCGGACAACCTGCCGAGCGACTTCGCCGAACGCGACCCCCGGCAGGTCTGGGGCGCCTGGAACCGCCTGCGCAGCTGGCTCACCATCGCCGCGCTCGTCGTCAACTGCACGGCACTGGGCTTCCTGCTCTGAGTGCCGCCACGTCTTCCCTCAACACGCTACTTCACGGAGGAACACCCATGGACCTCGAACTCCGGGGTAAGAAGGCCCTGGTCACCGGCGGCACCCGCGGTGTCGGGCGGGGCGTCGTACTGGCGCTCGCCCAGGCCGGTGTCGACGTCATCACCTGCTACCAGCGCGAGAGTGATTTCGTCACCTCCCTGGAGAACGAGCTGAAGGAGATCGGCGGCAACCACCACGTGCTGCGCGCCGACCTCTCCCAGCCCGAGGAGATCGCGGGCCTGCTGCGGCAGGTCGGCGAGCTGACCGGCGGCCGCCTCGACCTGCTGGTCAACAACGCCGGCGCGATCAGCCACATCCCGTACAAGGACCTCCCGCTCGACGAGTGGAACCGGATCCTCGCCACCAACATCACCGGCGCCCACCTGGTCATCCAGAACGCGCTGCCGCTGCTCGGCGAGGGCTCCTCGGTCGTCTCGATCGGCTCCCGCGCCGTCGACGCCGGCATCCCGCTGCGCGCGCACTACACCACGACGAAGGCCGCGCTCGTGGGCCTGAACCGCTCGCTGGCCAAGGAGTTCGGCTCGCAGGGCATCCGCTTCAACGTGGTCGCGCTCGGCGTCATCGAGACCGAGAACTTCTTCGCGATGCCGCCCGAGCAGCAGAAGGTGATGTCGGAGCGGTACGGCGCGAAGACCGCCCTCGGCCGGCTCGGCACCCCCGACGAGGTGGCCGGCGCCATCCTGTGGCTCGCCAGCGACCTGTCCCGCTACGTCACCGGCAACACGATCGGTGTCGACGGAGGTATCTCCTAATGGCCTTCCGCGTCATGCTCCGCATGGAGATCGAGCCGGGCAAGGAAGCCGACTTCCAGAAGGCCTGGCTCGAGGGCACCGAGGCGGTCACCGGCCACCCGGCGAACCTCGGCCAGTCCCTGGCCCGCGAGGACGACCGCACCGCCGGCGGCAAGACCATCTTCGTGATCATCAGCGACTGGACGGACGAGCCGCGCTTCCGCGAGTTCGAGGAGAGCCCCGCGCACCTCGAACACCGCGCGACGCTGCACCCCTTCCGCAAGGGCGGCTCCTTCCACGTCATGGAGGTGCTCACCACCATCGAGGGCAAGGCGGCAGCCGATGCCCGGTGAGGTAAGGGTCCTGGTCTACCAGGCGGCCTACGACGAAGAGCAGCTGGCCGCCGTTCGGGACGCGTACCACCTGGTCAGCAAGCGGCTCGCGGCGGTCCCCGGCATGCTCGGCAACGAGCTGCTGCGGTCCCCCGCGGACCCGACCGCGCTCGTCGTGGTCAGCCGCTGGGAGTCCATGGCGGCCTTCCGGATCTGGGAGGACGGGGCGGAGCACCGCGAGGACACCGCCCCGCTGCGACCGTTCCGCGACACCCGTACGAGCGCGCCGTTCGCCCTCTACGAGGTCGACGCCGCGTACTGACGGCCCCCGGGTCCCGTCCCACGCAAGGAAGCCACGCAGCCTGTACCCCGGACTCCCGAACCGGCAGCCGGACCGGAAGGAAAGAGAACTCCCCATGACCAACCGACAGTTGGCTTTCATCGGCCTCGGCAACATGGGCGGCGGCATGGCCGGCCGCCTGGTGGAGTCCGGGTACGCCCTGACCGTCTACAACCGGACCGCCAGCAAGGCGGCCGCGCTCGTCGCGGCGGGCGCCAAGCTGGCCGACGCCCCCGAGCGCGCCGCCGCCGGCCACGGCATCGTCATGCTGAGCCTCAGCGACGAGAAGGCGGTCGAGGAGATCCTCTTCGGCCGGGTGGTGCCCGTACTGGCTCCCGGCACCGTCATCGTCGACACCTCGACCGTCTCGCCGGCCTATGCCCGCGAGGCCGCGACCCGCCTGGCGGACAAGGGCCTGCGCCGCGTCGAGGCCTGTGTCGTCGGCAACCCGCTCCAGGCCCGCAAGGGCGAACTGCGGGTGTACGTCTCCGGCGACCCGGCGGACCTCTACGAGGTGCGCCCGGTCCTGGAGGAGATCGGCAGCGAGGTCACCCACGTCGGTGCCCCCGGCAACGCCGCCGCCATGAAACTGATCCTCAACCTGCTGCTCGGCGCCCAGGTCGCCTCCCTCGCCGAGGCCGTCGCGTACGGCACCGCCGCCGGACTCGACCGCGACCAGCTCATCGGAGTCGTCTCGCAGAGCGGGTTCAGCTCCATGGTCATGCGGTTCCGCGCGCACCTGATGCTCAAGCGCAGCTACGAGCCGGCCTTCTTCCGGTCGGAGCTGATGGAGAAGGACATCCGGATCGCCATCGAGGCGGCCGCCGAATACGGCACCCGGATGCCCGTACTGGACCTCGTGCGCGAGCAGTTCGCGTCGGTCGTCGCGGAAGGCGACGGCAACAAGGACGCCGCCGTGCTGGTGGAGCACCGCTCCTAGCAGATGGAAGGGATGTGAGGACAGTGCGCGGTACAGGCCGCAGTGCGCTCCGTAACACGGATGTCCTGGTGGCCGGCGGAGGGCTGGCCGGGTTGGCGACGGCCCTGTTCCTCGCCGAGCAAGGAGTGGACTGCCTGCTGCTGGAAGGGGTGCGGGAGCGCCTCCGGCCGCCGCGCATCCTCGGTGTCCACCCCCGGGCCATGGAGCTCCTGCGCTCCCTGGGCCTGGAGGAGAAGATCCGGCGGCTGCCCTCCGCGAAGGCGCTCGAGGAGAACAACGGGATCGCCCTCGCGGACACCCTCAGCGGGTGGGACCTCAGCACGATCGACGAGAAGTACCTCCTGGACGTGCAGGCCGAACCGGGCACGCTGTCGCCGACCAGCTGGTGCCTGGCCGAGGAACGGGAGCTCGAGGCCGTGCTGCGCGACCGCGCGGAACACCTCGGCCTCCTCGTCGAGATCCACAACGAGCTGGTCTCCTTCGACCAGGGCGGCCCCGGCGTCGACGAGGTCACCGCACTCGTACGGGACCCCGAGACGGGCGAGCAGCGGCAGATCAAGGCCTGCTACCTGGTCGACGCCGGCGGCACCGACGGCCAGGTGCGCAGCCGGCTCGGCATCCCCTTCGAGGGCCACACGCTGGGCCACTTCGTCACGGTCCGCTTCATCGCCAACCTCCAGAACGAGACCCGCGGCCGCAAGTTCATCATGTGCTACACGGTGAACCCGCTCCTGCACGGCTCCCTCATGCCGCTCGACAACTCCGAGGACTGGCTGCTGCACGTCAAGCACGACCCGGAGCGGGAGCCGCTGGAGTCCTTCACCCCCGAGCGCTGCGCGGAGCTGATCCGTGCCGCGACCGGGGTCAGGAACCTCGACCCGGACATCCTCCAGGTCAACGCCTGGGCGGGCGAGGCCAAGACCGCGGGCCGGTTCTCCGACGGCCGGGTCTTCCTCGTGGGCGACGCGGCGCACGTGATGCCGCCCAGCGGCGGGTTCGACGCAGGCACCGGCGTCCTGGACGGGCACAACCTGGCCTGGAAGATCTCGGCCGTCCTCAACGGCTGGGCCGATCCCGACCTGCTGGAGACGTACGACGAGGAGCGGCGTCCGGTCTGTGCGGCCACGGTCGAGCAGGCCGTACTGCGCTCCCAGGACCGCCGCCGCCTCATCAAGCAGTCCCCCGAACCGGCCTCGCCCGAGATCGCGGAGGACCCGCTGGTCTGGCGCGCCGCCCGCTACCGCTCCGCCGCCGTGATGCCCTGGGACGAGGGCACCCTGCCGGGATTCGGAGTGTGGGCGGCGGAGAACGACGGCCGCCCCGGCTGCCGCGCCCCCCACCTGCGGCTGCGCTACGGCGGCTCGGAGATCTCCGTACTGGACCTCTTCGGCCGGTCGATGGTGCTGCTCACCGGGCCGGACAACCGGCCCTGGCTGGAGGCCGGCCGGTCCGTCGCGGCCGAGCTCGGAACACCGCTCTCGCTGTACGGCATGGGCGTCGACCTCGACGACCTCGACGACCGCTGGCCCGAGCTGTACGGGGTCACCGCCCAGGGCGCCGTACTGGTGCGCCCCGACGGCGTCGTCGCCTGGCGCTGCGCCGAAGCGCCGATCTTCACCCGGAACGTGCTGCGCAGCATGATCAAGCGGGTTCTGAGGCTGGACCAGCCGCCCGCGGACAAGGGGAACTCATGACCGCCACCGCCACCGAGACCACGGCCGCCGACGGCTCCGCCCCGGCGCAGTCCGCCCCGATCCGGGTGATCCTCCGCATGGAGATCTTCCCGGAGATGGCGGCCGACTTCGAGAAGGTCTGGCTGACCATCGGCGAAGCCATCGCCACCGAGCCCGCCAACCTCGGCCAGACCCTGGTGAAGTCGAACGAGGCGGTCGGCCTCTACTTCGTCTTCACCGAGTGGACGACCGAGAAGGAGTTCCGCGACTTCGAGGTCAGCGCGCGCCACACCCTGCACCGCCAGAAGCTCAAGCCCTACCGGCGGGCCGGAGTGATGGACGTGACCGAGGTGGTGTTCCGCCTGGAGCCCGCCGGCCAGTGACCGCCCTGCCCGGTCCCGTACCGGGGTTCCGCCCCGCTCCAGCGGCTCACGAGCCGCACTCGAGGAGCGGGGCGGAACCATGGGAAGACCGAGTGGCAACTTGCGAGGATGCACCATGAAGCCTTCCCATCGACCCGTCCGCCGCCGGCTCTTCCTCACTCTGGGAGGCGCGGCCCTGGTCGCGGGGGCCGGCTACGGCGGCAACTTCCTGTGGGTCTACCAGGACTACCGGCGCAGCAACGTCGGAAACCTCGACTTCGCGAACCCGCTCCGCATCCCCGAACTGCTCCACCCCGAGCCGTCCGGCGGCCGTCGCACCTACCGGCTCGACCTCGCCCCGGGCACCAGCGAGCTGCTCCCCGGCAAGAAGACCGCCACCTGGGGCGCGAACGGCGCCTACCTCGCCCCCACGCTGCGGGCACGCCGCGGCGACCTCGTGGCGATGGACGTGCGCAACGGGCTGCCCGAGGCGACCACCCTGCACTGGCACGGCATGCACCTGCCCGCCTCCATGGACGGCGGACCGCACCAGATGATCCCCGCGGGCGGGAACTGGCGCCCCGAGTGGACCGTGCACCAGCCCGCCTCGACCCTCTGGTACCACCCGCACCCGCACGGTTCCACGGGCAGCCACGTGTACCGGGGCGTGGCCGGGATGATCATCCTCGACGACGACGCGTCGGACCGGGCGGGCCTGCCCTCCACGTACGGCGTCGACGACATACCCCTGGTGATCCAGGACAAGAACTTCCACGACGACGGGTCCCTCGACTTCACCGAGACCCACCTGCAGGCCTCGATCGCCGGCGTCGACAACATCGGCCTGCTCGGCGACACCATCCTGGTCAACGGCACCTACAACCCGCACTTCGACGTCACCACCCAGCGCGTGCGCCTACGGCTGCTCAACGGCTCGAACGCCCGCGTCTACCGGATCGGCTTCCCCGACGACCGCAGCTTCCACCTGGTGGCCGTCGACAACGGGCTGCTCAAGCGCCCCCAGGACATGACCCGGCTGCGCCTCGGTCCGGGCGAGCGGGCCGAGATCGTCGTGGCCTTCAAGCCCGGGGAGAAGGCGGTGCTGCGCAGCTTCCCGCCCGAGCTGGGCTTCGGCTTCCCCACCGACCGCTACATGGGCAGCGACGACTCCTTCGACCTCCTCGAACTGCGGGCCGCCCAGAAGCTCACCGGTTCCCCGGAGCTGCCCACCCGCGTCGACGGGGCCCCGGAGCCCGTCACGGCGGCCGCCGGCGCGAAGGTGCGGAAGTTCGACTTCGTCGGCTTCCAGATCAACGGCAAGACCATGGACATGACCCGCGTCGACGAGGTCGTGCCGGCCGGCGCGACCGAGATCTGGGAGATCGACCGCGGCGACACCTGGATCCACGCCTTCCACCTGCACGGCGCGACCTTCAGCGTCATCGACGTGAACGGCCACGAGCCCCCCGCCTACGTCCAGGGCCCCAAGGACACCGTCTACCTGCCGGAGTTCGGCACCATCCGGCTCGCCGTGCGCTTCGACACCCTCACCGATCCGCACAAGCCGTACATGTACCACTGCCACGTGCTGTTCCACGAGGACCAGGGAATGATGGGCCAGTTCACCGTCGTGGAACCCGGCACGGAGGGCAAGGCCCCCCGCACCGTCGCGGCGGACCACGCCGGCCACTGACCGCGAACGCCGACGGGGCGGCGCGCACCGATGCGACGTCGGGCCGCGCCGCCCCGCTCCGCGCGGGCATCCGCCGCACCGCGCCGGGCAGCCGGCACAAGCCGGATGGCGGCCGCCCCCTCGGGGGGCGGCCGCCATCGGCGTACGGGGCGGGTGCGGTCAGAGCACGAGCCGGATGCCGTACTTGCGCAGCCAGGTGTTCAGCTGGATCGGCAGCTCGACGTTCGCCCGCTTGGCCCAGCGGCTCAGGCCGTCCGGGTCGTCCAGGGTGGCCTGCACCGCGGCCCGGTCGAGCAGCGGCTGGACCGGGGCGTCGGTGTCGGCGAGCAGCTCGCGCATCTCCGTGCGCAGCGCCTTCTCGTAGCCCGGGTCGAGGGTCACCGGGTACGGCGTCTTGCGCCGGTCGATGACGCTCTGCGGCAGGACGTGCTGGACCGCGGCGCGCAGCAGGCTCTTCTCGCGGCCGTCGAAGTTCTGCATGTCCCAGGGCAGGTTGTACGCGTACTGCACGAGCCGGTGGTCGCAGTACGGCATCCGCACCTCGAGGCCCACGGCCTTGAACAGCCGCTCGGTGTGCCCGTTCTGGTTCTCCATGAAGTTGGTCAGGTGCACCCAGCACAGCTCGCGCATGTGCTTCTCCTGGTCCGACATCCCCGGCAGGTGGGGGGCCTCGGAGACGGACTCCCGGTAGCGCTGGGCCGCGTACTCCAGCGGCGCCAGGTCCTTGAGCAGCGAGTCCCCGAAGAGTCCGCAGCCCAGGCCCGCGGCGTCGTCGCGGACCACGCCGCGGGCGACCCAGGGGAAGGTGTCCATCGTGCTCTCGACCGGGTCGCGGTTCCAGGCCACCCCGTGGAAGAGCGAGTCGGCGGCCTCACCGGTGAGGACCACCTTCGTCTCGCGCTGCGCCACCGCCTGAGCCAGCAGGTACAGCGAGGTGTTCATGTCGCCGAGCGGAGTCGGGTAGTCCTTGGCCCGCAGCACCGACCAGCGCGCCACCGCGTCGCTCAGCTCCGAGGGGTCCAGCACCACGTCGGTGTGGTCCGTGCCGAGGTGGCGCACCACGTCGGCCGCGTACGGCGCGTCGGGCGACTGGCGGGTGTCGGTGGCCTGGAAGTTCTCCGCGTGCTGCGCGAAGTCCACGGTGAAGGTACGGATGCGCTTGCCGGACTTGCGCAGCTCGGCGTCGGCGAGGCCGACGACCCCGCTGGAGTCCAGGCCGCCGGAGAGCAGCGAGCCGACCGGGGCCTCGGTCCGCAGGTTGCGGGTGATGCTCTCCTCGAGGAGCCCGCGGATGGTGTCGACCGTGACGTCGAGGCTGTCGGTGTGCTCCGCCGCCGAGATCTCCCACCACTGGGTCTTCGTGATGCCCCCGCGCCGGACCACCAGGTGGTGGCCGGCCCGCAGCCGGTGCATGCCGCGGAAGGGGGAGACGTGCGGGGTGCCCGAGTACGTGAAGATCTCCCGCAGGCCGTCCGCGTCCACCTCCGGCTCCACCAGGGGATGGGCGAGGATCGCCTTCGCCTCGGAGCCGAACACGATGCCGGTGGCGGTCGGGTAGTAGAAGAGCGGCTCGACGCCGAGCCGGTCCCGGACCAGGTACAGCTCCTCGGACCTGGCGTCCCACACCACGCCCGCGAAGGTGCCCTCCAGACGCTCCGCGGCCGCCGGGCCCCACTCCAGGAAGGCGTGCAGCAGGGTCTCGGTGTCACCGCCCGCACGGAAGCGGTGCCCGCGCGAGGACAGTTCCGCGCGCAGCTCCTCGTGGTTGAGGATCGAGCCGCTGTGGGCGGCCACGGCGATCGTCCGGCCGTCGTGATCCACGGCGACCGGCTGCCGCCCGTCCTCGAGGTCGAAGACCGCGAGGCGGCGGTGTCCGATGCCCACCCGCGGCGCCACCCAGACGCCTTCGCCGTCCGGCCCGCGCAGGGCCATCGTCGAGGTCATGGCCAGGATGGTGCCGCGCTCCCGGGTGAGGTCCCGGGCGAAATCCACCCAGCCGGTAATTCCAGACATGCTCACTCCATCGCTTCGGTCGGGCTGTTGGGTGCTGGTGCCGTGGCCGGCGGTGTGGACCGGACGGCTAGCGGGCGAGCACGTGGGCCAGTACGCCGGCGAGTACCGCGTCCGCTTCGGTGTGCGGTCCCGTCGAACGCCAGGCCACCACCCCGTCGGGGCGGACCAGGACGGCGCCCTGCGGGCCGACTCCGTAGGCCGCGTTCCAGGACCCGCCGGGGTCGGCCAGGCCGTCCTCGCCGAGCCGGAGCACGTCGAGGGTGACGCCGAGCGCGCGGGCCGCCGACCGGCCGGCGTCCGCCCAGGCCCGCGCGTCCGCGCCGGCGAGGAGCACCAGGTTCTTGGTGAACAGGTCGATGGCCGAGACGGAACGGCCGGCCCGCTCGAGGGCCACGTGCGGGGCGCGCGTACCGGGCCGCCCGCCCGGCAGGGGGTTCCACACCCCTTCCGGGGCACTGTCCCCGTCGGACGGGACCACGGCGCCGGAGCGGTACTGTCCGCCGAACCAGACCTCGGTGTCGGCGTGGATCGCCGGATTGCTCGGCGCGGGCTCCTTGTCGGCGAGCCGCGGACGGTCCTTGGAGCGCAGCACGGCCTGCTCCACGGTGGCCGCGCCGACCGGCCGGCGCTCGGCGTCGTAGCTGTCCAGCAGTCCCGGTCCGGCCTGGCCGGAGAGGACCGCGGCCAGCTTCCACGCCAGGTTGTGCGCGTCCTGAACGCCCGTGTTGGAGCCGAAGGCCCCGCTGGGCGGCATGACGTGGGCCGCGTCGCCGATGACGAACACCCGGCCGGAGCCGAACGAGGCGGCCCAGCGGCCCGCGGCCTCCCACGGCATGGCGCCGATGACCTTGACGTCCAGGTCGGGCACGCCGGCGGCGGCCCGCACCAGGTCCCGGCAACGCTCCTCGGTGAAGGACTCCGGGTCCTCGGCCTGGGGGTCGAAGGTGACGTGGAGCAGCCAGCGCCGGGCGTTGTCCAGGGGCATCAGGGCGCCGCGGACGGCGTCGTTGAACGTGTAGCACATGATGAACCGGCGGTCGCCGAGCTGCTCGGCGAGGTCGGCCTCGAAGTGGATGTTGAGGAAGTGCCCGGTCGTGCCCGGCCCCTCCACCCCGATGCCCAGCTGCGTGCGGACCGGGCTGCCCGGACCGTCGGCCGCGACCAGGTAGTCGGCCGTGACCACGCTGGTCTCACCGGTGTCCCGGTCGCGCAGCTCGGCGGTGATGCCGTGCTCGCCCTCCTCCTGGCGGAAGGAGACCAGCTCGGTGCCGTAGCGGAACCGGGAGCCGAGCTCCTCGGCGCGGCGCCGGATCACCGGTTCGAACTCGTCCTGGTGGCACAGGCACCAGCCGGTCGGCGTCAGGCCGCTCAGGTCGGTCTTGACGTCCATGAAGTACTGCTCGTGGAGCGCACCGAGCTGGTGCCCCGCGAGCGACTGCGCGGCGTACACGCCGCTGTTGCCGGCCAGGGCCCGCGCCGACTCGGTGGCGCGGACCTCCTCCTCGAGGCCGACCGACCGCATCAGCTCCATGGCCCGGGGATTGATTCCCCGGGCCCGGGGATGCGGGGACATGCCCCGGTGGCGTTCCACCACGAGGGCGGGCACCTCGTGCCAGGCCAGGAACAGGGCCGTGGACAGCCCCGCCAGCCCGGCACCTACCACCAGTACGGGCGTGTGCTGCTGCTTACGGGACACACCGATCCCCCCTCTGCACAGACTTGCGGACCATGCGGTCAGGGTGCGGGCGGCAGGTCGCAGCCCGATCGAGGAAGAGTGGAAGGTCCCTCGGCGCCGGTGCCGCGACCGGCGCCGTCAGTAGCGGTAGTGGTCGGGCTTGTAGGGGCCGTCCACGTCCACGCCGATGTACGAGGCCTGCTCGGGACGCAGGGTCGTCAGCTTCACCCCGAGGGCGTCGAGGTGGAGGCGGGCCACCTTCTCGTCGAGGTGCTTGGGGAGCACGTAGACGTCGGTGGGGTACTCGGCCGGCTTGGTGAAGAG
>NZ_JBSGWY010000041.1:0-73750 GCF_053609145.1 Streptomyces sp. NPDC054961 | reverse complement strand
TCCGCCCCTCCCTCCACATAAACGACGTCGAGCCCTAGCAGTTGCAGAACTCAGCCCGGGGGCCCCCCCCGGCGCGGGGGCGGGGGGGGGGGGGCCCCCCCCCCCCCGGCAAGATCAGTGTCACGGCGGGCGTGGTGATCGGTTTCTCGATCATCGGCGGCTGACAACACGCACATAGGCCTGGTGCCGGCCACGAGCGGCCGGGCACCAGGCCGCCTGTTTGCGGAGGAAGGACGGGTGGCCCGAAGGCGGCCCGGTTGCTAGCCTGACCTGCAATCAGCCTGCTTGACCTGCGAAAAAAGACGCACATGCCGCACAAGCGGCCCCATGACCTGCGGCTGCTCGTCAGCCATCGGCCTCACTGGAGGTCCGTGCCTCACGTTCCTGGGCTCCCAGCGGCCGTGCAGCAAGAGATCGCTCAGATCGAGATACGGACGGCCGGGAATTGGGCGGGCGTCGGCCTGTGGGTCCGCCGCGGCTTCCTTGCGGGCCTCCGTCCGTTGGGTTCGCCTGTCGCTCTCCCACGCTCCGAGGAACAGGAGAATCACGGCACCGGCCGCGCCGGGCACCATGCTGAGAAGTACATCGTTCATGTACATCGGGGCACCACGAGGGGCCTGCAAGGTTCCTGTCCGGCTCCGGCCGACATCTGCGGGCGCACCGCGGTCCGATGACCAAGGGGGCGGAATCAGTCCTCACCGCAGGACGTTGGCCCAGTGGCCCAAGACTGCGGGAAGCTCCTCCGCTTCCACCCAGGCCCGGAACAGTTGTTCTCCCCGCTTCTCCGGCGTACCGGTGTACACACCGACAACCGCATGGTCGTTCATGAGCGCTTCCGCTCTAGTGCCGAAGCTCTTGAACCACACAGATACGTACCCCTGGCGGTACGTCAGCGGTCCGACCTCATACATCTCTTGGGATGAGTCTCCGCCGACGTCTCCGGCATCTCCATTTACGTCCATGATCCGGGACTCTATGCGGTCGCCCGCAAGGTGGGAGGCGATCAGTTCATCTGAGGAGGCGGAAGCGGTCGGCCTGCAGAACTCCCGGAGGGCTCGGTTACTTCATGGGCCGCTCCCGGCGGACGGTATGGGCGCGCCAGTCTCCGAGGACCTCCATGCCTCCTTCGGCCAGAACTGCTCTTCGCAGTCACAGAACCAGACCGTCCCACCCCCACCCGGCCAGGTGTACTCGTCAGACCAGGGCTTGTGCTTGGTGCGCCAGGCGTGCCACGCCGCTCGAATCGCAGGATCCACTGACGTTCCCCTCCTTGTGTGCGAGGCCCGCGCCGGCGCGTCGAGCTGTACGAGGAGTGCGTCTGCGACTGCGACGAGGATGAGGCCGCCGCGTGAACCTTCTCGACCGCGAGGTCCTCACCGCCGCGCGCAAGACGATCGACCGGGGCCTGGCCGTCTTCCCGCTCCCGCTCGGCGGCCGTATCCCCGAAGCCGGGTGGCAACTCCAGGCCACCCGGCTCCTCGAGCGGCTGCCCGAGCTCCTCACCGGGCAAGGAGTCGGCATTTGGCTGCCGGGCCTCCCATGTTGTCGCGCTGGATCTCGACGTCCACGGCGACCAGGACGGCCCCGGCGTACTCGCCACCCTGGCCCACGGCTGCTACTCCGTCGGCGACGACAAGCTGTGGGGGATCAACCGGCGCCGCAAGGGCATCGACCACACCTGGGCCGCCTTGCGAACGATCGGCGCCGCCCGTCCGGACGGCGCCCCGATCTACGTGATCCTCGACAACCTCTCCGCCCACCTGAACTGGAAGATCCGCAGGTGGGCCGCGAAGAACAAGGTCGAGCTGTGCTTCACACCCACCTACGCGTCCTGGGCCAACCCCAACGAGGCCGCCCGGCCTGATCGGGGTTCGCACCGCGGAGAAGTGGAGCCTGAAGGTTCGCCGCGGATCCCCCTGGGTGGGTAACACCTGACCGTCCTGCCCCGCAGGACGGTCAGGTGAGGTCCAGCGGCAGCGCGAAGTGCGTGGCGAGGATCCGTAGCGCACGTCCGCTGCGCCGTCACGGCTTCCCTCGTCGACTCCGGGCCCGCGTCAGCGGAGCAGCGCTATCACCTTGGCGAAGGTGTCGAGCGCCGACTCCTGCACGGTGACGTAGTCGAACCCGAACCGTTCCCGACGGGCGATGAGTTGCTCGGCGATCTGTTCCGGGCTCCCGATCAGCACGGCGGGTACTTCACCGACCTGTTCGGGGCTCAGCGTGCCCCGCAGGAACCGGGAGTAGTCCTCCCGAGCGGCCGCGCGGTCATCCGTCACCTGAGTGCGCAGCACGATGATGTTTCGATGCACGGTGTCCCGGTCGGATGCGCGTAGTTCCGCATCGACCACTGCCACCCGGTCGTCCATCTGCCGATCGGTGAGGAACTGCATCCCCCGACCCTGCGGGTCGAATCCGGTGCCGGCGAACGACACGGTGTCGGCGTGCCTGGCGGCCAGTCTCAGTACCCGGTCACCGTTTCCGCCGATCATCAGGGGTGGCCGGTCGGACGCGACGCCGGGGCCCGGCCAGGCGGCGTTCCAGGCCCGGTTGACCTCATCCAGGGTCTCGACGAGTCGGTCGACGCGCTTGCCCGCCGCCTCGAACGGGATTCCGGCCTGGTCGAACTCCTTCTTCTTCCACCCCGCGCCGAGGCCGACCTCCAGCCGTCCTCCGGTGAGCTGGGCGGTGGTGACGACGTCCCGGGCGAACAGTGCCGGGCTGTAGAACGAGGTGTTGCTCACGAACGTGCCGACCCGGACGCTCCTGGTCGCCTCGGCAGCCAGAACGCACGCCGGGAAGGGCGACGGCATGTCGATGTGGTCGGGCACGGTGATCACGTGGTAGCCGAGGTCCTCGGCACGTCGGGACTTCTCCATCCAGGAGGCCCGGTCTTCCAGCTTCCAGAAACTCACGCCGAACCGCATATTCATCGCACAGCTCCTGTCCTTGAGTGTGGGGAGGCTCAGACGGCGGTGGCCCGGTCGCGTTCGGCCCGGCGGACCGCCGGGCCGATCAGCACTGCCCCGGCGAGGAGCGCCGTCGCCACGATCGCCCAGCCGTAGGGCGCGAGGTCGGTCGCGAACCAGGCCACCGCGGCCGGCCCGAGTGTGGCCTGCGCGACCATCCTGAGGTGGAACGCGCCCAGGTACTCACCCCGGGCGGTGTCTGGCGCCAGCCCGTAGCCGATGCCGAACGCGCCGGCGGACTGCCACAGCTCGCCGGCGGTGATCAGCAGGACGGCGACCACCGCGATGCCGACGGTCGCCCAGGACCCGATGAGACCACCGAGGACCATGACGAGGCAGGCCGCCGCGCTCACCAGCCCGGATCGGCGGGCGGCGGCGACAGCGCCGCCCAAGTCGTCCGAGCCCCGGGCGGCCCGGACCTGCAACAGGACCACCAGCACGGTGTTCAGGATGAACACCAGCGGGATCACGCTGCGCGGTACGCCGTCGACACTGAGGATCCACAGCGGTACACCCACCGCGAGCACGGTGCCGTTGAGGGCGAGCAGGGTCGACACGCCGATCACACCGAGGAACGGGACGTCACGCAGCGCCCTGAACCGTGAGGCGCGTTCGGGTGGCGGCCCGGGGCTGGTGACCGGCAGCCTGACGACCACCAGTGCGGCAAGCACGAAGGACAGGGCGTTGCCGAGCGGCAGTGCCTGCATGGCCGCACCGCCGATGCCGATCAGCCCCGCGGCGATGAGCGCGCCCGCGGAGAAGCCGACGTTGAACACCGAACGGAGCGCGGCCCGTGCGGTGACACGGTCGGATTCCGGGACCAGGTCCATGACCAAGGTGTGGAACAGCGGACCGCTGCCCCATTCGAGGGCGCCTACCAGGGCCACCACCACGAAGAACGTGGGCGCCGAGTCGACCATCGGGTAGATGCAGTAGACACCGGCGAGGGCCAGCATGCTGATCAGCAGCATGCGCCGGGCACCGGACCTGTCGGCTGCCCGCCCCATCAGGACACTGGAGAAGAATCCCGTGAGCCCTGCCACGGACAGCCCGATCCCGACCTGAGTGGTGGGCAACCCGGCGACCACGACGAAGTAGACGGTCGAACTGGCCAGGAACAGGCCGTTGCCGACGCTGTCGAGCAGGTGCAGCACCGCCAGGGGGGCGGCCGGGCCGCGCAGCGAGGCGTAGTTGCTACGAACGAAGGAGGTGATCACGCCGTCCGTCCCCCGGGAACCTTCCCCTGCCGAATCAGCCTCTCGAACACCCGCGTCGTCTCCCCCGGCGGTATTCGTTCGTCGTACACCCACCAATGCCTCATGGCCGCCCACCCTAGACCAATGATCGACGACACGGCAGTGGCCCCGAGCCCTCCCGTCACGGTCCGTGAGTGACGGCCGGTGAAGATCGACGGTCGTGTATGTTCGCGCCTCTGACCGGAGTTGGGGAAGTAGGTGGTGTGATGACAGGGCTGGTCTACGACGACCTGTACCGCTTGATGGCTTCGATGACCGGGGACGAGAAGCATGCCGAGGCGGCGTCTTCCACCCTGGATGTGCTCTGGGTGCTCTACGACCGGGTGCTGCGGGTCGGGCCCGACATGGCGGACGACCGCGACCGGTTCTACCTGTCGAAGGGGCACGGTCCCATGGCCTATTACGCGGTGCTGGCCGCGAAGGGCTTCCTCGATCCGGCCGAGTTCGACCGGTTCGGCACCTACCACGCATCGCTCGGCCACCACCCGGACCGGTTGCTCATACCGGGGGTGGAGATCTCCAGCGGGTCTCTCGGCCACGGTCTCCCGTTGGCCGTGGGCACCGTGCTGGGCCTGCGGGCGCGCGGCCTGACGTCACCTCGGCTGTGGGTACTGCTCGGCGACGGCGAACTCGACGAGGGCTCCAACCACGAGGCCATCGCCTACGCCGGCCGGAGCCGGCTCGAGCAGCTCAACGTCGTCGTGATCGACAACGGCAACGCGACCCAGGGCTGGCCCGGCGGACTGGAGACCCGCTTCGCCGTGGAGGGCTGGGCGACGGCGCGGGTCGACGGGCGCTGCCACACCGAACTCGAAGCGGCGTTCAACGCACCTCATCCGGGTCGCCCCTCTGTGGTGGTCGCCGAGGTCGAATACACCCCCAGCCACTGACCGCACAACCGAGGAGGAGAAGCCATGGCCGGGCAGATGCGAGAGCGGTTCGTCGAGGTCACGACCGAACTGCTCGCCGAACACGAGAACCTCGCGCTGGTCACAGCCGACCTGAGCGCCAAGATGTTCGGCCGGGCCTCCGGCGAGCATCCGGATCGGGTGATCAATCTGGGCATCCGCGAACAGTTACTGATCAGCGTGTCCGGCGGCCTGGCCCTGGCCGGGTTGCGACCCATCGCGCACAGCTTCGCGCCGTTCCTCATCGAGCGGCCGTTCGAGCAGATCAAACTCGACCTGAACCACCAGGACGTGGGCGCGGTGCTGGTCAGCGCGGGCGGGTCCTACGACATCGCCAGCGGTGGGCGGACCCACCAGTCCCCCGGAGACGTGGCGCTGCTGGCCACCCTGCCCGATTGGACGATCCACGTTCCGGGTCATCCCGACGAGGTGGAGGCACAGCTGCGCCGGGCCGCGGCCGGGAGCGGACTGGTCTACATCCGCCTGTCCAACCAGGCCAACGAGAACGCCTACCACCCGGACGGGAACGGGTTCCGGGTGCTGCGCGAGGGCGGGCGGGGCACCGTGATCGCGGTCGGGCCGCTGGCCGACGCCGTACTGGAGGCGACCGGGCCGCTGGACGTGACCGTGCTGTACGCGTCGACCGTCCGGCCCTTCGACGCGGCGGCGCTGCGGGCCGCGGTGGCCGACCAGTCGGAGGCCAACGTCGTGCTCGTCGAGCCCTATCTCGCGGGTACCTCCGCCGCCGAAGTCGCCCGCGCCCTGCCCGACCGGGCTCATCGAACGCTGTCCCTCGGCGTGGGCCTGGACGAATTGCGCCACTACGGCACTCCACGTCAGCACGCGATCGCACACGGTCTCGGGGCGGCGGGTTTGCGCCGCACAATGGCCGAATTCCTTGGATATATGCATTAGTTGGCGGGCAGATGCCCTATCGGAATGATCCAGATCGACGTACCGTCGATGCTTCATCCGGTGCAAACGCGCTGGAACCATCTCAAACCAGAAGGAGTTGGCATGTCTTTTGACGACAAGCTCCGGGCGACCGAGGCTGAACTGCTCATCGCGGAAGCGAACGCGGAGATCGACGAGCTCTCGGACCACTCCCGCCCCATGGTGATCGAGAACATCAACGAGGCCTAAGCACACAGGTCTTCGGTGATCCAATTCTGGGAACCGCTTCGGCGGTCCCAGAGTTGGTCCGGATCCGACCAAGAGGGACGGCTGTGGTCATGGAACATCCGCTGGTCCGACTGATCGACGACGTGGACCTGTTGGGCACCTACTGGAACAAGAAGTTCGGCTTGTTCCCCAAGGCGGCCCCGCCGGACGGCCTGATCGACGAGCACGCCATCCAGGCCCAGCTCGACGCCGGCCTCCTGCGCTGGCCCTATTTCACCCTGATGCGCGAGGGCAACCAGCCCGCGATCGGTGACTTCACCCGATCCCGGTACGTGCTCGGCCAACGCGTCGGATCGTTCGCCGATCCCGAAAAGGTCCGGTCGCACCTCGCCGCCGGCGCCACCATGAAGTTCAGCCAGCTCGAAGACTGGCACCTTCCGATCCGCACTCTGATGCGCGCCCTGGAGACGCGGATCGCCGCCGAACTCAAGGCCTACGTCTTCTACACCCCCTGTGACAACACCGGGATGCTCCCCCACCGGGACGGCTCGCACGTGCTGGCGCTCCAGCTCGCCGGTGCCAAGGAGTGGACGATCTACGACGCCCCCGACCAGATCGACGCGCGTCCGGGGCTGAACGTGGACGCCGACAGCCGCTCGCACACTTTCGTGATGGAACCCGGCGACGTCCTGTACCTGCCCCATGGCTTCCCTCACGTGGCCACCGCCCGGGGCGGCACTTCCCTGCATCTGACCTTCACCATCACCGAGCCGACCCCACGGGACCTGGCCGGGGCCCTGATGGCGACCTTCGAACAGCCGAGGGTCGACCCTGCCCTGCCCCTGGAGGACCGGGCGGCGGCCGTGGCGGAGGCGCTGCTGAACCACCTGGACTTGGCCGACCCGGACGCCCTTGTCGGCGCGGCCGTCGAACGCATGCGGAACAGGACGATCCGATGACGCTACTGGCCGACATCGTCGGAGATGTCGACTCCTTCGCCGCCGAGACATGGGCGCGGCGGCCGGAAGTCTTCCGGTACGAGGCCGGGCCGGACCTGCTCGTACGCGCCGCCGCCTGGGACATGGTCGAGTGCGGGCTGCTGGTCGCACCGTACTTCAGCATGCTCCGCGAGGTCGGCGGCGGCGCGACCACGCAGGGCATCACCACGACCCGCGAGGTGTTGGGCCGGGCATTGCCCGCCTACGCCGATCCGGATGCGGTGCGCGCGAAGTACGCGTCAGGGCGGGTGATCACCCTCAATCAGCCCGAGGACTGGCACATCGGCATCCGCGGCCTGTTGGACGCGTTGCGGGCGGACCTGCGGGGCGGGGCGCGGTCGGCGGTCTTCCTGACTCCGCCCGGCGCGAGCGCGTCTTCGGAGCACACTACGGATCAGCACGCACTGCACTTCCAGCTCGACGGCGAGTCGCACTGGACGCCGCCCTCCGGCCCGGCGATCGGACTCGTTCCCGGCGATGTGCTGTACCTGCCCGGTGCGCAGGACACCGGCTGCGAGGCCGGCCCGGACGGATCGTTCCACCTCACTGTGACCATCGAAGAGCCGACCGGCGCGGAGCTGGCCGGCCTGATCATCGCCGAGTTCCTCGACGGCCCGGCGGCCACCGAGATCGCCGGGACCCACCACTTCCTCACTCCGGCTCAGAAGACCGCTTGGCTGCGTACGGAACTGGGCAAGGCACTGGCCGACCTGGACCCCGCGGCGCTGGTGGACCGGGCCGCGGTCGGCCCACGCCGCGGCGGCCGGACATGAAACCGGACGTCTTGCTCGGCCAGGTCCGCGCGGAGACCGCGCACCGGCTCGGGGACGGCCTGGTGCTGGAGGCCAGGATGACCCGACCCGACCGGCCGTATCCGGTGCCGTTCGTCCTCGGCTACGCCCCTGGGCCGGACGGCGACCTCACCCTGGCACACGCCTACGCCGGGGCCTCCGCGGTGACCGTGCTCGACGACGGGTATCTGTTCCTCTCCGACACCAAGGCGGGCAACGGCCGGAGCCTGCGCCGGCACCGGCCCGGCGCCGAGACGGAACTCGTGCTGAGTCCGGGCCGCGACGTGGTGTCCTACTCCGCCGGCGGCTCCGTGGTCGTCGCGGCGGCCTGGGTGCCCGTCGACCGGGCCGATCCACACCGAACCGCCGTCCTCCTGGACGGCGACCTCTGGCCGCGCTCCGGCTACCAGGCCGCCGGTGAGGTGCTCGGCCTGCTCCTGACATCCCTCGAATCCGGGGTGCCGGAACCACTCGACGTCACGCTGGCTCCGAACGAACGGCTCACTGGACTGTTGTCACTGACCCCGGACGGCAGCCGGTGCGCGGCCGGCGTGGTCCGCTTCCTGCCCGGCGGCCACCGCCGTCACGGTCTGCTGCTCATCCCCGTGGCGGACCCGGCCTCCGCGCAGCCGGTGTGGCCGGGCGGAGATCTGCGGGACGCCGTGCCGTCCCCGGACGGTTCCTGGTTCGCCTGCACGGAGGAGCGGGTGGCCGCCCCGGGGATCGGACCGCGCCAGGGCGTGGTGCTGGTGGCGTCGGACGGCTCCCGGCTGTTGCGGCCCGCCGCCCGTCACCCGCACTGGCTCCAGCCGAGGGCTTGGTCCGGGCACACCCTGCTCTGCGTCGGCGAGGACCACGGCCGGCGGCGTCTGTACACGGTGCTACCGGAGGGCGACCGTCCCGAGCCCGTCGAGCTGTCCGGATCCGTGGGGTCCGTCACCGTCACCGCGGGCGAGGCATTGGTCGTACAGTCCCGGGTGGACCTGCCCCCCGAAGTGGTCGCCGTGGACCTGGTCGGACCCTCCGCGCGCACCCTGCTGACCCCGGCGGCCGCCGCCCGGCCGGCCGGACGCATGGAACGACTCAGCCATCGCGCCGAGGACGGCACGGTGTGGCACAGCTGGCTGTGCCTGCCCGCCGACGAACCGGCCGAGCCGCTGCCGGTACTCGTCTGGTGCCATGGCGGCCCCTTGTTGAGCTGGATCGACTGGTCGTGGCGGTGGAATCCGTGGCCGTTCGTCGCGGAGGGCCATGCCGTGCTGATGCCTGATCCTCCTCTGTCCATGGGGTACGGACAGGAGACGGTCGAGCGGGGCTGGGGCCGGTGGAGTTCCGAGGTGGCCTCGGTCGCCGCCGAACAGATCCGCGCGGCGCTCCGGCGACCTGACCTGGACGCACGGCGCGTCGCCGCGATGGGCGGCAGCTTCGGCGGCTACCTCGCCCTGGCCCTGGCCACCCGGTTGCCCGAGATCCGGCTCGTCGCCAGTCACGCCGGCTGGTCGGACTTCGCCGCCGTGGCCCGCGCCAGCGACCTGCACTGGCACTGGCTTCGGGAGTACGGGCCGGTCGAGGAGTCCGAGGCGTACCGCAGGGAGAGCCTCGCACTGGACGGCATCGATTCGGGAGTCACCGTGTTGCTCTCGCACGGCTGCGCGGACCAGCACGTCCCGGTCGGCGAGGCCCGGGCCATGTACCGGGCCCTGGACACCAGGAAGGTCGACGTACGGCTCATGCTGCTTCCCGACGAAGGCCATAGCATCGAGCGTGCCGCCAACGTGACCGCTTGGTACGACTGGGTCCGCGCGGCCTGCGCGGAGGTGCTGGCAGCATGACGACCACCACGACCACGCTCACCCCGCGGATCAGTCTCGGCCGCGAGCACTGGCTCCCGCCGACCACGGCCGACGCGACCACCGCGGGCGGCACCTCGCTGCGGATCCGCACCCTGGAGGCGACCGCGGACTTGGCTGGCGCGGTACTCGACCGGTGCGGCATCACCCGAATCGCCGACGTGACCGACCTGGACGTGCTCGGCATCCCGGTGTTCAACAGTTGCCGTCCCGACGCCGCCCCCGGCCTCAACACGGTCACCAGCGGCAAGGGCACGACCACGACGGCCGCACGGGTCTCGGCGATGATGGAGGCGATCGAACGCACCTGGTGCGAGCCCCGGGCCGCAGAACCGCCGCTCCGCGCGAGCTACGCCGAACTCGTCGCGGCCGGTCGGCCGACGCTCGACCCCCGGCGGCTGATCCTCCGGCGCGGCCACCGCTGGACCGAGCGGCAGCCGCTGTCCTGGTGGCCGGCGCGCGAGTTGCGCTCCGACACCGAGGTACTCATCCCAGCGCTGGCGGTGTTCACCCCGTTCCCGGACAAGTACGGGATGTTCTCCTCGAACACCATCGGCCTGGCCTCGGGCAACAGCCCGCGCGAGGCACTGCTGCACGGCCTGCTGGAACTTGTCGAGCACGACTGCACCGCGTTCGGCGAGACGCTGCGGGGCGGCCACCGGATCAGGCCGGGCACGTTGCCGGCCGAGGCGCAGGAGCTCGTCGCCCGGTTCGAAGGGGCCGGAATTCAGGTACAGGTGTTCGGCTACGTCAACGAGATCGGCATACCGACCGTCTTCGTCACGACCGACGACACCCACTCGGAGGACGGCCTCCTGATCAACGGCGGCGCCGGCTGTCATCCCGACCCCACCGTGGCGCTCAGCCGAGCACTCACCGAAGCCGCGCAGTCCCGACTGAACGTGATCTCCGGAGCTCGCGAGGACCTCAACGGCCAGGTACACCGCCGACACGCCTCCTACGAAGAGATGCGCAAGATGCTGCACACCTGGAGCGCCGGCCGCTCCGAGCTGGACTTCGGCGAGCTGCCGAACAGCACCACCGGCAGGGTGGAGGGAGACCTCCGACTGGTGCTCGACGGACTCGGGACGGCCGGATTGGATCTCGTGTTCGCCACCGAACTCGCACCGCCCGACCTGCCGTTCTCCGTGACCCAAGTCGTCGTGCCCGGCATCGAGAACCACCACAACGACCCGGCCCGGCTCGGCACCAGACTGCACGCCGCGATGGTCGGAGCCGGATTGGCGAGGTCCCTGCGATGACCCGCACCAGCATGATCCTGTTCACCGGGCCCTCCCTGCGCCCCGCCGACCTGGTCGATCTGCGGGCACTCGCCACGAGGACAGGGCACGACCTGGACGTGCGGCCCCCGGTGCGCCGCCTCGACCTGGTCGAGGTGGTCGACGCCGGCGGCACCGACCGGGTGCTGATCCTGGACGGCGAGTTCGGCCAGAACCTCGCGGTGAGCATCACCGAGATCCGCTCGGTCCTGGCCTCCGGGCAGCCTCTCGCCGGCGCCTCGTCGATGGGCGCGCTCCGGGCCGTCGAGTGCCGGACCCTGGGCATGACGGGCAGCGGCTGGGTGTACGAGCAGTACCTGTCCGGCGCCATCGAGTCCGACGGGGACGTGGCACTCCTGTACGACCCGGAGGACTACTCCCCCGTGACCGTGCCGTTGGCGAACGTCCGCTGGTTGCTGAGCCGAACGGAGCTGTCCGCCGAAGACGCCCGACGCGCCCTGCGCGTGGCCCACGGCCTGCACTTCCGGGACCGGCGGCCTTCCCTCCTGCTCCGGCGGTGGAAGGACCGGCTGCCGGCCGCCGTCGTCAAGGTCCTCGAACCGGAACTGGCCGAAGACCGCCGGGACACCTGGGACCGCAAGCGGCTCGACGCGCTCGAAGCGGTACGCGCCGTACTCGGAGAGGAGAACTGACATGAGCGTCCTTGACGCGCTCGGCGACCCGGCCTGGTTCACCGACGAATGGCCCGCCACGCCCTACCACCGGGTGGACACCGCCTCCGAGTTGCGGACCACACTGACCTGGTCGGCGCTGGACACGATCCTCAACGACCAGGGACTGCAGGCACCGGCGTTCCGGCTGGCCCGCAACCACCAGTTGGTACCGGCGGAGCGGGTGACCCGGCCGGAACGACACACGTCGCAGGCCGTCCAGGGGCTGGCCGACCCGGTCCGGATCGGCGCCGAACTGGCCGACGGGGCGACGCTCGTGCTCCAGGGGTTGCAGCGGTTCTGGCCGCCGTTGGCGGACACCTGCCGACGCCTGGCGGCCGACATCGGGCATCCGGTGTTCGTCAACGCCTACCTGACACCTCGCGCGGAGCAGGGCTTCGGCGCCCACCACGACCCCTACCACGCCTGGCTGACCCAGGTCTCGGGCAGCAAGTCGTGGCGACTGTGGGCGCCGGACCACGACCCGGCGAAGGATCCGGCCGACGTGGAAGTGGTCCTGGCAGAGGGTGACGTGCTGTGGATACCTCGGGGGTGGTGGCACAGCGGGAGCAGCGGCTCGGAGCCGAGCCTGCACCTGACCTTCACCGTCTGGGCCACGAAGCTGGATGCCGTGCTGCGCGCCCTGTTGGCCGAGGTTCTGCGTGATCCCGGGCTGGCCCGGGAACTACCCCCGGGCGCGTTCCGGGACGGTACGCGCACCGAGGCCACGGTGGCCGATGCGAGGGGAGAGATCGCCGACATGATCGCCAAGCTGGCCCCGGAGACGGTCGCGACCCGGGTGGTCGGTGCGCGGCTGGATCAGTTCGCCCCGCTCCCCGCCCGTCCGGTGTCGTCGGTGATCGGCGAAGACCGGGCTGTGCGGTTCCACGCCCATCCGGAGGGGGTCCTGCATTCGGACGGGGCCCGGTTGCGAACGGCCGACCGGCTGATCACCCTGGAGCCCGGCCAGGAAGCCCTATGGCGTGCCGTGTCGGTCCGGACCGACGGCTTCACCCTGACCGAGCTGGACGCGGACCAGGCACTGCTCGACCTCCTGGTCGACGCCAGGTTGGTCTGTGCCGCACCCTGCCCGGGACGCTGACCCATGGACAAAGTCGACGTCAACGGGCTCGCCGAGACCGCCGAGCGCCTCGTGGCCGCGAAGGTCAAGCGGCAGGGCGGCATCTCCACCTACCACGACCACCACATCCGGGGTGCGGTGACCGAGGCCCGGCGCACCGGCCGGTCCGACGAACTGACCGAGTACCTCGCGCTGCTGACGGGTGACCGGTACCGGGACCCGCTGCCGCGCCTCGATCGATCCGACCGGGAGGTGCTCGCGGCCCTCGCATTCCCGGTCCCAAACTTCGTCGCCACCCAGGGCGTCACCGATCACCTCATGTGGGCCGGTCGGCCTCTGTACAAGACGGTGTTCGACCTGGCCGCTTATCCGATGCTGATCGCCGAGCTGGTCCCGGGCACGATCATCGAACTCGGCTCTGGCAGCGGCGGGAGCGCTCTCTGGCTGGCCGACGTCGCAGCGGCGCACGGCCAGCGACCGGAAATCATCTCGATCGATCGCACTCCGGTGGACCTGGCGGACGACCGGGTGCGGTTTCGGACCGGGGACGTCGGACGTCTCGACGAGGTCCTCACCGACTCCGATGACCTGCCCAGGCCCTGGCTGGTGATCGAGGACGCCCACGCACACGTCCGGGCCGTGCTCGACTTCTTCGATGCCCGGCTGACCTCCGGCGACTACCTCTTGGTCGAGGACAGCCTGGCCAAAAGGGCCACCCTCCGTGAGTTCCTCCGCAGCAGTCCGCACCGATACCAGCTCGACACCCGGTATCTGGACCTGTTCGGCGAGAACTCGAGCTGCGCGATCGACTCGATCCTGCGGCGGGTGTAGGGCGCGCCAACATGTGCGCCCTCCCCTGGCCCGACCATCTCATCCCCTGCACCGCGACAAGGACCGACCCATGCACACCAGTACCGCGATCCGCTTGATCGAGCCCGCCGACGCCGCCCCGATCGCCGCCCACCGGATGCGGGACGTCGAGGCCTTCCGACGGTGGGAACCGGCACAACCCGCCGACTTCTTCACCCCGGAGGGCCAGGCAGAGCGGATCGACGGCCTGCTCGCCGGACACCGGGCCGGCACCGTCTGGCCGGGTGTGGTGCTCGCCGGCGACCGAGTGATCGGCCAGGTCACCGTCGGAGGCATCCTGCCGCAGCCACACCTGCGCCGCGGCTCCGTCGGATACTGGATCGCCAGTGTCGCCCAGAACCAAGGGCACGCCGGACGCGCCCTTGGCCACGTGCTCCGCGTCATGACGGACGAACTCGGCCTGCACCGCGCCGAGGCCTCCACCAACCTGGAGAACCTGCCATCGCAACGGGTACTGCGCCGCAACGGATTCAGCCCGTACGGCGTCTCCCACTCCTCGATCCTCCTCGACGGGAGCTGGCGGGACGGCCTGCTGTGGGAACGGATCCTCGGCGACTGAGGGCAGGCGGTGTGCAGGCAGGGCACAAGGGTGACGGTGCAGCCGCGAACGTGTTCAGAATCCGGGGTCAAGGCCCCCCGGCCCCTCTCCCCGCTATGCGGCCACCGCCTCCTTCTCCGGTACGCGCAGCTGGCCGCCTCGGGCCAGGGCGGCGACCGCTACGGCGCACAGCCCGCCGACGGCGGCGAGCAGCGCCCAGGGGGCGAAGACGATTCCTGCGGCCCGTGAGGCGTCCAGGACCGCGCCGGTGGCGAGATTGCCGAGGGTGATGCCGATTCCGCACACGGTGTTGTAGAGGCCATAGTGCGTGGCCACCCACCGGTCGCGGGCCAGCACGACGATGGTGTCCATCTCGAACGGGTACAGCACCGCCGTGGCCAGAGCCAGGCCCGCCGCGCAGGCGAGCAGAGGCAGCACCGCGAGTGCCATGGCCGGCCAACCGGTCGCGGGCGGCCGGGAGGAGGTAAGCAGTGGCGGCAGGAACGCAGCTCCCATCAGGAGCAGACCGGCGACCAGGCATTGCGGCGACGACCAGGTGCGTTTGCACCAGGCCGTGATGCGCAGCTGTCCCAGCAGCGCGACCAACCCGGACACGACGAACAGTGCGCTCGTGGCGACCGTACCGGCCGGGCCTTCTCCCGTCAGCCGCTGTGTCTCCAGGGGGAGGGCGAGGTAGATCTGGAAGGACAGGATGTAGGAGCCGGTCATCGCGGCCGCGAACAGCCAGAAGGGCTTGTTGCCGAGGACGACTACCGCCTGCGTCCGCAGGGACACGCCTTCGTCGGCGGGGCCGCCGCTCCGCTCGGGGAGGTGGCGGGTCTGGAGCACCGTCAGGCCGGCGAACAGAGCCGCAGCCACCAGGCACGTCACGGGAAACGACACAGCGAGCAGGGCCATCCCGACCAGCGGCCCGAGGAGGATGCCGGTCTGGTAGAAGACGTTGAACAGCGCGAACGCCTCCACCCGCCGCTCACCGGCTTCGGCTGCGAGGTAGGCCCGCACCGCGGGGTTGAACAGCGCGCCGGCCAGTCCCGTGGCCGCGGAGGCGGCGATCAGCGTCGCCAGGGAGTCGGCGAACGCCAGGGCGGTGAACCCGGCCGTGCGCAGTGCGCAGCCGGCGACGATCAGCGGCTTGTAGCCGAGCCGGTCGGCGAGGGCGCCGCCGATGAGGAACATGCCCTGCTGGGAGAGGTTGCGGACGCCGAGGACAAGGCCGACCGCCCAGGCCGCCATCGCCAGCGAGCCGGAGAGGTGGGCGGCGAGGTAGGGCATCAGCATGTAGAAGCCGAGGTTGATGGTGAGCTGGTTGATCAGAAGCAGCTGCACCGCCGTGTCGAACGAGCGGGCCTGGCGCCACAGACCGGTCACCGGCCGGCTCCCGTCTGCGGCGTGTCGGCCGGGGCGGCGGCGCGATCCAGTGGGTCGAGGACGCGGGGGCAGCGCGTCCAGGCGGTGACTTCCCGCTCGCCGGGGTCCCTGAGGAAGTCCGGGTCCTGGGCTGGTCGGATGCCGAGGAGGTTGTTCGCGGTGCAGTAGTCGTCGTTGAAGACGGTGTCGAAGTAGCGGTGGGGACCGTCGGGGAAGACCGCGACGATCCGGGTCCCCTGGGGGCTGGTGCGGGCGAGCCATCCCGCGACCAGGGCGACGGCGCCGACGCTCCACCCACCGGTCGCGTAGTGGCGGGAGGCGAGGGCCCGGGCGACCCAGACGGCCTCGCCGGGTGCGACCCAGTGGACTTCGCTGAACGCCGGGTAGTCGACGTTGCCGGGGTGAATGGAGGACCCCAGGCCCCTCATGAGCCTGGTGCGGGCCGGCTGGCCGAAGATGGTGGAGCCGATCGTGTCGACGCCGACGAGCTGCAGCCCGGGCATCCGCGGACGCAGGGCGCGCGCGATGCCCGCGGAATGACCGCCGGTGCCGACCGCACAGACCAGGATGTCGATGGTGTCGAGCCGCTCGGCGAGTTCGGCGGCGAGCGGGGCGTAGGCCTCGACATTGTCGGGGTTGTTGTACTGGTCCGGGCACCACGCGGCCGGATTCTCAGCACAGAGTTCGGCGACCTTGTCGAGTCGCGCCTGCTGCCAACCGCCGGTGGGGTGCGGCGCGGGCACGAGATGGACCTGCGCGCCGTGCGCGGCCAGCAGCCTGTCCATGATCGGTTCCATGCCCGGATCGGTGACCACGTGGACGGGGTGGCCGTAGAGGACACCGGCCAGGGCGAGACCGAGCCCGAGCGTGCCGGAGGTCGACTCCACGATCGGGGCGCCGGGCCGCAGCTCGCCGCGTTCACGGGCCCTGGCGACCATGTGCAGGGCCGCGCGGTCCTTGATCCCTCCCGGGTTGAAGCCTTCGAGCTTGGCCCAGAAGCCCTGCGGAGCGCGGGCGAAGGGTTCGTCGACGTACAGCATCGGCGTTGAGCCGACAGCGGAGAGCAGGCTGGGGTCGTGGGCAGGCAGGGGTGAGCTGAGGTGCTTCATGAAGGTGCGGCTTCCTGTGTGCGGGCGCACGTTTCCGGCCTGCGCCCGGAGGAGCAGGCGACTGCCGGACAGCGCCGAGGAATGTGCAGATGGCGGCAGCCCGTCCCCCGGCCTGTGTCAGGACAGGGGCAGGGCAGGCCCGTTCATCTGCGGTCCACGCACGACAGACTTCTCGGAGTCGGCCGGGTCAGGGCCGCGGCCTCGGCCCGTGGCGCGGACGACCCCGCTTCCCGCGTGCCCGAGTGCTTCGATCCTGACTCCGTGTCCGCGACGCGGTCCCCACCGCCGTCGGGCTTGTTCGCCGTGTGCTCCTCGACGGACCGGCTTCCGCCATGGCAGCCGCCCTCCACCGGGTCCGCCGCGCGCGGCCGGTCGCCAAGACCGGTGCCGGGCACCGCCGGAAGGGTGGACGAGGCCGCCGGCGCGGTGGATGCCAGCCGGTGATGCCCCGCCGAGTCACACACGCCGAGCAACAAGATCAGCATGGTGCCGAGGAGGAGACCGACGAGCCACTGCTCGCGCCTCACGCTCCGCCAGGACCACCCTCGATATCGCATCGTGATCGAAACGCTACCCTTGGTGACTTTTGGATGCGACCAGCGACCCACGAACGAGTGACGCGCCCCGCAGGCGTCCGGTGGGAGCCCGCGCGTACTGTCTGCGGGGAATCCGGTCAGGGCCTGGCGGGTCGAGAGCCATTGCCAGGCAGGGGGATGACGCGTGCTTGCCTGCGGAGGGCGTCGTTTTCGAGGGCGAGCTGGCGGATGGCCTCTTCGTACAGGTGCAGGGTCCGGCGCAGGTCGGCGTTCTCCTGCCGCAGGCGCCTCAGTTGCTCTGGGTGCGCTCGCTGCTGGCCGGGGAGGGGCCTTCCCGCTCGCGAGCGGGCGCCGCGCGAGGTTGGAAGTAGCTGGTGATCAGGTCTTGGTGGTGGCGTGTAGAAGGTGGCGTGGGGCTGCCGCAGATGGCCGCATGACCGCCGGAGTCCACCAGGCCGTCGCCGCGAACATCGCGCGGACGAGGGCGGAGGGCACCGACCGGTGGGCCGACCTCCTGAAGTCCACGATGCCGGAGGGCTTGGTGCGCGACGCGATCCTCTCCTCCCCGGCCTGGCCGGACATCGCGGCCGCGATGGGAGACGTCGACGCCTTCGCGTCGAGCCGCCCAAGCCACCGAAGGGCGGCGAATTTCCCGCGGAAAATTCAGACAACCGGGCGATACCGGAGCCACGCCCCGAACCGGCCGCGACCGCCTGGACCGTGTCACCATCGTCGCGCTCCTGGCGACACCAGAAGCCGCCCGGCCTTCGATGCCCTCGGGCCTTCCTGGTGTCGTCCCACTGTGCAGGGCCCCGCTACAGCACGATCAGCTGGCCGGCCTGGAAATCCGGCTGCCGACCTCAGGCCCTGATGGCAGAGTGCGGCCATGATTTTCCTACGTTTTGCTTCGTGACCCAGTGCGTCATGGTGTCGGTGCGCTGCTCGATGCGCTCCACACCGTCCATGAAGTGGGGGAACGACTCGAACTGCGTCCACTGGTTGTAGGCGGTGCGCACGGGGACGTCGACCTCGATGGATGCTTCGACCTTCGACACAGAGCATCCTTCCTCTTCGCCGGCCAGGCGGTGTCCGGCCGTACCCGGGGAACCTTTCCCCTGCCCACGCCCGGCCCCCGCTGCCCGCGCCCGTGACCCCCGAACACCGCACTGGCGGGATGGTCCGCCGGTGCGGTGCGGTGCCGTGCGGTCAGGACAGTCGCCGGTGGATCGTCAGGGCCTCGTGTGCGCTGCCGGCCTGGCGCAGTTGCTGGCCGAAGGCGTTGAGGGTGGTGAGTTCGTTCGCCAGACGGCTCTGCGCGCAGGTCTGGTTACCGAGGTGGGCTGCTGCCTCACGGAGCCGGGCGATGGTCTCGTCGTTCCGTCCGAGCCGGTGGAGGGCCTCCGCCTCGTAGCCCAGTGCCCAGCCCACCTGGAGGTCGTCGCCGACCTCGGGCGCCGCTTCCGGGGCGGCTCGTGCGGTCGTCAGGGCGGCGGTGTGGTCGTGGTCCGCGTCGAAGCGCAGGGCGGCGGCCGCCCTGCGCAGTGCCCATCGGGCGTCCCGGTCCCGGGCGGCCATGATGTGCGCGAGGTCGTCCTCCTCGGCCAGCTGTTCGGCGGCGAACAGACGGAGGAGGTCGGGGAAGCGGTAGCGGTCGGCGGCGGCGGGGTTGCCGACATCAACCGCGACGCCTACGTCTACACGCCCGACGAGTCGATCCGGACCGTCAGCGCCGGCAGGCATTACGTCAACACCTACGCGCCGAACCGGTGCATGGTGCGCGGTGACGGGTTCGACGACGGCCAGGGCGGCCGCAGCCAGCTGTGGAACGTCATCCCGGTGAATGTCGACAACGACGGAAAGGCGTGCGGCTACTCCTTCATCAAGCAGTGGACCGGGAAGTGCCTGACCCTGGATCCCGCGACGAAGTCCGACAGGGCCGGCAGGTCACCCAGGCCGCGTGCCCGACCCTTGTCCGAGAGGAGCGCGGCAGAGTCCGTCAGCCGCAGTGGGGGCCTGCGGCTGACGAACGTCTTCCCGCGCCGGTGGAGTGGCTACGCGGCGCCCGTCATGCGGGCGAACACCACGACGTTGCTGTCGTAGTAGTGCTTCTTGGGGTCGAAGTCACCGCCGCAGGTGACCAGGCGAAGGCCGGCGTGGTCGAGGTTCTTGTAGACCTCCAGCGTGGGGAACTCGGCCTTCGGGTACTCGCCGACCCGGTCCACCGTGAAGGTGACCGTCTTGCCGTCCTGTCGGGTCACCTTGATGGTGTCGCCGCCCTTCATCGTCTTCAGCTTCTCGAACACTGCGGAGGCTCCGTTCCACGTGACATGTCCGGCGATCACGGCCGGTCCTTGGGAGCCGGGGGTCGGCCCCGGCTCGTACCAACCCGCGAGCGCGGGGTCCTTCGGGGTCTGCATGGTGCCGTCCACGTTCTGCCGCAGCGTCTCCAGGGTGCTGGACAGACCGAGGGAGGGGATCGTGATCTTCTGCGGCTCCGACCGGGCGAGGGCGGGCTCGGCCCGGCCCGCACCCGTACCGCTCTGCGATCCGTCTGCCGGTGACGCGGAGTCGGTGGGAGCGGCGCCCGCGGCGGCCGGTGCCCCGCCCTGGAGGGCTTGCCCCTCCGAGGGGGGCTTCGCCGCGTTCTGGCCGGCGCACCCCGCGAGGAGCAGCCCGGCGAGGACGGCGGCCGCCAGGGGGGCCGCGGTCCGGCGGCGGGGCCGCGTGGTCGAGGCGACGGGTGTGGAATGCGCGGCAGCCGGCTTCACGTGCCGCCTCCGGTGTTCCCCCTGCGGACGGGGACGGCAATGGCCCGCTTCCGCGTGACGGCCATCGCACCCGCCACCAGCGCGAGTACGGTGATCGCCGCACCGTCGCGCACCGTCACCGGCGCCGACGCGTGTTGCGGAGAGCCGCCGCCGGTCTCGATGCCGCCGACCGGAATGGACCCCACGGCCGCGCCCTTGACCTCTCCGCAGTTGGTCGGAGCCGTGGCCTCCTGGGGCAGCTTCGGGTCGAGCTCGCTCTTGCCGGCGCCCTCGAAGTCGTACTTCTTGTTCTTGTTGCGGTCGATGCCATGCTGCACGACGTGCAGGTCCTTGATGTGGTCGACCACATCCTGGCCGACGGGAATCGTCCGCTTGTAGGAGATCTTGCCCTGCTTGTCGGCGACGGGCATGCGTTCCACGGCGAGACCGCTGGTGGCCTTGGTGTCCCCCGCCGTGGTGAGTGAGATGTTGATGTCGCCGTAGTCATGCGTGGCCTCGGTGTTGCTGAGGACCCCGTCGCCGTCGGTGTCGTCGGTGGCGTCCGGGCATTTGAAGTCGTGCCCCTTCGTCGAACCGTGCAGATGCTGGGCCGACGGCTGTCCTGGCACCATTCCCTTGGACTCGATTTGCACCGTGAGTTGGTTGCCATTGAGGCTCAGCATGACCGTACCGCTGGAGCCCGATGCGTTCAGCTGCGCCAGGTCGATCTGGTACGCCTTTCCGCCCTCCGCGAGAGCTGGTCCGGAAAGGCCGAGGGTCAGGCACACTGCGGCGGGTACGGCGCCGAGAACCACGAGGCGACCGGCGCGCTTTACTATCACTTTCGCTCCTGTTCCGTGGATCCCCAGAACGGGAATCACAGATCGTACGGGGTTGAAACGGTTTCCTTGAGAGGTGTCTCGCTCCTGGTCTCGGTCTCGCTCCTCCGGTGCCGAACATCTGTGGATGGGTGCCCATGTGAAGATTCCTCAGGCGGCTCCTTCATCGGCCGACAGCCGCCCGCCGGTCATCCAGATGCGCGACATCGCATCTGCCAGGGCAGGGTATCTGGCAGCCTCACAGAGCATTTCCGAGAGCACGAGAATGCCATGTGCGGTGCATTTCGGATCGCGGTTCCGATGCAGCCAGATGACCGCGTCACCCAAGGGGCGGCGCCCCAGGGAGATTCCCGAACGGCGCACGTCGGCGGCCATCTCCAGGTCGAATCGACCTCCACCGAAGGGCAGGGCCGCCGTTCGACGGATCCCCGGTGGCGCGACCCAGTCCCGCACGTGGCGGACGTACGCTTCCGGCGGGGCCTGCCAGTTCTCGAAGGTGTTGCGGAATCCGACGATACGAAGGTCGGAATTCTGCAGGCGGAGCTGGATGTAGAGCTCAATGAACAGACCTCGCAGGTGAATGCGCAGGGGGAGGTGAGGCATTCCCCCCTCCCCGTGCCCGGCCCTGCTGAACCAGCCCGGAGCATCTTCCACCCTCGACCGGATGGTCGACGTCAGGAGCCTGTACTCGTCCACCGATGCGTACGCCGGGGAAAAGCACACTGGTTTCAGCATGGCCGCCCGGATCAGGTGAAGGATCCGGAACCCGGACTCCTCGGAAGTAATCTGACCGCCGCCGATTCGATCCTGCTGTACTCGCGCACGCAATCCACCGCCTTCGACATCATTCCGATCGTCGACGGGGTGGCATCAACCCCATCGCCGGGTTCGGTTCCGTGAGGACCTTTGTAGTCGTCCTGGCGGCGGCCGGGCGAATAGTTGGCCTCTGATGCTAAGAAATATGCGCGTGATCCCGGTGACCGGACGGCCGCCGGCGAGCCTCAACGGGCCCTGAAGCACAGTGAGCCTTTTCCAACCTGACTGGGATGTCGGAGCGTTGGAGGTCGGGGGCTGTACGCAACGACGAAGCTCCTGGTAGACGGGTTCTCGGCCAAGATCACCCGTGCCGCCAGGAGCTTCCGCGCTTGTTTGCCCGTCCTCGATCGATCTGTCCAGCAGCACGCTGCGGCACCTGACCGAGCAGCTCGCAGCCCGGCGACGGGAGATCGGTACGCGCTGGCGGCGACTGCCCGTCGGCCGCCAGGCCTTGCCGGCCCTGGCCCATCTGCGGTGCGGCGACACCCCAGCTCGCCGCTGGATTCGGCATCGGCATCGGCATCGCGACCGTCTACCGGTACATACGCGAGGCGATCGAAGTCTTGGCCGCTCTCGCACCGACCCTGGCCAAGGTGATGGAGGCGGCCCGGAAGAAGGCATTCGTGATCCTGGACGGCACCCTTCTGCCGACCGACCGGATCGCCGCGGACACCCCCTACTACTCGGGCAAGCACAAGCGGCACGGCATGAATGTGCAGGTCCTCACCGACCCGTTCGGCCGGCTGCTCTGGGCCTCGGCCGCCCTGCCGGGCTCCACCCATGACCTGACGGCTGCCCGAAGCCACGGGATCGTCGACGCGCTCGCCGCCGCGGGAGTGAAATGCTGGGCGGACAAGGCGTACCAAGGGGCCGGCCCGCACATCCGGGTCCCCTTCCGGGGCCGCCGACTCAAGCGCTGGAAACGACGTCACCACAGCAGCCACGCCAAGATCCGCTGCGTCGGCGAGCAGGCCATGGCCGTCCTGAAGGGCTGGCGCCTGCTCCGGAAGCTCCGCTGCAGCACCAACCGGATCACCGACATCGTGAAGGCCGTCCTCGTCCTCCACCACGCCTCAACATGAGATTGGAAAAGACTCACTGGTACGCCGAGCGACGGCCAACACCGCCTTCGACACACTCGACGACCTCGACCGCGTACTGCGACGCGAGTTACGCAAGATTCAGCTTCGGTCTCGCCTGATCGACGGCTGCCTCACCTCCACCGGCCTGGCCATCAACCCGCTGACCCCACCCCGAGGACCTCAGTAGTAAGGCCCCGTGGGCCATTGAGAGCGCCCTGCCTCCTCCCGCGGAACCCTTCTTTCCAAGGGCCGCAGAAATCCGTGGACGGACCCGCGGAAGATCACGTACCGTGTGGCTCCACGCCCTGAGATGAACGGAAGGAGGCGAGTGCCGTGTGGTTCACACCTTTCCAGCGCTCCCTCTTCCAACATCCCGGCGTGGTTTCTCAGTTCTGACCGGGGGCGCTCCCAGCAGCCTTTATCCCGGAGGAATCCATGACCGATCTGGTCATCCGTACGCTCTCCGCGAGCGACGCACATCTCTTTGACGCACTCCCCGACCCCCTGGGCGCCCGTGAGGGTCATCGGCGCACCCGGTTCCGCCCCGACTGGAAGCGCGTCGCCCTGCGCGATGGCGAAGTCGTTGCACGCGGCGCGTGGTGGGGCGGCCCCGACGACTCGGAGCCCGTCAACATCAACTGGTTCGACGTGGCCGAGGGGGAAGAGGAGGCCGGAGCCGAACTTCTGCGCTCCGCTCCCTGGCAGGTCGAACTCGAGATCAACGTGCCCAGCGGCTGGCGGGACGACCCCGAACTGCGGGCCGGCGCCGAGACGCGCTTCGCCGCCGCACGAGCCGCTGGGTACGAACTCCTGGTGGAACGCTTCCTGTACCGCTGGACCCCGGAGCAAGGTCTGCCCGAGCGGCCCGGACGCCTGCGCTTCAGCGCCGAACCCGACGACGCCGTGTTCTTCGACGCGTTTCGCCGCATCCATTCTGTCACCCTGGACGCCCACGCGCTCAGGGCCATCGAGGAGGGTGGTCTCGACCAGGCTGCCCAGGAGGAACTCGACTTCCTCCACTGGTGCCCCTCCCCACGGGAGTGGTGGCAGATCGCGCACACGCCCGAGGGCAACCTGGCCGGCATCCACATACCGGCCCACAACCCCTCCGGCCCGACCATCGGCTTCATCGGAGTCCTGCCGGAGCAGCGCGGTCACGGCTACGCCTACGACCTCCTCGCGGAATGCACCCACCTCCTCGTCGAGCAGGGCGCGGAGGTCGTCACCGGATCGACCGACCAGGGCAACTTCCCCATGGCAGCGAACTTCACCAAGGCCGGCTTCCCCGTCATCAAGGAACGCATCAACTTCCACTCAGCGGGCCAGGAGGCCTAGCGAGGAGTAGCACCCGGTGCGAGCGGTCCGGTCCGAGGGCAGGTCCGGACCGCTCGCCAGTGCCGATGGCTGGCTGGCAGGGGATCGACAGCGGGCTCGATTACCGCGGTCTTCTCACCCGCCGGGAACCTCTTGACGGACTGAAGCCGGATCCCCTCCCGAAATACCCGAACTCAGAGGTCAGCCCCCAACCCTCCGGATATCTCACCCCACGGTCATACCGAAGGGACCATGAACCGTCACCGCCGACGCCGACGCCGACGCCGAACAGAAGACCTCAGTAACCGGTCTTACGGGCCGCCAGCGCGGCACGACCGTCCGGGCCCGGACCGCCGGGTACCCGACAGCCCCTCCTCGAAGCCGCCTTCCACGAGCGCTACTGGCCGTATCCTTGGCGCAGCCGTACGCGTTGGAGGGCATGACGCGTGCACGGGGCTGGACCCCCACGTTGGGTCCTGTGCGGTCCGCGGCTCCGATTCCTGCGCGGCGTCGGAGCCGTGTCAGTTTCCCCGGCGCCGAAGGTCCCTGATCTACCGAGCGGTCGGGGCCTTCGTGTTGTGGGAGCTGTCCCGTTCGGGCTTGATGATGGGGGCTGTCGGACCGGGGCCCAACCACGGTGCCGGTCCGACAGCCTCGGAAGCGCGGCGAAATCGCCATCGCGGGACCTTGGGGCGGAATCAGCGGAGGGGCCAGAGGTAGCGGCGGGCAAGGATCGTCCCCTCCTCGTCCGCGCGGTCTGGCGCCAGGCGGCCGGCACTCTCCCATTGCTCGGGGAGCTCGCTGAAGATCGGTTCCAGGTCGGGGCGCAGAACCGTCGGTGGTTGAAGAGGTGTCTTCAGGGGCTGCCCTGGCCTGAGGTCTTCACTCTGTACGCCCACACCAGCAGTGGTGTGGGCGTACGGATCCTGGGCCACATTTTGGGGTTGTCAGCAGGCGACTTTCCCAAACAGGTGGTTAGCGGGAGCGTCCGGGTCGTTGCCGTAGAAGAACTCCGTGAGTGCCTGGTGGAATTCGCCGCGGTCCAGCGCGCCGGAGCCGTCCCGGTCCAAGGCGGCGAAGACGGCGGCGCAGTCGTCTCCGGGAACGCCGGCGACTGAGTCGAACATCTGCTGGAACTCCGCCTGGTCGATCTTTCCATCTGCGTTGAGATCGACCAGGTCGAAGAAGCAGTTGGTGACCGGCTCGATCTGTTCCGGATACAGGGCCGGGTCGGTCAGGACCCGCCTGAATCCTTCCGTCATCTCCCGCAGGTCGACCTTCCCGTCACCGTCCTGGTCCATGGGGGCGATCACGTTCGTCCAGAACGCGTCCATCCCATCGGTGAGCAGACGGGCGGTCGCGGGGTCCGGGATGGTGCCGCGAACGGCGATGTAGCGCTCGCTCATCATGCGGACGTCCCGCTGGGTGATGAACCCGTCGCCGTCGACGTCGGCGCCCCTGAACCACTGGCCGTACTTGAGGTCTTGAAGTGCAGTCACAAATGCGCACAGTATTCATACGGTTACGCAAACGCAAACGTGCATGTGGAGAGCCTCACGGCAGGCGGGTGCAGCCTGCCACGCACGTGACCATGGAGCGAGCAGAGATCGGCCCGAAGAGGCCTGAGGCTTTCGTGTCAGTGTTCGAGGTTGGGTGGCGTGAAGGCGAACACCGCAGGAGGGGGATCGGCGTACGGCTCGACGTCGACCAGCGCGCTGAGGGCGCTGGGCCCTTGGGAGAGGCGCGAGCATGGCCGATCTGCCGTGAGGACGTTCGGATTACCGTGGCGGTCCAAGGTTCCGCTCAGGCCCGGCTGGACCGGATCCCACCACGCACCGGTGGACAGCTGTACGACGCCTGGCATGAGGTCGTCCGACAGGACTGCGCCCGCGAGGCAGCTGCCTCGGTCGTTGAAGACTCGCACGATCATGCCGTTCACGATTCCGCGCGACGCGGCGTCCGATGAGTTGAGGGTCACGGGCTCACGGCCACGAATTTTTGAGCTGAGGCTGTGGCCGCCGTTGTCGTACTGGCTGTGTAGCCGCGAGGCGGGCTGGTTCGAGATCAGATGCAGTGGGAATCGGTCCGCCAGGTCAGCGTGAAGCCACTCCACTGGTTCGAACCACGTCGGATGCCCGGCGCAGTCGTCATAGCCGAACGAGTCGATCTCCTCGGAAAAGATCTCGATCCTGCCCGATGGCGTCGGCAGGGGGAAACGCCGCGGATCTGAGCGCAGCGCCTCGAAGCTCCCGGGAAACGGTCCGGCCAGCGCCGGCAGCTCAGCAGTGGAGCTTCGCCAGAATTCCTCGAAACTCGGCAAGGCGGCCTCGTCGCCGAGCCCGGCTCTCGTCTGCTCGTAAAGATGCCTGACCCAGTCCATCTCGGAACGCGACTGTGTGAACTCCTTCTCGTACCCGAGCCGGGCGGCCAGGGCGGCGAAGATCTGGTGGTCGGTAAGCGACTCGCCCTCCGGCTCACGGACCTTCGGCATCGCGACGAGATGGGGATCGGAGAATCCGGCTGCAAAGTCGTCGCGCTCCAGGCCGGTGGCGACGGGCAGGACGATGTCCGCGAACTTGGCCGTGGCGTTCCACCAAGCTTCGTGAACCACCACCGTGTCAGGCCTCTGCCAGGCACGGGCCAACCGGTGCAGGTCCTGGTGGTGGTGGAACGGGTTCCCTCCACACCAGTAGATCAGGCGCAGCTCGGGCAATGTGAGCCGTTGCCCGTCGTAGTCGATGGTCTTCCCCGGATACAGCAGGGTGTCGGCGATCCTTGCGACCGGGATGAAGTCCGGAACGGGGTTGGACACCGCCGGAATCGTCGCCACCGAGGGGCGGCCCGGGGCAACGCCGGTCGCGTCCATCGTCGCGTAGCCTGCGCCCCAGCCGCGGCCAGGCCGGCCCATCGAGCCCGCCATGGCAGCCAGCACGACCGACATCCAGATCGGCTGTTCGCCATGGTCCGCCCGTTGCACCGCGTAGTTGACCATGATGAGGGAACGCTGGGTGGTCAGGCGGCGGGCAAGGTCGGTGAGCGTGTCGCGGCTGATGCCCGTGATCTGCGCTGCCCAGGCAGCGTCCTTGGGGACGCCATCGAGTTCGCCGAGCAGATAGGAGGCGAAGCGGTCGAACCCTACGCAGCACCGGCGGAGGAAGTCCTCGTCGTGCCAGCCGTTGACCAGCATCGTGTGGGCGATGCCGAGCATCGCGGCGGTGTCGGTGTTGGGGACGACGGGCAGCCACTCGGCGTCGAGGAAGCCGGCGACATCGCTGCGGATGGGACTGACGTTCACGAACCGCACCCCGGCCTCACGACACTGGCGCTGCAGGTCCTGCGTCTGGTGCCTGGCCAGCCCACCAGGGTTGATCTGGCTGTTCTTCAGCGCCAGCCCGCCGAACGCCACCACGAGCTCACAGTTCTCGGCTATCTCGTCCCACATCGGCATCCGGGACTGGTAGCTCCACGGATGCCCGCCGATCACATGAGGAAGGATGACCTCCAAGGCCGCAGTGCTGTACGTATTGCGCGAATCGGTGTATCCACCGCCTAACGACAGGAACCGATGGAGTTGCCCCTGCGCGTTGTGGAACGCGCCCGCACTCGCCCAGCCGTAGGACCCGCCGAACACCGCACTGTCCCCGTGCTGTGAACGAACCCGAGACAGTTCATTACCGACCAGGGCGAGCGCGTCGTCCCAGCTCACTTCCACGAAGGCGTCCGCGCCTCTGGCCGTGTCGTGGACGCGCGGCAGGCCGTTCAGCCAGCCTTTGCGCACCGCGGGGCGCAACACCCGAGCGTGGTCGTCGGCGGCCGTCACCATTCCGGGGCCGATAGGCGACGGTGCAGGGTCGTCGCTCGTCGGCTCGATTCGCACCAACCGGCCGGATTCGACCACCGCGACAAAACTGCCCCAGTGCGTCGCAACCGACATGCGTCGTTCCACCATGCCCCAACCCCACCCTGGAAGTTTCCCCTGCTCCCGCACAGCGGCTGCCTACGTCACAGGGACCCCCTGTCCAGCCGACGGTCCGCAGGGCAGAGACTTCCCCTGAGGCCTGCCGATCAACCCCACCGATCAGTGTTTCGGCGCCGGGTGTACGGCCAGTGGTGTCGCCGGGTGTCGTTCCAGACGGTCCAGGGACAGGTGCAGCCCCTCGACGAGGCAGGCTCGGCCCTGTGCGTAGGCTAGGACGCCGCACCCAGAGGACGTCACCGACAGACGCCTGTCCGTCTCGGCCAGGGTGTATGCCAGGAGCTCCCCGAGCCCAGACCCACCTGGCAGAGCGGCGGCACGGGCTTCCAGCTCTTCCCTACTGACTTCGGCGTTTCAGGGTGAGGCTGGTGTGTCGAGGGTGAGGCCGGTGCCGGCTATGAAGCCGTCGAGGGTCCCGCATGGCCGCTGTCTACATCGTCGCGCTGATCCCCCGCCACAGCGACGAGGCCGTCTCCGTCCACGGACCCGCAGCCGGTCATTACCGGCCATTCGATCTCTCCCTGGTCCCCTCGATCCCGGGCTGATGTAGCTTGTGCCGACCGAAGTCAGCGCGGGGGGGCGTCCATGGCAAACGGCAGTGGTTTAGGCGTACTTCGTGGGCGCGTGCCGCGTAGAAGCGCGTGGCGTGTGCCGGTGCTGCCGGCGCCTTGTCGATGAGCACCCCGCCGCCCCAGACGTCTTCGACGCCGCCCCCGCCGCCACCCACGCCAAGTTCCGGCGCGACCCACTTACCCGAGCCCGGGTCCACCCCTCTCTTGCCTTCGCAGACCCCCGTGGTCGAGCCTGGGCCGCCGCCGACAAGTCCGTCGGGAAGCCCGCCCTCAGGGCCGCCCAGGCCCGGGCAGACCCTGCCGTCACCACCGCCGCCGATCCCCAGCATCGCCACGAACGGGATCATCGACGTGCGGCCGCACCACCTCTACGCCGTCTCCGATGCGGTGGCCGTCGAGCAGGCCTCACTTCACAGAGTGGCCCGTGAGCTGCTCGACGTCCTCGGCGGGCTCGCCGGCGCAGGTGGTCAGGGCACGGCCGCCTCGGCCCTGTCCGATGAGTACCTCCGCATAACGAGTCTGTTCTTCGACACCCACGCCAGGACGGTGACGGGTATCGGCGGAGCCGCCGTCGGTTTCACTCTGACTGCGAACACCTTCGGCGCGGCGGATGCCGCGAGCCATCCCGGCTCGCCGCCCTTCGCCCCGCGCCAGCCCCCCTGGGTGATCTTCCTTGGGCCCGTCTATGAGCGGGTGCCCAGACTCGGGCACGGAGGCGGCACGGGAATGAATGACATCCTGCACGAGCTGGCCGGGGACTTCGGGGATGCAGCGATGGCCATCATGCGGCCCGTGATCGAGAAGGCTCTGCCGGCCCGCGCCCTGGAAGTCATGCCCCTGCCGGACTATCTGCGGCTCGACAAGGTCTCGTGGGCCTGGCACCAGTACGTCATGCCGGCCGGCACGGTGGCGAACCAGTTGACCGAGACGGTCAAGCAGGTCACCGACAGCTCGCCGGGCGCGAACCCCGACTGGCATGCGGCGATGCTGCGGTTCAGTAGCGCGCTGTGGGGAACGTCCGCCTGGGGGCAGCAGCGCGAGGGCCAGCGGTGGGGACATGACACGCCTGGGAACGGTATGAGCCGTCCCGTGCTCGGTGTGCTGACCAACACGGCCGAGCAACTGGCCATGGCACTACGCCTGTACGCGGAGGCCGCCAAGGCCGTCCGGGACCGGCTGAGGGAACTGCTCTACCAGGCAATCCTCGACGCGCTCAAGTTCATCGACCTACACGACGGTCCCTGGGACAACGTCAAGCGCATGGGCGACCGGCTCTGGAAGATCGTCGGCAGTGCCTCGGTCGCGATCGTCCTCAACATCAACGTTCCTGAAGTCAATGCGGCGGTCGACCGGTACGAGGAGCAGCTCCAGCAGCAGCGGACGGCGATCGGGAAGCTGGCGCCGGCTCTGGAGGACGCGGTCCGCAGCGTCCCCACCTTCATGTCGGAAATGGCGCGGGCGGAAGCCTTCGGCACGCGCGCACTCGTCGAGTTCAACCCGGACTACATGCAGCAGATCAGGGAGAACGCGCCACCCGGTGCCCGCCGCTACCCCATCCTCCTGGCCTCGATGGAAGGGGCGAACGGCGCGCACACGGTGGACCGGCACGTCGGGCTCAGCCCTGACCAGCTGAACCAGCGCCTGCGGGACGAACCCGGGCTGGGCTCCACCTCCACCTACACCTCCCTGAGCGACGCGCAGCGGTACACCCAGGCCGCCCTCGACGATGTCGACAAGGGGCGGGACATCAAGCGCTGGCTCAACAACCGGAGGAAGGACGCGACGTACAACCCGGACGCCACGTACGGCTTCAACCTGACCATGTCCGACGTCACGGGCACCGTCCTCACCCGGGGTGCCACCGCGTCGGCGCAGGTCAAGAGCGTGCACCTCGTGCTCCGCTACGATCCGGTCACCAATATGTTCGTGGTGGTGAGCTCGTATCCGGTGCCTCCGTAGCATGCACGACATGACAGAACACACCGACGCGCTGTTCGAGGAAGGGCCGGTCAGGAGGCTCCTCGAGCTGGCGATCGCGGTACGGGGCCAGGGTGGGGCCGAGGGCGGGGACGCAACGCGGCTGCGTGAGGAGCTGGACCGGTTCTGCCGGCTGGTGCGCGACAGCCCCGAAGCCTCGTGGACGATGCCGCTCGCCGCTGTGTCCGAGCTGCTCGGTCTGCTCGCCGACCGGCTGACGGACCCGCGGGCGGGGGTGGTCGGTCCGGCCGTGAGGGATCGGCTGGCCCGGGCCGCGGGTGACCGGCCACCGGCGGAGTTGCTGCGGGAGCTGGCCGATTACCTCCGCGACCAGGACGGCGAACCCTCCCTGGACCTCGGTGAACTCCCCATGAGCCACTGGGAGGTCTGGATCCGGTTCTTCACGATGGACTGCGTCTCCCACCCCTTCAGGTCCGGGGAGTTCCCACCCGAGGTGGCCGCGAAGGTGGTCGCCGCGAGTCGGCACCCACACGAATGCCACACCGTGACGGCCGCCGTGGCGGCGGAGGTCCAGCGGGCCTTGCTGACCTTCCGCACCCCGGAGGAACTGAACGCGGCGCTCGGCTCCGTCCTCTCCTGGGTCACCCACGACACGCTCCAGCTGCTGCTCCGGGCCATCCTGGAGCACTTCGCCGACGAACACTGACCTCACAGGAGGACCATCCCGGTGGACAACGCCGACCTCGCCGTCACCGACGGACACCTGACCCGGCTCGCGGACGAGCTGCACACCATGCAGCTCCACCTGGACAAACAGGTGCGCCGGATGGACGCCGTCGTGGACCGGGCCGAGGCCCGGTGGCAGAGCTCGGCGGCCTCCGCCTACCGCAAGGTGCACCGGAAGACCGGAGAAGACGCCGTACGCATCAGGGACATCCTCGGCGTGCTCGAACAGGCTGTACGGATGAGCCGCGACGGGTTCACTCAGCAGGAACTGGACGTTCTGCAGAGCATGCTGCAGGTCCAGCGGTCCACCGACGCGGCGTCCGAGGTCCGCGCGCTGTCCGGTGAGACCGAAGCAGGCACCGCGGGACCGGGTGCGGCACCACACAGCCGACTCGACGAGATATAGGGGGCACACCGCAGATGCCGAGCACGCCGAACACGCCGGACCTGCCGAACATCACCGTGGACCTGGGGGCGCTCCGCGAGATCGCGGGCGAGCTGGAGTCGATCCTGCGCACGCTCAACGAGCGCCTCGAGGACCTGTATGCCCGCACCGAGCCCGTCGTCCTGAGCTGGCGGGGCGTCGGCCGGGAAGCCTTCGTCGACCAGCTCGACCGGTGGGACCGCGAGATGCAGGACCTCCAGGCGGCCCAGGCGTGGCTGCACTCTCTCGTCGTCACCGGCCACGCCAACTACTCCGCCGCGCAGCGCGCCGTACTGAGCGGCTGGGGAGGGGCCTGAGATGACGACGACCGGGACACCTCAGCCCGCGGCGGGCGCCCTCCCCAGCGGCCCGGCCCTCGCGGTCCGCGCCGCCGCCTACCCGGACCGGGAAACGGCGCAGTGGGCCACCCAGCAGGTGGTGAACCTGAACGAGCAGGTCATCCAGCACTGGCTCGCGCGGCCGGGACGCCAGCGGCTGGTCATCGAGGCCGCCTGGCCCGCGCGCCCGGATCCCGTGGGCGTGGTGCAGCTCCGGGCCATGATGCTGGCGGGTATGGACGCCACCGAAACACGCGCCGCACGCGTCATCCTCAAGCGGGACGGCACGACCCCCCACGGATTCGTCGTGCACTCCACCTTCCCCATCTACCTCTAGAGGACCTCCGTTGCCCCTGCACCCCGCCGAGCACGACCGGAAGTACGGCGCGCTGGACCAGGTCCTGCGGAGCCACTTCGGCCGCTCCCCTCATGACCCTGCCGCCGTCGACGCCTACCTGCGCCACACCTGGCGGACCGGGCAGCCCTGGGCGATCGCGGTCGCCGAGACCCAGCTGCGAGAGTTCGCGCAGAACCCGCCCGGGCGGGTACGGATGCGCCTCGGGGAGTTCTACGAACCGCCGGAACTCGGCCTGGCCGACGGGGAGTTCAGCGACTGGCTGCTGGCCCTCGCGGACCGGCTCGCCGAGAGCCTCAGGCAAGGCCCCGGCAGTTTGCAGGACCCTGCCCCGCCACTCACCCACTGGGAGTGGCACGCCCGCTTTCCGGAACTGGGCCAGCTCCTCGGCGGGTGGTTCTCCCAGGACATGCCAGAGGAGTTCGGCGACCACGCCACGGCGCTGCAGGACTACCTGGACTCCACTGACAGCGCCCTCCTCGCGCGGCTGACGGGCGAACTGCACGAGCTCCTTGCCCTCCCGCTCGACGAGTCCGCGCTCACCATGACCGTCGCCACTCTGGGCATCGAGGTCGACCCGCCCGCCCCCTACAGCGTTGGCGCCTGGCTGGAGGCCTTGGCCGGCGTACTCTCCGCGAGTCCCTCGTAGCCGGCATACGCGATGCAGCGCTCTCAGTCACACCTCCTGCGGCTGAGCGCTTCACTTGGCGGCTGAGCGCGCTACTTGGCGGGGCTGGGCAGCCTAGATGGCAGGCCAGCGCCGCTCGGAGCGCATGGAGGGGGCCGGGTCCTCGGCCGCGGGCCGCTCGCGTGGCCAGAGGCTTGTCGATGTCGAGCCAGGTGACGTGCGCGCTGCACCGATTCGTGCTCGTCGTCGATCACGCACTCGACTCTGGGGCTGAACCTTGAAGTGGTTCTCTAGCGCCGTGCATAGGAGCGGCGCACATGCGTCACCGTCACCGCCGCCGGGAGGCCGGTCAGGAGGAGGGACAGCCCCACCGGGAGCACCCCCGCCCACACCGTTGGTGAGACGTACGCGGTGCCGGACGTACCGTCCACCAGCCACGCACGGACGGGTTGCGAATCGATGTCGCCCTCGACGGGGACGTCGAACGACGAGCCGCCATCGTCCGGGGTGAAGGCGCCCGAGCAGGACCTCGACGTTCCCGCATTGGCCACGGTGTTGTCGTACGTTCGGCAGTTGGCTTCGGTCACGGTCCCGGGCTCGCCCCACAGCGCCGCCCTCAGCTGTCCGGTGAAGTTCGTCAGCACGACGTACGACAGAATCAGCCCGCCGAGACAGGCCAGCACCAGCCACGGCGCCGGTCCGACCTGCTCCGGTCGCCCGTCCAGAACGTCCCCACCCTCGCTCATCCCCACCCCCGGATCGCCGACTGACCTCCATGGTGACCGATCCGAGGCACCCTCAGAAGCCCTCCATGGAATGCTGGTGGGCTCGCACGACCGTCAAGTCGGCCGGCACCAGCCGGCCAGGGCCTCGCACGAACTCGCATCACCGCTGGCCACAGATCCGCCTGCAGTGTGCGCCGTACCTGGCGAATCCCGCCAGCTGAAGTGCTCCTTACCTTGTTGGCGGGTTGATTCCGGTCCTTCGTACAATCGGGCGACCCAGGTGCCTGGGTGTGGCTTGATCGCGCTCATGCCGTAGGTGTGACTTTGACTGATTGGCCGCCCAGTGCCCCGCGACGACACGGGCACTCATTGGGATGAGCGAACCCAAGATCGCTTCGTAAGGACACGTCGGCGTGGCCGTCTGCAGGGACCAGTCAGCCGGACGACGAGGGAGGCTCGGATGTCCTAGCTTTGGGCGGGGACGGATGCCGGCAAGGCTGCGCATCACTGCACGGTGATCGACACGGACGGGACGAAGGTGCTCTCGCGCCGGGTTCCCAACAACGAGCCCGAGCTCCTGGAGCTGATAGCCGATGTCCTCGCGCTGGCCGAGGATAGCCCCGTGACCTGGGCCGTCGACCTGAACACGGGCGGCGGCGCTCTACTGATCGCGCTCCTGACCAGTCATGGTCAGCGGCTGCTCTACATTCCTGGCCGAACTGTCCACCACGCCATCTCCGCGGCTACCGCGGAGATGGCAAGACCGATGCGAAGGACGCCTTCGCCGTCGCCGATCAGGCGCGGATGCGGCGGGACCTGCAGCCTCTGCAGGAGTGGGACGAGATCGCGGTGGACCTGAAGATTCTCACCGCCCGCCGCTACGACCTGGCGGCCGACCGCACCCGGGCGGCGCCAAGGCGAACCAGCCCGTACCGGATTCCAACTTCAAGTTTGCCGTCCCTCAAGACGCCGACGTGATTCTGAACTGAGTCCTCAGCGACTTCACGTGCGCCAGCCCTGCCCGACCAGGACGTGTCCGGCCGATCACGATGCCGACTGCTGAGGCATCGCGGCGAGGGCAGCTCGTCGAGGGCATGGTCGGCCCACGACGTCGTGTGCCAGAGTGTCGGTATGGAATGGCAGTCTGAGAGCCCGGAACTCTGGGCGTTCCTGGAGTCCCTGCACGGCGGCGACATCCTGTCCGGCACCGTCGCGGCGATCGAACGGTTCGGGGTCTTCGTGGCCCTGGACGACGGGCCTGCCCATCCGCTCTTCCCCGGTGTCGGGTTCATAGTCATCCCCGAAAAACAGCGGGTCCGCCAAGTCAGCGCCGACAGCCGCACCCTCGACGAGCGGCTCAAGGCCGCCCGCTCCCAACCTTCGCTTCCACGACCGCCGCATCGCCCACCTCGAAGCCCAGATCGCGGGCATCTGACAACCCGGGAGCCGCTCAGTCCGGTCCGGTGACCGGGGAAACCCCTGGTCCCCGGACCGTTCCGTATGCCAGGCTCCGGAATATGGAGCCCCACAACGAGCAGGCCGCAGGCGAGATCCTGCATCAACGCGGCTGGCGCAAGGCATTCACCGTCCAAGAGATGGTCGGCAAGTGGGCCTGGCTCGTGGACAAAGTCGAGGACGGGTACAGCGACCTGGTAGACGAATACACCAACGACCTCTACAGCCGGAACTGGCTGCATGAGGCGTGGCCGATCCTCACTGAGCGCGAGATCGTCCAATGGACCCCGCAGGTCAGAGCCCTCGACGACTGTTTCCGGGCTGTCACCGTCTTCGACGACGGCATCTCCTTGTCGCAGTTCCACCGAATCAGCGGATTCGACCCCATCGACATGTGGTGGTGGCGGCGCCACCCTCGTCTGCTCGTCGGCGATCTCGGCCGCTCGCTCCGCTCGGCGGGCGCCACCGACTGACCCTCGCCAGGACAATGCGTGAGAACCCGCGAGATGGAGCCTTCTGCGGATCACGGCCGACTGGCCACAATCAACCAACGATCCGATGATCTGAGAGAAACGGCCTGGGCGGGGCCGGCACCGATCCACGCGACGGGGGTGAAATCGGAGACCGGACAGGTGGCGGGGAGTTGCGCTCAGGTCCGGGACCAGGACCGGACCACGTTGGACAGAGGACCGCAGGGGGATGGATCAGGTACTGAGCTAGGTTTCTGTCTCATGAATGACTTGGCACAGATATACGACAGAGAGTTCCGTGTCCGCGGCCTGCGCGCACAGGGGTGGGGTCGAGGGCTGCTAGCCGTATCCGTGCTCATCTGGCTATGGCTCGGCTACCTGCTTCTGTTTCCCTTCACTGCCGACGACGGGGAGTGCGATTCCCGCGTCTTCCACCAGAGCGGCCCCTGGCCGATGTCGTACCACACCGACGAGGGGGAGCGTTGTGATGCCGCGCGTGACCTGGGACCGATGTTCGCCGCTCTCCTCCTTTCTGTGCCCTTGGCCGCACTTGGCACCGGCCTGTACGCATCGGGAACTTCGGCAGTCCAGACCGCCGCGTACAGGGCGGAAATCGCCCGGCTGAACGCCACGAAGAGGGCTGAGTGAGGCCGGCCCTTCGAGGTGTCGAAGATGCCTCAGGCGGGTTAGTACTCCAGCCGTAGATCGTGATCTTGGAGGCCGAGGTCGCTCGCCGGTAGCCTGCCCGCGTGGCTGAGACCTGGAACGAAGAGCAGTTGATTGTGGACGGCTTCGAGCGTGTGTACGCCGAGTTGGAGTGGTACGACGGACCGCGCGCTGGCCTTGCTGACGTCAACGGGAAGCCCCACTACTTCCAGAGCCACGACTACGACCACCGCGATGAAGCCGATGTGTACCAGATCTGGCCCGCGAGCGAGGCGGCGGTGGAGCTGGAGCGCGAGCAGTGGGCGATCTTCGCCCGGTGGAACGAGCGTCGTGAGGCCGGCGAGGTCGGACCGGAGAGCCATCCGGGCCACGGCGGAATTGACGCCCGTTATGACGAGCTGGAGCTGCTGCTGGCGCCGCACCACCAGGCGCCGGACAGCGCGCGTCGGCTTGTGGGTGAGCTGCGGTTCGTTGCTGGCGCTCGCTACCGGGTCGAGGGGCTCGACTACTGGTTTCGGTGGCGTCCGAGCAGGTGGGGCCGCCGTTGATCATTAGGTGCTGTGTGGACAGTCAATGATCACGCGGCGATCTCGGACATCAGCGTAGTTCCTGCCCGCTGGCAGGAGGCATTCGAAGGTCTGATGAGCCGGATCGCTGGCCGGTTCACCCGAGTTGAACCCCGCGGCCGGGTACGATATCTGGTCTCCGGGCTGCTGTCGGACCTGCCGCGGAAGAACTGCTGGACCCTTGCAGAGAATGCGGGCGACGCCACTCCGGACGGCATGCAGCACCTGCTGCACCGCGCGAAGTGGGACGCGGATGCGATCCGTGACGACATACGCGCCTACGTGGTCGAGCACCTGCACGACACCGACGCTGTGCTCGTGGTCGACGAGACGGGAGATCTGAAGAAGGGCACCGAGACCGTCGGAGTCCAGCGCCAGTACACCGGAACGGCCGGCCGCAACGAGAACGCCCAGGTCGCCGTCTACCTCGTGTACTCCGCCGCACACGGACACGCAGCCATCGACCGGGCCCTGTATGTACCGCGCTCTTGGACCGAGGACCCAGAACGCTGCCGGAGCGCGGGCATCCCCGACGGCCTGGCCTTCGCCACCAAGCCCCAGCTCGCCACCCGCATGATCGAGCGGGCCCTGGACGCGGGAGCAGCCGCGCGCTGGGTCGCGGGAGACGAGGTCTACGGCGACAACCCGCACCTGCGGACCGCCCTGGAAAACCGCCGGACCGGCTACGTCCTGGCCGTGTCCAGCACCCACCCCGTCATCACGCCCGCCGGGAAGCTCCAGGCGAAGACCCTGGCCGCACGGATCCCGAAGCGGGCCTGGCAGCGGCTGTCGACCGGCGCGGGCGCGAAGGGCGAGCAGTACTACGACTGGGCCCAGATCGACATCCACGGTCCCATCGGTCGGCTCTGTGAGTGGTGCCTGCTGGTCCGTCGCAACCGTCGCACCGGTGAACTCGCCTTCTGCCGCTGCTTCTCATCGCGCCCGGTGCCGATGTCCGAGCTGGTGCGGGTGGCCGGACGGCGCTGGACGATCGAGGAGACGTTCCAGGCAGGCAAAGGCTTGACCGGCCTGGACAAGCACCAGGTCCGCCGCTGGACCTCATGGCACCGCTGGGTCACCCTCGCGATGCTCGCCCACGCCTTTCTTGCCGTCACCGCAGCCGCCGAACGCCGCGACCGACCCGCCCCCGACGGCCTGATCCCCATGACCGGCAACGAGATCCAGCACCTGTTCGCGGCACTGATACGTCCAGCCCACGACCTCGCACACCGCCTGCGCTGGTCACACTGGCGACGCCGGCATCAAGCCCGCGCCCGCCGGTGCCACTACCGACATCAGCGGCCGTCCAGCCATGAAGATCACGATCTACGGCTGGAGTATTAGGGCGAGTGGACTTGGCCGACGCCCACTGACGCCAGGGTCAGGCCACGCCGTTCCGGCCGAGGGGTCACGTCCGGGTGAACCCTGTCTGTCGGCTGCAGCTCCAGGTGTGGCTGCGCAGCTGAGAAGAAACCCACGTAGAAAGCCAGCGGGCTGACCCCCGAGCGTGCGCAGGAGATCGCCAATCACATCAGAAGGTGTATCTACCCATTCGTTGTCGGCCTAGACGTTCGGCCCGTGCCGGGGTGGCGGCAGGCGGGGGTCCGAGGCGTCGCTCCGGGCCCCATGGGCGTGGTCCGCCCTCCCTGAGGCGCTGCCGGAGGCATTGTCCGAGGCTGCACCTAGAGTCACACCAACGTGATCGCGGCGGCGCTGCGACCGGGGGGCCGTGCTGTGCCATGCCCCGGACCAGGCCGTCTGACCGAGGAGACAGCACATGGGGTGGGTTCCGGCCGGCGACTACGAAGTCGCCCTCGACGACGGGAAAGTGGTCTGCCGCAATGCGGCGGGTCGCCGGCTGAAAACCGTCCCGGGGAAACTCGCGGACGACCCGGCCGTGGTCGGACTGCGCCAGCTGGTGGAGTGGCTGGATCGGCACGAACGCCAATGCGTCGCCGACGTGGAGCGCTGGATGGTCCGCTCACTGCCCGTCCCCGTCGCGGTCATCGCACGGGTGTGGAAGGACACGGCCTGGCGCTCCGCGCTGTACGACCTCGTCGTCACCGGGGATGACGGCGAAGTCGCCGGCTTCCTGCGTGACGCCGACCCCGTCCGGGGCCTCGGCCTGGTCGACCTCGACGGCGACACGGTGCGCATCAGCCCCGAGCTGGTCCGCATCCCGCACCCGGTGCTGCTGGCGGACCTGGAAGAACTCCGCGAGTTCGCGGTCGAACTCACCGTGGACCAGCGGGTGCAGCAGCTCTTCCGCGAGGTCTGGCACCGCCCGGCGGACCTGGATCCGGAGACCGCCTCGGTCGCCGACTACGCGGGCGGCGCCTTCAAGGAACTGCGGTTCCTGCACGGGCGCACCACCCAGCTCGGCTACCGGGCCCGCGGCGGCCAGGCGGTGTGCCCGGTCGTCGAGGACGGCGCGACGGTCGAGGCGCGCATCTGGATCGGCGACTACGACAGCTACGAGCGGACCGAGACCGGCTCGCTGACCTGGACCGACGCTTCGGGCCGGGCACTGACCACCGGTCAAGTCGGCCCGGTCGCCTGGTCGGAAGGCATGCGCATGGCGGCGGCCCTGTACGCGGGACGCGACATCGATGACGAGGAGCAGGCGGCATGAACACCGACGACATCACCCGGGCCGCGGCCCTGCTGGACGCCGGGGCGATCCTGCGCACCGGCACCGTCGCCCGTGACGACGCCGACACCCTCACCGCCCGCACCTACACCCACCCGGTCCTGGACGGCCGACGCGTGGTGCGCCTGGTGGCGGGCACCCTGGGCGAGGCCGAGGACCTGGCACTGGACTTCCTCGGACTCGTCCGCGAGCCCGATGCCCCCCAGGTGGGGCAGGTGCGGCGCGAGACACTGGGCTTTCCCGCCTGGGCCCTGGTCAACGACCCGGCCAACGGCCACCACGCGCTGGCCCTGGTCAAGGACATGGAACGGCTGGCCCGCCAGGCCAAGTCCCGGGCCGGCGCCGCCAAGGACGGCTTCGAGGCACTCGCCACCCGGCTCGGCCGCGCCGTTCCGCACTTCCTGCCGACGTTCTACGAGCAGGCCGCGCGCGTCTTCCTCCAGCACGACAACCGCACCTACGCCGCGACGCTCTTCGGCAAGGCGCGCGCCGCCGAGCGCGTCCACGGCCTGCCGGTCGACGAGGAGCGGCAGCGGGCCGTCTTCTTGGAGTTCGCCTTCGCAGGGGCTCTGACCGTCAAGGCGCTCAAGGAGCACGCGCAGGACCTTTCGCGTCGCCTCGACCCGGCCGAGGCCTGGGCGCAGTTCCGACAACTCGCCGTCGAACGCTGCGGTGCGGGCATGGCGCCGTATGCCGCCTTGCCGCAGGACGCCCGCGCGCTCGTCAAGGCCGCGGGCCTGGACCGGGAGACCGCCGAGATCGCCTTCGTCGGCGACTTGATCGGTTCACCCAGTATCGTCCGGGCCCCCGCGTCGTTCTGGACCGCCTACCGTCCGGCCCTGGTGGCGCTCGCCGCCGTACGACCGGAGGTCCGCACCCGCCTGTTGGAGATCATGCCGGCCGGCCTCGGCGACGACCGGAAGGCGGACGAGGCCTGGCTGTCGCTGCTGGCGGAGACGGGCGCGGACGCCCTGCTCACCGATGCGGAGGGCACGGACGGCGTCGACCCCGCGGACTGGCTCAGCCGCTGGGCCCTGCACCGCAAGCACGGCTCGTCCAGTTCGGAGCGCTGTGCGCGCACCCTCGCCCTCGTGGAGCGCATGGCCCCCCGGCTGCGCTCCGACGGCCGCCCCGTCGACCTCTTCCAGGGACGCTGGCACGCGGGCGCCGACCTGGACCTGCTGGACGCCTGCGTCGCCTGGGGCATCCCCGTCACGGAACCGGCGGCGGGCGCCAACGTCCACCTGCCGCTGGAGCGCTGGATAGGCGACGAGACCCCGGGCCGCCGCGACCTGACGGCCGTAGCCGGCCGTCCCCGCTTGCGCGGACTGCTGTACGACGCGCTGGACGGCAGGAACGGCCATCGCTCGGGGGACTCCGTGCTCGCCGCGATCGCCGCCCACCCGGTGCTCGGCGCGGTGCTCCACGACTGGCTGCGTGATCGCGCCGCGGAACTCACCGGGGCGGCGGGATTGCCCGGTTCGCGAGCGGCGCTGCGGCGTCTGTCGTCCTTCCGCGCGGTGGCCGGCCAGGTCAACCCGGAGGCCATCGCCCGGATCGCCGCCCACGACCTGGCGCCGGTCCTCGGCGCCACCCTGCGCGCCGGCGTTCTGGACGAACTGGGCTGGCCCGCACTGGAGGAGACCTACCGGCGGCTCGACACCGACCGGACCGACCGGGACCACTGGATGGTGGTCGCCGAGGCCTGGCCCGCCCTGGTCCTCGCCAACCGCCATACGGCCGTCGTCGTCGGCCCCGAAGGGGTGCTGCTCGAACACGAGCTGCGCCTGCCCGCAGACCTGGACCGCTGGCGGCGCCCCCGCTTCCGGTACACCGACGGCGAACTGCTGGTCATCTGGGCGGAGGACGGCAAGCAGCGCGCGTACTGGTCGGCCCGCCCCGGCGAACCCTTCACCCTCGGCGGCGAGCAGCTGCCGCAGTGGTGGAGCGGGCAGGAAGTCGGCTCCCCGTCGCTGCCGCTGCCCGGCGGCGGCCGCGCCACCGGCGGCCGCACCCTGCACGCGGGCGACACCACCCTGCCCTCCACCCGCCCCGTGCTGGGCGACGGCACCGGACACTGGCGCCAGGGCAAGCAGGGCCGCGACCACTGCTGGGTCGAGTACGACCCGGCGGGCGGCACCCACGGGCGTGCTTCGCTGCCCGCCTTCCTGCAGTCGGGAATCCGCGACGGCGCCCGCCTCGTGACCGAGGAATGCGAGGTCCTGCCGCTGCTCCCGGGCCTGGAGACCACGCCGTTCGGCACCGACGGCACCGTCCTGGGCCGCTGGGTGCGCACCGAGGGACACGACCCCGACCGGCGCGTCACTTCCGGGACCCCCGACGGGCGGACCCTCACCCTGGCCGTCGCGCCGGGCCGCCGGGACCACCCCGTACCGCTGGGCGCCCTGCGGCTGCCGGGCGGAGCCGCGCCCCTCGCCGCCGTCGTCGGCGGCACCGTCGAGCTCTATCCGGCGGGCGCCGGCACCACCGACGCGCTGGGATCGGTCCCCCTGGGAGACCGGGGCAGCGAGTACGCCGCCGGCACCCGGTACGTCCCGCCGACCGCGTTCTGGCACGCACTGCGCCCGCGCGACGAGCGGGGCTCGGCCGCCCTGCGCGCGGTCACCGACCCGCAGATCGCGACCCTCCTCGACGCCGTCGCCACCGCACTGGCCGGGCGGAAGGCCGCGGTCGCCGCCGACACGTCGTACAACGGCCCCTCCGAGGGCCAGCTCATCGAGGCCGCCGTCGCCACGGCGCTTCCCGCGCTGACCGACGCCAGGCTGCTCACCGGCGTGAGCGCGCTCGTGCGGACGGCCGCCCGCCATCGCGCCGACACCGCCGCGTACGTCGCACCCCTGCAGGACGGGCCGCACGGCGCAAAGGCGCACGGCGACGGGATGTACGCCGACCACCGGCCCCTCCACGGGGACGACATGACCCTGAGCGCCGCCGTGGCCGGGATCGCCGCGCCGGGCAGGTACGGCTACTGGGGGCGCACGGCGAAGTGGAGCGGCCTCCAGCAGATCCTCGCCGTCAACCAGGTCCTGTCCGGCAAGCCCGCCGACGGCAAGCCGCTGCCCGACCCCACCGCGTTGCCGGCGCTGGGCGACGGCTGGACGAGCGAGACCCGCACCGTCCCCGGCATCGACCTGGCCTGGCTGCCGTTCCTGGACGCGCTGGGCCCCCTCGCCTACCGCGCCGCCGCCCCCGCCACCACCGACGAACACCGGGAGGCGCTGCTGCTCCTCCTGGAAGCGGTCGCCACCGGACCGCTCGCCAACCCCGCGGGCGCCCTGCGCCAGGTCCAGCTGTGCGAGGAGGACAGCCAGGACCAGGCCGGCAAGAAGCAGCGACTCGGCCAGGTGCTGCGCCGCGGCGACCGCACGGTGGTGATCCTCGGCCGGGAGCACACCCACCGCAACGACCGCGTCCACTGGCTCGCCCTCGACCACGACCCGGAAGGGGCGTTCGGCCAGATCGCCGACTTCACCCACCACGAGGACCGTCGGTACACCCCCGCCCTCCCGCACGAGCGCCTGCTCCCGCTGATCCGCCTCGTCCGCGAGCGCGGCGCCGCGCCGTGGCGGCCCGAGGCGCCCGTCGCACTCGACGCCGCCACCGGCATCGGGCCCGCACAGGCGGCCCTGCTCGTCGCGGCGGGGACCGGTGAACCCGGCGCGGCAGGGCTGGCCCTGGTGGGCCTCAAGGCCCGTCAGGCCGAACGGGCCGACGCCAGGCTGAGCGCGCTCGGCGGCACCAACCGGCTGGCGCTACTGGACGCGCTGCTGCCCGCCGACCCCGCCGACCTGTGGGAGACCGGCCCCGACACCGCGGCGGCCGCCAAGACCTGGGCGGAGCGCCTGGGATCCCTCGTCCGGCTGCCGGAGGAGCTGGACGACACCCTGGCCGGGGTCTCCATGGCGTCGGCAGAAGCCGTCCTCAACCCCGGCCGCACCGCGTGGCTCAGCCGCACCACCCCGATGCGGCTCGACAAGGACGGCGGCCTCGTGGCGGAGGACCCGGCCGCAGTCCCTGGCCGCGGTCACCTCACGAGCGCGGTGGCCGCGCTCAGCGGGCTGGCCTACGGACTGCCGTACGGCCATCCGCTGCGCGCCCACCTCCCGGCCGGACTCGCCGCGCTGCGCAGGCGCCTGGCCGACCCCGGCCTCCTCCTCGACCTGGACGTGGAGTGGACGGAGAAGGGCACCGCGACAGCGGTCCCGCTGCGCACCGCGTACGGCCTGCCCGCGACGGGAGGGGCGGGAGCCGACGGCCTCACCCGGCTCGGGGACGCCCTCGTGCTGCGCCCGTGGTACGGCGACACCGAGATGACGCTGGTGCGTCCGGCCGGGATCACCGGCGCGGACGATCCCGTCCTCGGGCTGCTCGAAGGGCTGGTCGGCCCGGGCCGCGGCCGCTCCCTGGCCGCCGTGCGGGCCCTGCTCGGCGACGGCCTCGAACAGGCCGTCCTGGCCGGGTCGGCGCCCGGCGACTCCACCGGCTACGCCCAGGACCCCGCCCGCTCGGTCCCGGAGCTGGTCGCCGAGGTGGCCGCGACCCACGGGCTGGGCGACGACGCGGCCGCGCTCTACCTGCAACTGCTCGCACTGCCCGACCCGACCGACCGCGACCGCGCGCGCTGGACCGGCTGGACGCCGGGCCGGTCGAAGAAGGCCAGGACCGAACTGGCCGCCACCGGCCTGGTCCTGGAGGCCAAGCGGTCCCGCGCGGGCCGGACCCTGTTCCTGCCCTGCGGCTGGCACGAGTTCAAGGCCCCCGCCCTGCCGGTGGAGACCTGGAAGGAACCCCTCTACCCACTCCGCGACCACGCCCGGGCCGTGCCGCACCTTCCGGTGCCCGCCCTGTTCGCCCGCGCATGGGGCCGTGTCAAGGACGGCGACGCCCCCGCCTTCGAAGAACTCACCACCCGTACCACCCGGAAGGGCCGCCGCCGATGACCACCGACACCACCGTTCCCGCACCCCCGTCCGCCCGGCAGGTCAGCCCGCCCGAGGACCGCCACGCCACCGAACTGGCCTTCCTCGCCGCCTACGACAACGGCCCCCGCCCGCCCGCCTGGCTGCTGAGCCCCCGCGCCGCCGTCACCTTCGTGATGGGCAGCGCCGGCGAGGCCCTGCGGCTGCCCGAGGGCGCCGCGGCGCCCGACGGCGTCCCCCGCAAGCTGGTGGTCGAGCAGAAGTTCGTCGGCGACCGCGCCCTGGTGGAACGCTGCGTCGTCACCCTCGCCGGAGAACGCGGGCTGCTGCTCGTCGGCGAGCCCGGCACCGCCAAGTCGATGCTCTCCGAGCTGCTGTCCGCCGCCGTGTGCGGCACCAGCGGCCTGGTGGTGCAGGGCACCGCCGGGACGACCGAGGACCAGCTCAAGTACGGCTGGAACTACGCGCTGCTCCTGGCCCAGGGCCCCTCCCGGCAGGCCCTGGTGCCCTCCCCGGTCCTCACCGCCATGACCCGTGGCGCCGTGGCCCGCGTTGAGGAGATCACCCGCTGCCTGCCCGAGGTCCAGGACGCCCTGGTGTCACTCCTGTCCGAACGGCGCATCGCCGTCCCGGAACTGGCCGGCAGCGCCGACGCCCTCGCCCACGCCGCCCCCGGCTTCACCCTCATCGCGACCGCCAACCTCCGCGACAGGGGCGTCTCCGAGATGTCCGCGGCCCTCAAGCGCCGCTTCAACTTCGAGACCGTCGGCCCCATCGGCGACCTGGATGCCGAGACCGCCCTGGTACGCCGCCAGGCCCACGCGGCCGTCACCCGGGCCGGTGCCCCCTTCCAGGTGGACGACGCCATCCTCGAAGCCCTCGTGACCGCCTTCCGCGATCTGCGGGACGGGCGGTCGGCCGAAGGCTGGGAGGTCGAGCGCCCCTCCACGGTGATGAGCACCGCGGAGGCGGTGTCCGTGGCCGGCTCGCTGGCCCTGGCCGCCGCGTACTTCCCCGGCGACCGGGACGTGCTGTCCCTGCTCCCCGGCCATCTGCTGGGCGTGGTCCGCAAGGACGACCCGGCCGACGCCGCCCGACTGCTGGGCTACTGGGACGGCGCGGTGCGCCGCCGCGCCGAGCAGGGTTCGGCGACGTGGCGCACCCTGTGGGACCTGCGCCCGGCGCTGGAGAGCTGACGCCATGACCCTTCTGTCGCCGGCCGCCACCACCGCGGAAGCCTCCACCGCCCCATCCGTCTCCACCGCCCCCGCCATGACTCCGGACGAGGCGGTGGCGGCCTTGACCGACCCCACCGCCCCGTACCTCATCGGCGTGCGGCACCACGCGCCGTCGCTCGCGGCCGTCATGCCGGATCTACTGGACGCAGCGGATCCCGAGGTGCTGCTCGTCGAGCTCCCCGCGGATCTGCAGGAGTGGCTGCCCTGGCTCGCCCACGCCGACACCCGGGCCCCGGTCGCCCTGGCCGCCGTCCCCGGCACCTCGGGCAGGGACGCCGGGGACGGGCGCGGGCCCGCCTTCTACCCGTTCGCCGACTTCTCGCCCGAACTCGTCGCCCTGCGCTGGGCCGCCCGCCACGGCATCCCCGTGGTCGCCTGCGACCTTCCGCTGTCCGACCCTGCCCGGCACGAGCCCCGGCGCCCGGCCGGGGCGGGCCACGAAGGACCCGGGCTGTACGAGGCACTCACCGCCCGCCTCACCGGCCGTCCGGGCGAGGACCTGTGGGACCGCCTGGTGGAAACCGCCGCCCCCGGCTCCCCGCCCGACGCGCTGCGCCGTGCCGCCCTGCTCACGGGCTGGGCACTGCGACACGACGCCGAACGGGCCGGGGCGGTGGCCGAGTCGGACCTGGCCCGCGAGCGCTGGATGCGCGCACGGATCCACGAGGCCACGTCCGCCGGTCGCCGGCCCGCCGTGGTCGTGGGCGCCTTCCACACCCCGGCGCTGCTGGGCCCCGGGCCCGGCCCGGTGCCGCCCGAGGATGCGCTCCCCAGCGGTCCGGACTGGACCGTTTCCCTCATCCCGTATACCTATCCGCTGCTGGACGAGCGGTCCGGCTATCCGGCCGGCATCCGCGACCCCGAATGGCAGCACCTCGTCCTGGAGGCGGCGGGCCGTCCGGCCGCCCTGTACGAGGCACTGCTCACCACGGCCGTGCGGATCTGCGGCGAACTGCGCGCGCAGGACCACCCCTCGGGGCCCGCGGACGCCCGCGAGATCGTCCGGCTGGCGGGCGACCTCGCCCGGCTGCGCGGCCTGCCCGCGCCCGGCCGCGGCGAACTCATCGAAGCGGTGCAGACCGTACTGACCCAGGGCGAACCCCTCGGCCGCGGGCGCGCGGTCGCCCGGTCGCTGGAACGGGTCCTGGTCGGCACCCGCTCCGGTCGCCCCGCGCCGGCCGCCCCGCGGAGCGGTCTGGCACCGGCCGTGGAGGACGAGGTCGCGGCCCTGAGCCTGCCCGGTCCCGCCGACACGGGCCCCGCCGCCCGCGACCTGCGGCTCGACCCCTTGCGCTCCGACCTCGACCGCCGCCGCGAGCTCCTGCTGCGCCGGCTGACGGTCTGCGGCATCCCCTACGCCACGCCGACGCCCGTCACGGGCGTCGGCGCCGGCGAGGCCCTGACCACCCGGTGGGAGGTGCGCTGGACGCCGGCCACCGCCGCCGTGCTCACCGCCGCAGGAATCCGCGGCGTCACCCCGGCCCAGGCCGCCGAGGGCCTGCTGCGCGAACGGCGCCGCGCCGAACAGGACGACGGAGGGCCCACCGCCGCCCAGAGCATCGACGGCCTCGCGGAGGCCGCCGCCTGCGGACTGCCCGCACTGGCCGACGAACGGCTCACGGAACTGGCCGAGGTCGTTCCGGCCACCGGCACGCTGCCCCAACTGCTCTCCGCCCTCGGCCTGCTGGATCGACTCCGGGCCGGCCACCTCGCCGGACTCGGCCCGGACCCGGACCGCGCCGCGCGGTCTGCGGCGGCAGGCGAACTGCTCACCTCGGCCGCCGTCCGCCAGGTCGACGGCCTCACCGGCTCCGACGACCCCGACGACGCCCGGGCACTGCTCGAACTCGCCCACCGCGCGGACGTCCTCGGAGGGATCCGGCTCAACGACGCCCTCACCCGGCTGGCCGCCGACGGCTCGCCGCTGATGTCTGCCGCGGCCGGAGCCGTCCGCGTCCTGCTCGGCCACGAGGACGCCCACGCCTTCGGCACCCGTACCGCGTCCTGGGTGGACGCGGCCACCGACACCGCCAGCCGGAACGCGCTGACCGCCCGCCTCACCGGCCTGCTCACCGCGGCCGGCCCCCTCCTGGAGACCATGGCGCCCGTCCTCGACCCGGTGCTGGACCGCGTCACCGACCTCGGAGACACCGCCTTCCTGGACCGCCTGCCCGCGCTGCGCGGCGGCTTCGACACCCTCAGCCCCGCCTCCCGCGACCGGCTGCTCACGGCGGTGGAAGCCCGGCTCGGGGACGCGGCCGGCCTGGTCACCGACACGGACGGCATCGACCCGGCCGTGCTGGCGCTGTGGACCCGCGCAGACCTGGCCGCGCGCGAGACCCTGGCCCGGCTGGGCCTCCTGCCTCCCGCCCTCTCGGCGGGTCCCGACGTCTGCGGACCGTCCGCAACGCCGCCGCACGACGGCGATCACCGTCCCGGCGAACCGTCACCAGCCCCCCTGGCGCAGGCCACGGCCCCTGATCCGACCGGTCCGCCGCCGCGCACCCCTGGCCACCCACCGGCCCCGGACGCCGCCGCACCCGGTGGCACCGCCGGCCGCGCGGCCGCACAGCAGGCCGGCCTGCGACCGGCAGCATTCCCGGCGGCGCCCCCCGCATCCGGGCGCGCGGCCCGGAAGGCCGCACCCGCGCAGGACCGCGTCCTGGCCCCCGCCGACCGCTGGCGACTGGTACTCGGCCGCCGCACCGACCAACTGCCCGCATCCGCGGCACCCTTGGCCACCGCCCTGGACGAGCTGTACGGCAGCGGCCGCGGCGAGGGCTCCCGCGGCGATCTCGGCGCGGGCAACCGCGGCGGCCGCCAGGCGCCTTACCCAGGCGTCCGTGAATGGTCCGAAGAGCTGTCCGCCCTGTTCGGCCCCGGAATCCGCGAGGAGGTCCTCGCCGCAGCCGCCGCGACCGGCCGCCGCGACGTCCTGGGCGAACTCGACCCCGCCGGCGTGCGCCCCTCCGTCGACCTGCTGCGCACGGTCCTCCAGCACGCGGGCGGCCTCCCCGAGGCACGGCTCGGCGCACTCCGCCCCTTGGTGCGCCGGCTCGTCGACGAACTCACCCGGGAACTGGCCACCCGGCTGCGCCCCGCCCTGACCGGCATGACGCTGCCCCGCCCGAGCCGACGCCCCGGCGGACAGCTCGACCTGGCCCGCACCCTGCGCGCCAACCTCGCCACCGCGCGCCGGAGCGCCGACGGCAGCGTTCAGGTCATCCCCGAGCACCCGGTGTTCCGCTCCCGCGCCCGGCGCGCCGCCGACTGGCGGCTGGTCCTGGTCACCGACGTCTCCGGCTCCATGGAGGCCTCCACCATCTGGTCGGCCCTCACCGCCGCCGTCCTGGCCGGGGTGCCCACCGTCTCCACCCACTTCCTCGCCTTCTCCACCGAGGTCATCGACCTCACCGACCACGTGCATGACCCCTTGTCCCTGCTGCTGGAGGTACGGGTCGGGGGCGGCACCCACATCGCCGCCGGGCTGCGCCACGCCCGCACCCTGGTGACCGTGCCGTCCCGCACGCTGGTCGTCGTGATCAGCGACTTCGAGGAGGGCTATCCGGTCGGCGGGCTCCTCTCCGAGGTGCGCACCCTCGTCGGAGCCGGGTGCCACGTACTCGGCTGCGCGAGCCTGGACGACGCCGGCCGCCCCCGGTACTCGACCGGCGTCGCCGGGCAGCTCGTCGCCGCAGGGATGCCGGTAGCCGCCCTCAGCCCGCTGGAACTCGCCCGCTGGGTAGGGGAGAAGATCGCATGAGCCAGCACCTGCCCGCCGTCGCACCCGCTGTAACAGCCCAGATCGTCGGCGCGCTCTCGCCCAGGCTGCGCAAGCGGCTCGACGCCGCCATCACCAAGATGGCCGATCGGCCCGTCACCCGCGACGGCGACACCGTACGGATCGCGGTCGACGACGAGACCGGCCTGGAACTCCACGCCCCCGCCGGGGTGGTGGCCACGGCGGACGCGATCCGCTGCGGCTGCCTGCTCGCCCCGGACTGCCTGCACCGAGCCGCGGTCGCCTCCGCCGCCCCGGTGGCCGGCCCGTCCTCCGACGCGGACGCCGGGCCAGTGTCCTCCGACGCGGACGCCGGATCCCCGGAGCCGCCGGAGGCCGAGGAAAGCGCGGCCACCCCGGAGCAGCGTGCCGCGGCCGGCCACCTGTGGGCCGCGGGCGCCGCCGTGCTCGACACGGGCATCGAGGGCGCCGGCGCAGTCCTGCAGTCCGAGCTGCTGCGGGCGGCCCACACCGCCAGACTCGGTGGCCTGCCCCGCCCGGCCGCGGCCGCCGTCTCCGTCGTCACCGCGCTGCGCTCCGCCCGCTCCGCCGACCCCGCCCACCGCCTCGCCGACCTCACGGCAGCCGTCCGAGAACTGCTCGGCACCGCCCACCGGCTGCCCGACGCAACCGGCCCCGAACTGGCCGCCCTGCGCGGCACCGCCCGACAGACCTACCGACCGGACGGATCCCTGCGCCTGTACGGCCTGTTCACCGAACCCCTGATCACCGCCGGCGGCTACGCGGGGGCCATCACCTGGACCGCCGCCGCCGACGGCCGCCTCTACACGGTCTCGGACATCGCCCCGGGCGGCCCCGGCCGTGCCACGGCGGCAGCCGGGCGCACCGTACGCCTGGGCGATACCGCGCTCACCCACCGCCAGTTGTCCCACGCCGGGCTCGCCCTGTCGGGGGCCACCGTCTCGCCCACCGGCCGCCTCGGCGCGGGCGCCGGGGCCAAGGCGGTCCAAGCGGCGGGCGCGGCCTGGACGGACGGACCCATTGCCGCCCTGTGGGCCCCGCCAGCCGCCGGACAGGCCGCGCGCGCCCTGCACTCCGAGGCCCCTGGTGCCGACCTGCTCTTCCTCGACGTGACGATCCTGGGCCCCGCCCGCGAGATCGGCGGCGACTGCCTCCTCGCCACGTGCGAGGACCTGACGCTCCGCCTCACCGCGGCCCACGACCATCCCGCGCTGGCGTACCGCGACAACCTCCGGATGCTGGCAGCCCTGCCCGGCACGCGCCTGCGCGTCGTCGGCCGCCTCGTCCCGGACTCCCGGCCCACCCTCCAGCTCCTGGCAGCCGCCCATCCGGCGGATGCCGCCCGGCGCGTCGACCTGGGCCTGGACCGGCTGCAAGGCGCCGACCTCCCCTCCGCCCCGCCGCCCGCCGTACGGATCGCCACCAGCCGGAGGGCGGACCCGGCCCCCCTCCACCTCCTGCGCCGCCGCCTCGAACAGGCCCTCGCCGCCGGACGCCCCTTCCTGGCCGTCCCCGGATCGCTGTCGGCCGACGCCGGGCAGCTGCGCCGCTCGGCCCTCCCCACCGCCGCCGATCTCCTGGCCGAACTGCAACGCACCGCCACCCGGCGCGCCCGTGACCCCTTCGGCCGCCTGCTCCGCGCCGACCCGACCGACTTCGCCCGCGCCTGGCTGGGCGCGGCGCTGTACGCCGAGGCGGCCGAGACCTCACTGTGCGCGGCGGCGTGGCAGCCGGAGCGGTGAGGTACGGGACGGCGGCGGTGGCGTCCGGCGCCGGGCGTCCTGGTGACGGTCGAAGCCGGGGGAAGGGTCCTCGCGCGTAGCGAGCCCTACACCGTCACCCTCCGAGGGTGACGGCGAGTCGACGGCACCTGGCAACCGTGCCCTGCACGGCTTGAGCCTGGGTCTGCTTGTAGCGCAGTCTCAGGACCGGGGCGTACCACCGGCGCACCCTGCGGTAGAGGGCACCGGTAACGATCTCCCCGACCGGCGAGCTCGCCGGGGGCCAGGTAGTTGCGCATCGCCTCGTGGCCCTGCCGTTCGACAGGCTCGTCGTCCTCGATCAGCCCGTCGTCGGCGAGCAGCTGGTACTCCAGCAGCCGTCTGGCTGCTGCACGGCCTGCAGCCTGAGCCACTTGTCGAACACGTGCCTTTGCCCTCCCCCGGCGCCGCGCCTGGTCGGCGAAAGCACCTGGACCAAGGCTAGGCCAGCACATGCCGTCGGTCTCCATCCCGGGATGCTGGCGGCCACGGGAGTATCAGCGGTCAGGAGCAGGATCGGATGCTGCAGGGCCCTATGGGGTGGCGGTGTCTTCGCACACCGGCTTCGGCGGTGCCTTCGCGATCACGCCCCGCCAGTAGTCGGCCTCCCCGGGCGCCCCCCGTCGTGCGGGCTCGATCAGGGTGGAGAAAGCCGTCGTCCCCGGACGGGCCTCCAGGTCACCGGGTCCGATCGCGATCACGTACCGCTCCCCCGGTTTCATCATCACCTCTCGGTTGGAGGTGGCCACCTTGAAGGAGCCGGGGGCCCCGCCGGGCTCGACCCGCTGGGACACCCCGATGCTCGGGGCGAACTTCCCCTTCATCGTCTCCACGATCCGCACCGGCGTCGTGACGAGCTCAGGGTTCTCGGCGCCGACGGCCTGCGGGTCGTGCGCTGCCGCGCCGAGGGCTTCCACCACGGCGATGCCCTGCGCGCCGGTCGCCACCTCAGCATCGGTGCCCCCGGACGGCGTCCCGCACAGGCTCTCCGTGTGCGACTCTCCGCCGTTCTCCCAGGCGTACCAGCCGCCGGCTCCTAGGAGCACGGCGGCCGCCGTCCCGGCCATCGCCCACGTCTTCACATTCATGATCAGCCCCACAGCTTGGAGTAGTTGGCTCGGTCGACGGCCTGAGGGCGATCGAAGTATTCGTGGGCGGTCGGCCACATCAGCGACCGTACGTAGCCCGGGCCGCTGGCATCGGACTTGTGGCACAGTCCCAGGGCGTGGCCCAGCTCGTGCGCCGCGATCTGCCGGCGCTTGGTCTGGCTTGCGTTTTTCATCGCCGCAGTGTTGAAGCGGATGTAGTCGGTCTGGCCGGGGCCTCCACGGTAGTTCCACTTCGCGGCGGCGTGGTCCTTCGGGTCGTTGTAGTCCACAAACTCAAGGTCGTTGACGGTGGCCGCCGAGTCCGGAGCAAATTTGATCTTGTGGCCGGTGTATTGCCACGCCTTAAGCGCGTGCTTGTATGCGTCGGAGTAGGCCGTGTGCGCTGTCCATCTGATCTCGCCGTCGTCCACCGAGCTGCGCGACCGCAACTCGGACTCGCCCCTGACACAGGGCGCGGCGGCAACGGCTGCCGCCGGGGGCGGGGCGGTCAGGAGCAGGGATGCGGCCACCGATAACCCGGCTGACAGGCGCTTCATCCACTTCACGGTAGGGCTCTGCGTACCGGGGACGATCGTTTCCTCAGCCCTGAGGGGAGAGCTTCCCCCAGACTGGGTAGACCCAACGCTCGAACACGTTCGGGACGGTGCTGATGTGCGCGTACGGCCGTACGACCCCTCTCCTGGGTGAAGCGGTGCTGTACCGCATGGGGAGCCACGCAGCCCGGCGGCGACGGTTGGGGCTCCGGCGATGCCTACGGCCCCTGCGCGACAAGAACGCGGCTGACGGCGAGTAGGCACCGGCAAAGGCGTGCCGGGCCGCGGTCGGCAGAGGTGCTTCGGCGGTGCGACGGGGGGGTCAGGGGTTGCCGCCCCCGCCCTGCGCCCGCATGCTTCAGGTACTGGTGGCGGCGATGGTCCGTCGCGGCGCCGAGCAGCCCGGCCACCGCAGCGGCGAGGGCTTGCCGGTCCCGGCGAGCGGAGAGCGAGACGAGGTGCTGCATCGCGCCTGCTGCCAAGGCACCGAGCAGAGTGCCCAGCACGGCGATGATCGCAGTCGCCACAAGATCCCCCTTCGCTGGCCTCCTTCCGTACTACCGGATGAGCCCAGCCCTCGGCGCCAGCGTTACCACATCGGATTGAAGCCACGCGCCCAGTGCTCCGGTCATGCTCTGGGGCTCTCGCTCGAAGGGTGCGGTCAACCCGTCCGTGCGTCGTTCGGGGCATCGTTCAAGGCCGGACCATGAAGAACGAGCTGATCGCTCTCTGATGAGGTCGCGGAGCATCTCATCCCTGGCGAGCGAATTCGTCGAGGGCCTTGAGTACATGGGAGCGGGTCGTGTCGCTGCCCAGATGGCCTGCGTTGCCGACGATGGTCAGCTCGGCATCGGGCCAGGCGCGGGCGAGTTCCCATGCGGTATCGAGTGGGCCGGCCAGGTCGAGCCTGCCGTGGACCAGAACGCCCGGGATACCGGCCAGGCGGTGTGCATCGCGCAGGAGTGCGCCTTCCTCCAGCCAAGCGCCGTGGGAGAAGTAGTGAGAGCAGATGCGGACCAGCGCCAGTTGCGCGACCGGCGGGCGGTCACCGTACGGGTGGGAGGCGCCGTTCGTTTCCCCGGACAGGACAGCGTCCTCCCAGGCGCACCAGTCGGCCGTGGCCTTCTCCCGTACCGCGGGGTCCGGATGTTCCATCAGGTGTGCGTAGGACGCGACGATGCCACCGTCCTGTGGTGTGCCGCCGGCGCCTTCGAGGAAGCGTTCCCACTGCTCGGGGAAGAACCGGCCCGCTCCTCGGTAGAGCCAGTCGATCTCGGAGCGCCGGGTGGTGGTGACGGCGGCGATGACGATCTCCGACACCCGCTCCGGGTAGGTTTCGGCGTACGCCAGGATCAGCGTGGAGCCCCACGAGCCTCCATGGAGCAGCCAGCGGTCGATACCCAGATGATTGCGAAGCCGCTCCATGTCGGCGATCAGGTGCCAGGTGGTGTTGTGGCGCATGTCGGTCGTGGGTTCGCTTGCGTGGGGGGTGCTGCGGCCGCAGCCGCGCTGGTCGAACAGAACGACCCGGTAGCGGGCCGGGTCGAAGTACTGGCGTGCCCCGGTCCCGCATCCTGACCCCGGCCCGCCGTGGACGACGAGCGCTGGCTTGCCGTCCGGGTTTCCGCAAACCTCCCAGTACACAAGGTTGCCGTCGCCGACGTCGAGCATCCCCTTCTCGTACGGCTCTACCGGTGGGTACAGCTCGCCCATCTTCCCGACCTCCTGGCAACCAAATGCAACACGAACAAGGCCTTGTAGTAGACAACATCCGCGGTGCAACCGTCGGCGACTCCGCACCTTCCCGACGTCGAAACGACCCCAACGACGCCGACCAGCGCCAGACATGCGCAGACCTCGCCGCCACTGAGGTGGTCACCCGTGGCACTGTGAACGTGCAGGCATCGGGCTGCGGCCCGCTGCTCTGGTCGCGGACGCAGGCTACGGAGCGAATGCCGACTTCCGCCACGGGTCATGGTGTGGCGCGTCGCCGGGGGTGCACGTCCCGCGGCGTATGCCATTTCGGCCGTTGTCGTATTCACAGCCGCTCGGCGCTGGTTCTGGTGGATGCAGGACCCGACGTGGGCGGGTGTCCGGCTCGCAGGCCTGTGGACTGGACTGGCAGCGGGTTTCTGCTGCTTCTGGTGGGTGATATTGCGAGTCCGGCTTGAGATCGGTCCTGAGCGGGTTGTCGCGGTCAACCCGTGGGGTACTCAGCGGTTGCCGTTGGAGCAGGTCACGCATGTGACGCTCGGCAACTCGGGTGCCGAGTTCCACCAGACTGACGGGTTCAAGACCATCGCCTATGCCCTCAGTGACATGGCGGGATACGCGGGCAAAGTGCAGCGTGCGAAACGCTTCGCGGAAGTCCAGGCCGAGCTTGAGAGGGCACGACGGCCTGCTTGATTTCCGGGTCAGTCGGTTCGTGTCAGGTAGGACGGATGAGGGGCCCGACCTGTGAGACCGCGTTCGAGGTCTTGTTCAGCGCGGACATACGGCGAGGCTGTCGGCGCTTGTTGTCGCAGGCAGCACCTATGGTTCCGCCCATGAGCGTTCCCGAGGTCATCCCGATCAGATACGAGCCTGACTACCGCACGAACACCATCGGGCGGTGGCAGGGCGGCCAGTTCTTCGCGTCGGTCACCGCGGCCTTCCCCGAGGGCTGGAGCGGTGACGACTGGCAGTCCCAGAAGCGTTGGTGCGCGGTGCTGCATCGGTTCGACGAGGCCGGCCTGTATCTGGACTCGCGCATCCAGTTCACCGGGACCACGGCGGACGGCGAGCAGAAGGCGATCGACGCGGCCCGACTGCTACTTGGTGAGTGGCTGGACGCCCTTCCGGAACGCCGGTACCAGGACATCGCGATCGCACCCTTCGCAGTCCGGTTCGAGGGATCCCTGTTCGGCCTGGTCATGGAGGAGGACGTGGACGAGGAGGAGGTAGACGAGGAAGACGGCGGAGTATGGGCCGAGTTCTATCCCGACGGCCTAGGCTTCAACGCGCCCTGGCACGGCTGTTACGACACCTGAACCCGCGCCGACGAGGGGCCGTGGGCGACCCGGACCGCTTCTCGGCCACGGGTGAGCCGGCGGACCACGATGCCGACGACCCATCATGAGCCTGCACACGATGCTCACCGAGATCGACGAGCTCCTGGAGGTGAAGGCAATCAGCCTGCCACCGGATCCGTTCATCGACATGACGCCGAAGGTGCTGTCTGGCGGGCGCAGACCGCAGTGGAGCCTTCGTGCTGCTTGACGCGACAGCGGATAGCGCGTCGGCGGATTTAGCGATGGGGCGGGTTCCTGCGGCTGCGGCGGCCCGGTCCGGGCTGTCCCCGACGATGCCCACCGAGCAGACCCGACCGACCCAAGCGACCGGCTGGGCCGACGCGCAGTACACCGCGTGGGATGCGGTCCTGGCCGTGTGGCGGGATCGGGAACGTAAGGGGGATGCCGGTGTGAGTCCCGCACGGGCGTAACGCGAGAGCCGACGGCACTACGCCCCGCCTCAGGGACGCCCAGCCTGACCCGCGTACGGAGTGACGGCCTGGCGGAGGGCACCGGACGGCCGCACAGGTGCGGCAGGCGTTAGCGCGAGTCGGCGAGACTGACGCCCAGTGGGCCCGCGTTGAGCCGTTACTGCCGGACCGCGCCCCTCAGCAGGGTGGGCGGTGGCGGGATCACGGACAGGTCATCGACCGCATCTCGTTCAAGTACCCCACGGGCACGCCGTGGATGGACCTCCCAGAGCACTTCGGGTCGTGGAAAGGCGCCCACAACCTGCTGCGGAAGTGGGACGCCGACGGCACCTGGGAGAAGGTCTTCACCGCCCTGCTCGCCCAGGCCGACACCGAAGGCGATCTCGACTGGGTCGTCGCCGTCGACTCCGTGATCGTCCGCGCTCCCCAGCACGCCGCCGGGGCCCGTCAAACGGGGCCCCGGCCGACGAGCCCGCCGACCATGCCCTTGGACGCTCCCGCGGCGGACTGACCACCAAGATCCACTTCGCCGCAGACAGCCACTGCCGCCCGCTCGCCTTCGTCCTCACGCCGGGACAGGCCGGTGACGCGCCCGCGTTCACCAAGGTCATGGCCCGATTACGGGTGCCTCGGCGGATCGGCCGTCCCAAAATCACGCCGGATGTGGTCCTGGCCGACAAGGCCTGCCCACCCCGCGCGATCCGCTCTCACCTGTGGCGACGCAGAATCCGGGCGGTGATCCCGCAGCCCGCCGACCAGGCCGCCAACCGCAAACGACTCGGCCCCTTCAGCAGCCGTCCGCCGGCCTTCGACCGTGAGGCCTACAAGCAACGGAACACAGTCGAGCGGTGCATCAACAAGCTGCAGCCATGACGCGGCCTAGCCAATCGATACGACAAGACCGCCACCATCTACCTCGCCGCACTCCACCTCGCCGTCATCTTCATCTGGTCAGCAAGCTGATCCGAAAGAAAACGGCCAAGGTCGCCCGGGGCTCCGGGCGACCCCACTGACGGCGTCCGGCGGCCGGGCAATAGGCCGTGTCGTCTCCCAGTCGCCACGCAAAGGCGGTCGGGGCAGTATGGAGGGTACGGGCACGTCCGGAGACACCCGGTTGCCGCGCAACGGGCACGGTGGTCGGAGGGGCTCGGGCACGGAGAAGGCGCGACGCCGTTTCCGGCGCTGTCGGCTGCCCGTTCCCGCGCGGACGCGCCCATTCCCCCTCGACCTCGACTTTCCCGCTGTCCTCCAGGGCCCGTATCCGATGCCCGATGGGAGCACCCTCATGTATCGACGCACCCGACGCGCCGTGATCACTTCCCTACTCGTCTCCTCCGTCGCCTGCGGCGGTGCCGTGGTCCTCGCGCCGGCCTCCGGCGCGGCGGTGCCGGCCGCCAGCTGCACGGTCACGCCCAACGCGGACGGGACCGCCGTCACCATCTCTGGCGAGGGGTTCACGGCACCGCGCAAGCTCAACGACGGCGAGAGCACCGAAGACCTCAACGTGGACGCGACCGGGCACTTCCTGCTGACCCGCTTCCAGAAGAACGTCAACTACACAGTCCTCGCCGTCAACGAGGACCAGCCCTTCGTCTTCGTGAACTGCAAGCGCGTCCCCTCGGCCACCTCACCGCAGTCCACCAGCCCGACCCAGCCCAACTCCCGACACGACAGGGCCGCGGGCAGGGCGGCCGGTGCCAAGGCGGGCGCTGCGGCGGCAGCCAAGAGCTGCGCCACCCCGCCCGTGGCGGACAAGAGCGGCCCGCAGCACAGCGCCGTCTACTGGAACAGCTGGACCCAGGCCGCCAACCGGGCCTTCCATAGGGCGTGCCAGAACCGCTAGGAGCGCGGTGCGCCCTGGCCCCCCAGCGGGTGTTCGAAGATTCCCTGGGGGCCAGGGCGCGTCACCACGTGGTCGGCGTCCGTAAGGCAAGGCCCCCCAGGCTCGGCTGTTCTCACGCACTGTTGCAGGGGTCTCCGTCAGCGGGATACTCAGTCTCACGGTCTGGCGACGGCCGTTTACACCGCCCGCACCAGTACCGCCGGCACCGGCTGCACCAGCGGTACGGAAGCGGCCCCGCCTTCACCGTCACATCGCCCAGATCACGGCCGCCGGGTACGCGGTTCCCCACACCTCGAGGAAGCGACGCAGCGTCTCAACGAGCGCACCCTGTTCCAGCCCGGCGGTCTGGTTCGCACCTCCTTTTGGTACGGGACCGAGCGAGTCGTCAACGGGATCGCCCAAGAGCTCTGCACCCTGGACGACGGGGTGGCTGGTTCACCAGCCTGTCGCCCGCCCGTCGGCAAGAAGTGCTGCACGAGGCCGGCCTGTACGCGATGCAGGTACACATCACTGCCGTGGACGGCCGCGCAGGCGTGGCACGGTCCGGGGTGAAGCCCACCGCCAACCCCTCAGTCATGATCTGCATGGACCCGCCCCGCTACGGGTTCGCCCACTTGCCCGCGGACGAGCACGTGAAGGCGTTCCGAGTTCTCGTCTCCGTATTCGCCGTCGCCGACACACGGCGCAGAGAGACGTACTGCAAAGGCGCCTGCGGACACACGTGGCACCACCTGCAGACGCTCGCCGAAGAGCCGTAACAGCGCGGGCTCCCCACGGCTGCAGCCAACACCTCCAACAGAGCCTCCGACGCCATCGGCCAGCTCGCCCTCTCCTGACGCAGCCTGCACGATTGTCGGCAAGAGCACCGTCACCGTCGGCACCACCGCTCAGATCACGGCTCTCCCGCAGCGCCTGGCCCCGCAGGCACCGCCGTGGAGGTGGTCTGGAACCCTGAGTTCCTTCGCGAGGGGCACGCGGTCGGGTACCACGCGGCGGCCGGACCGCCTCGTCGCCGGCCTCACCACCGCCGAGGCCGAGAAGGCGACCCGCGCCGTCTACGCCCCCATCCTTGAGGCGGGCGTCCCCTTGTTCATCACCGACCCGCAGACCGCCGAACTCGCCAAGGGCGCCGCGAACACCTTCCTCGGCCTGAAGATCTCCTACATCAACGCGGTCGCTGACCCGTGCGACGCGGCGGGCCGCGATGTCTCCCTGATCGTGCAGATCCTCGGCATCGACCCGCGGATCGGGTCCGGCGGCATGCGGCCCGGCATTGGCTACTTCGGCGGCTGCCTCCCTAGGCTTCCTGGGAACCGAACTGATCCGGCCGAGGGCGAGGCCTGTGGGCAGGTGGCCGGTGGTCGCGGACGCGCGGACGGTGGTGGCGTCCACACCGAGGACAGGCTCCTGCCTCCTTGTCGGTGCCGTGCGCCTCGACTGCCGGGCAACCCGGCGGACTCTGCGCACCACACTGCGCGGTATCCGGCAGTTCCTGCACCGCGCTGGGTACCAGCCCAAGCTCAAGGCGCATGAACGGACGGCTGCCCGGGTCCTCACCCGCGCCGACCTGAGCGAACGCGACGCCGTCCGCTGACTGGGTCCGGCCGCCGACCGTTTCGGGGCCGATCGCCTCAGCACCCCGGCGCCCGCCCATCTCAGCAACTGCCTGAGTCCCCGCGCCTGCGCTACGTCCTCGCCGACCGGGGCGTGCGGCCCGCCAGCGAGCTCCCCGCGGAACCGCTGCACCACTGCACCACTGCGACGCGGTCAAGTCCGGTATCGCCGCCGTCCTCGACCGGATCGTCAGACGCTGAGCGGTCGGCACCCGGATCCCGCACGACGCTCGTCCAGCCACGCAGTTCAGCCCGCGGCCCTGGCCGGCCCCTCGCCGAACCGGTACGTCCTCCACGCTCGCGTCCGGCGCGGACCTTCGGGAGCATGACGAAGTCCGGCTCGCGCGGGGTGGCGGGGCCGGAGCTCGGAACCAGTGCAGCGCTGCCTGAACGGCCGGGCTCAGTCGGTGCCGATGCCGCGCGCGGCGAAGACCTCCGCCGCGTCCGGCACGGCCAGGACGCCGTCCTCCACGAAGGTGACCTCCCGAAGGTTGGGCAGCAGGGCGAGGTCGTCGAGCGAGCGGACGTCGAACAGGTCGTCCTCGCCGTCCCAGGCGGGGGCGCAGTGCTGGAAGACGTCCGCCCCTGCGTCGAAGCACAGCTCCTCGACGCCGGCGAGCAGTTCGGCCGGGATCTCCAGGGCCTCGAAATGGGCCCGGGACTCCAACAGCACCTCCCCGTGGAGGCCGTTCTCCAGTACGTGGGACGCGGGGTCGCCGATCCCCCGCTCGGCCAGCCGCGCGGGCAGGTCGTAGGCCGGGAGGAGAAGCGGATCGGGGCCGTACATGAGCTCCTCGATGACGAGCAGCTTGAGGTTGAAGTCGCGGAACTGGCTCATGGGAGATGAGTATCACGGAGGTTCGAAGGGCCGGAGCCCTGGCCCCGGCCAGGTACGGCTCCGACTACGCCCTCCGCAGCGAGCGCGCGGAACTCGGCGTCGAGTTCGGCCGTGTAATCCACCAGGCCACCACCGCGACACCGACACCGACGTAGACCTCGACATCGACGTCGGTCAGGCCGGTGACGCAGTCAGCCCTCAGCGCCGGGGGCAGTCCTCAGTGCCCGAGTGGTCGCGCGGGTTCGGCCGCGGCGGAACCGGAATTTGGTATGGACCTGACAAGCGGGCTGGGCTAGCGTAGCGCCCGACACTCTGTGAGAGCGCTCTCAAGCGTTCAATCCCCCGCACCAGGAGGTCTCGTGAAACACGCCACCCCCTTACGCGCCGCCGTCGCCGCCCTGCTCCTGACCGTCGGCCTGGGCGCCGCCCACGCCGGCGTGGCGAGCGCCGTCCCGCTTCCGGATCCCGCCGCGGCCTCGTCCGACGCAGCGCCGTCCGCCTCGGCCGGACTCCTCGACGCGATGCGCCGGGACCTCGGGCTCACCGCCTCCCAGGCCGAGGAACGGCTGAGCGCAGAAAAGGCTGCCGCGGCCGTGGAGAAGACCGCACGGCAGGCCGCGGGTGGTGCGTACGGCGGCTCGTGGTACGAGCCGTCCACCGGCAGGCTCGTCGTCGCGGTGACCGACCGCGCGGAGGAGTCCGAGGTGCGGGCCCTGGGCGCCGACACCCGGCTCGTCCGGCACAGCGCCGCCGCGCTGGACCGCGCCAAAGCGCGCCTGGACACGCTGCGCGCCCCCACCGGGGTGGCCGGCTGGCACGTCGACCCGCGGACCAACAGCGTCGTCGTCACGGTCATACGCACCGAGCGGGAAGCCCCCGCCATACGGGCGTTCGTCGACCAGGCCCGGGCCGGCGGCCCCGTCACCGTCGCCGAAACGGCGCAGGCGCCCCGTACGTACGCCGCGGGCACCGTCGGCGGCGACCCGTACTACACCGGCAACGTCCGCTGTTCGATCGGCTTCTCCGTGTACGGCGGCTTCGTGACGGCTGGGCACTGCGGGCAGGCGGGGGCCGCCGTGCGCGGCTGGGACGGGTCCGCGATGGGCACCTTCCAGGGATCCTCGTTCCCCGGCAACGACTACGCGTACGTCGGCATCCACAGCGGCTGGTGGACCGTACCGGTGGTGCTCGGCTGGGGAACCATCCCGGACCAGCTGGTACGCGGCTCCGCCGAGGCGCCCGTGGGCGCCTCGATCTGCCGGTCGGGTTCCACGACGCACTGGCACTGCGGCACCGTCCTCGCCAAGAACGAGACCGTCAACTACAGCCAGGGCGCCGTCTACCAGATGACGAAGACCAGCGTCTGCGCCGAGGGAGGCGACTCCGGCGGCTCGTTCCTCAGCGGGGACCAGGCCCAGGGCGTCACCTCCGGCGGCTGGGGCAACTGCTCGTCCGGCGGCCAGACGTGGTTCCAGCCGATCAACGAGATCCTCGGCCGCTACGGCCTGACGCTGCACACCGCCTGACGCTGGGCACCGCCTGACGCTGCACACACCTGAGGTCGGCGCGACACCAGGGCCTTCCGGGGGCGCGCACTCGGGAGGCCCTGTCGCCCGGCCTCCCGTACGGCGCCGGACACCTACGCATGAACGAGAAACCGTCGGCCGGGGCCGTGGCCGTGGCCCGGAGCACGCGGTCCGGACGCCCGCGCGGGGTACCCGCGGCGGCCGTCCGGCCGACGATCACGTGAGGCTCCGATGCACACCTCTCTCCATCAAGCCAGCCTTAAGAGAGCGTTAAGCCGAAGCCCACAAGAGAAAACCGCAGCTCAGAGGCGTGCGAGGAGTAACGCCTGACGTTGCCATGACGGTTACCTCTCCGTAATACTCACTGCCTCGGGTGACATTGCGTCACGTTTGAGAGCGCTCTCGTACCCACCTGTCACTCTCCACGGCTCGCCCGGCCTGGCCCCCCTCCACCTCCCCCTCCTCCTCCCCCGCCCAGACAAGGAACCCTGCCCATGGCTGCTGCTCATCGCGCACGTCGCCGCTCCCTCGGAGGAGTGGTGCTCCTCGTGACCACCGCCCTGGTCGCGGCGGTGCTCATATCCTTCACCCGTTCGGTCGCCCCGCACGCCGGTGCCGCAGTCGTCGCGCAGACCTGGTCCGACGAGTTCGACGGCGCGTCCGGCCGCGCCCCTGACGCCGCCAAGTGGACGCTGGAGACCGGAGGTTCGGGCTTCGGCAATCACGAGCTGCAGTACTACACCAACAGCACCTCGAACGCCGCGCTCGACGGCCAGGGCAACCTCGTCATCACCGCGCGGAAGAACACCGACGCCGGCCTCGGCTGCTGGTACGGGCAGTGCCAGTACACCTCGGCCCGGCTGAACACCGCCAAAACCTTCACCCAGGCGTACGGCCGCTTCGAGGCCCGCATCAAAATCCCGCGCGGCCAGGGCATCTGGCCCGCCTTCTGGATGCTCGGCAACGACCTCGGCAGCGTGGGCTGGCCCAACAGCGGCGAGATCGACATCATGGAGAACATCGGCCGCGAACCCAACACCGTGCACGGTACGGTGCACGGCCCCGGCTACTCCGGAGCGGGCGGCCTCGGCGCCGCGTACAACCTGCCCGGCGGCCGCGCCTTCGCCGACGACTTCCACGTGTTCGCCGTCGACTGGAGCCCGAACTCCCTCGTCTGGTCGGTGGACGGCACCACGTACAAGACCCTCACGCCGGCCGACACCGGCGGCAACAAGTGGGTCTTCGACCACCCGTTCTTCGTCATCCTCAACCTGGCGGTCGGTGGGGACTGGCCCGGCAGCCCGGACGCCTCCACGTCCTTCCCGCAGACGATGACCGTCGACTACGTCCGCGCCTCCTCCGCCAGTGCCCCCGCCGCACGCCCGATCCGTGGCATCGGCGGCATGTGCGTCGACGTCGCCGGCGGCTCCGATGCCGACCGCACCCCCATCCAGTTGCACGACTGCACCGGCAGCGCGGCCCAGCAGTGGACCATCGGGGGCGACGGCACCGTCCGCGCCCTCGGCAAGTGCCTGGACGTCGCGGGCGGCTCCACCGCCGACGGCGCCGTCGTCCAGCTCTACACCTGCAACGGCACCAACGCCCAGAAGTGGACGTACACCGCCGCCCGCGGCTTCACCAACACCGGTGCGGGCAAGTGCCTGGATGCCAAGGGCAACTCCTCCGCCGACGGCACCCGGTTGCAGACCTGGACCTGCACCGGCGCCGCCAACCAGACGTGGACGGTCGGCTGACCCACCAGCTCCTCCGCCCTCCCTTCTCCCCCGCCCCTGCGTCCGGCCGCTCCCCCGCCCGACCTCACGAAGAACGGACCCCCACCGTGACGGCTCGCCACCAGCGAACGATGCCCCGTAGAAAACTCCTCGCCGTGACAGCGGGCCTGGCCCTGGCCGTGCCCGCCGCGGCAGCCTGGCTCGAGGTGGGCGCCAACGCGTCCACCACCACCACGCTCCCCCTGGACCTGGTGAACACCACCGGCAACAACACGGTGTACGCCTACGTGCTCGGCCGTGACCCCGCGGCGGGCGGCACCTGGGCCTTCATCCAGGCCAACGGCTCCAGCCTGTACCACCCGCCGGCCCCGGCCAACGATCAGACCCCGCTCGGGGTCGACTGTGCCATCCCGCTCAACGCGTCCGGCGCCGGGGCGCGGAGGGTGACGCTGCCGCGCCTGGACAGCGGCCGCATCTACTTCTCCGTCGGCACGAAGCTCACCTTCCTGGTGAACCGCGGCGGCGGTCTGGCCCTGCCGTCGGTGAGCAACCCTACCGACCCCAACGCGAACGTCCCTCACGACTTCTGCGAATTCACCTTCAACAGCGACCAGTTGTACGCCAACATCACGTTCGTCGACATGGTCTCGCTGCCGATCGCCTTCCAACTGGAGACCGGGCAGGGCACCCAGACGGTGCGCGGGCTGCCCGCCGACGGACTGTCCCGGGTCGCCGCCGCGCTGCGGGCCCAGTCCGCCGCCGACGGCAGCGACTGGAGCCGGCTGATCGTCACCGGGGGCGGCCGCGACATGCGCGTACTCAGCCCCAACCTGGCCATCCGCGGCAACAGCGCCTTGTTCCGCGGCTACTTCGACGGCTACGTCGACGAGGTGTGGAACAAGTACCGCTCCACCGACCTGCGCATCGACACGCAGTTCACCTGGGGAACCGTCACCGGCCGGGTGAACGGCGACGTCCTCGCCTTCCCAGGAGTCGGCAACTTCGCCAAGCCGTCCACCCTTTCGATCTTCTCCTGCAGCGACGCGCCCTTCACCACGGGCAACGACCTGATGGGCAATCTCAGCGCGCGGCTCGCCGCCGCCTTCAACCGCACCACCCTGCTGGACAACCCCTACCAGCCGACCGCCGAGAACCCCGCCGCCTTCTACACCCGGCCGCGCACCAACCACTACGCCCGCATCTTGCACAACACCACCCCCGACCATCTCGGGTACGCCTTCCCGTACGACGACGTGCACCCGGCCGGAGTCGACTTCGAGGGCAAGGTGCAGTCCGGCACCCCCGGCCGCTGGACCATCACGGTCGGTGGTGTGGCCGGCGGCGGCGGCACACCGACCCCGACCCCCACGCCGACCGCCACCGCCCCGGGCGGCGGGGTCAGCGCCTTCACCACCATCCAGGCCGAGGCGTTCAACGCCCAGTCCGGAGCACAGGTCGAGGCCTGCTCCGACGGCGGCGGATCCGACGTCGGCCATCTGTCCAACGGCGACTGGCTCAAGTTCTCGTCCGTCGCCTTCGGCTCCACCGGCGCCACCCGCTTCGACGCCCGCGTCGCTTCCGGGGCCGCAGACGGAGTCAGCGGCCTGGTCCAGGTCCGCCTCGACAGCCCCACAGCCACCCCGGTCGGCGGCTTCGCCGTCGCCAACACCGGCGGCTGGCAGGCCTGGCGCACCGTCCCCGCCGACATCGGCCGCACCACCGGAACCCACGACGTCTATCTGACCTTCGACAGCGGCCAGCCCGCCGACTTCGTCAACGTCAACTGGTTCTCCTTCGCCTAGCTAGTGCCGCGTCAGGCGACGTTCGCCCCGTCGCGACGCCCGGCACGCACTCTCGCCGCACCGGCCGAAAGCCCAAGTACGTCCAGTACGAGCGCTTGCGGCCGGCACGCCGAGAGCACGCACCGGACGCCGCTCCTCAAGGGGCAAACCTTGCCCGACGCGGCACTAGCCCCTTCTTCCGGATCAGCGGGCGGACCAGATGAACGTTGATCCGCACCCCGAGGCGGCGGACCGCTGGACCTGGCTGATCCTCGCGGCCTACACCCGACTGCGACTGGCCCGGCCACTGGCGGCCGACCGGCCTCGCCCTGGGGAGAGGCCCGCCTCCCCAGACAGGCAGACACCGGCACGTGTCCGCCGCGACTCCCCAAGGACGTCTGCCCGGCCGGGGCACCAAAACCCACCCGCCCCGGACCTGGACGACCTTCCGGCCGAAAGAGCACCCGCCCATGCATGTCCTGGCCCGTGTCGCCCGACTACGCCGAAGCCTCGGCCCCTGCGCTGGGGGCGAACCCGGTCCCCTGCTCGGCGAACACCTTGATCGCGGCGCCCATGAACTCCACCAGCCCGGGGTGGTAGGAATCGTGGAACGCCCTCATGGCCGCGTCCTCGGCGTAGAAGAGCGACATGCCGACGTAAGCCTCCCTGGAGGGGGTGTAGAACCGGCAGACGATGTCGAAGTGCCTGCGGACGAGCTCCTGGATCTGCTGGTCTCCGGGCAGGGAGCCGCCGTCCAGGAAAGCCGTGATCTCCCGGTACAGGACATCCCAGTCCTGATGGACCCGCTCCCTTTCCACATGTTCCCAGTCGTTGCTCCCGGCAAGGCTCTTCGCCTGCTCCTCGGCCAACGACCGGCGACACTCGTCCTCGTAACTGTTCGCCACGGCACCGGTTCCCATCATTTCGTGGCCTCTCCGGTGGATCCCCAGGAGGCCGCCGACATGTCGACATCGACCGGCCGTCGATGATCAACTGCCGGTCCAGGCCGAACGGTGACACACAGCCACCGGGTCGGCAATCCATTTCCTGGCCCACTCTCTGCCCCTCCGCGAATGGCCGACCGGTCGCCACGTTGTTCCGCACCCCGGCGTCGCCCGCCGGTCCGTCGTTCCGGCGGCATGGGCGGGCAGGATGCTCAACTCCACGCCGCACTCGCCGTCCGACGCGCTCCCGACACGGCGTGCGACAGCCCCCGCCACGGCCACGGAGCTTTCCCGGACTAAGAAATGATCTTGCATCGGCAGTTGAGTGCAGTCTCCGAGGCAGGGCAGGAGAGGGCAGGACCGGCCCGACCGAGTCAGCGGGACTCTGTTGCGTCGTCCTCGGCCGGGCCGGGGGCTGCCGTGCTGTCGGCGGCCTGGCCGGCGGCTCGTTCCGCGCGGAGTTCTTCGGCGACCTCGTAGGCCCGGCCCGGGTCGTAGACGGTGACCGAAGTGCCAGGGCTGTACGTCGCGTTTGCCCGGGGCGTGTACCGATAGCCTTCGACGCCGCGCTGGGCGGCTATCCCGTCGACCTCGCCGACGGGTACCCGCCACAGCTCGGCGGTGTGGGACCGGGTCCACCACTCGTCCGGACGCAGGAAGTCTCGCTTGACCTCCGTCTGACGCTCCACTGCCACCTGGAACTGGCCGAGTTGCTCGGTCAACCAGCCGGCCAGCGCCTGTACGTCGACCCGAGAGAGCGGTGCGGACGTCGCCGGTTCGCACTCCACCGTCTCGCTGCGCGTGTGCAGCATCACCTTGATCGACTGTCGCTGCCCCAGACTGAGTCGCTCGATGACCACGACTCGCTGCAGTTCAGCCATCGCTATGGTCGACGAACGCAGAAAGCGGGCGATCACGACCTGGGCCGGAGTTCCCAGGGGGCGGAACTCGACCCACCGCACCGTCATGGAGACCGTGACGTACACCATGGCCACGGTGAGCAGGATCATTGCGACGACCGTGAGCGCCAGTAGGACCCAGAAACCGCCCCAGAAGAGTGAGTTCTCCGAGATCACGGCGGCCACCAGAGCGGCCAGCAGAAGCGGGGCCGCCACCATCGAGGGGACCATGATGCTCCCGCCGAGCGCGACGGCCAGCTCGCGGGCCCGGCTGGGTACGAACAGCAGCCGCCATCCGGCTGTCACGGGTGAGACGACTTCCGCCAGCGGACCGGGATGCCGAGTGTCCATGACTCAAAGATAGGACCCTGCAAGGGAGTTCGTAAGGGCACAGCGAGCCGTACCTTCTCGAAGAACGGGAACCGCAGGCGACAGCGCGTCAGCCAGGTAGAGGTGGAGAGGTTCTCTCCAGTGAGGAACTCCAGGCCGACGTCGCTCGCCTTCAGTTCCTCGGCGACGCCTTCCTCCGCTGGGCCATGCGCTCCCGGCTCGCCCTCCTCTACGCGCAGCCGCTGACACGGATCGCCTGCACTCGGCACCGACGATGTCCAGCAAGGACGACGACGAAGTCCTCGTCCGGCTCGGCGACCCGCCATCACCCGCCCCGCCCCCGTTCGCCGGGATGCCGCTCGCGGCGCGGAGGCCTCGTGACACCTGGCTGTAGCCCGGTGGTTTGGCCAGCCGGAGGCCGTTGGGCCTGCTTCCCGCATGGACGACACGCGTCAGACCGCATGCCTGACGGTGGACGCGGGGCGCGGCGACCTGACCTGGACGTCCTCGCCCACCAGAAGACGGCGTTGCGCGTCGCGGCGCCGCAGGAGCAGCTGCTGCCTGGAGATGACTGGCGCGGACGGAGTGCTGAGTGTGGTGCCGACCGTGGAGTCGGCCACCGCCATGTCGTGACGGGGTAGAGCCCGCCGGCCGGAGCCCATGGCGGTGATCGGTGCTTGTGCCGTGGCCCGGCTCCGTCTGGCGGTCACGGGATCACGGGGAGAGCGGTCAGACCCTTCAGGCGTGCGGAGCGGCGCCAGGTCAGCGTGTTCGCAGGTGCGCCCAGCGCGATGTGTGGCAGGTGAGGCAAGAGGATGTCGAGGGCGGCGGCGAGTTCAGCCAGGCCAGGTGGAGCCGGGGCAGAAGCGGGTCCGTGGCCGAACGCCAGGTGGCGGCCGCGGAGGGCGACGGCGAGGAAGCAGTCGGGGCGGCGGAGCCGACGGGGATCGGGGTTGGCTTCGGCCAGGGCGAACAGAATGGTGTCACCGGCCGGATCCGGTGGTCCGCGATGGTCAGCTCGTGGCGTGAAGCGCCGCAACGAGGTCAGGACCCGACGCCCTACCCCACGGCCGCCCGGCAGCTTGAGCCTTTGCACTGCCTCTCGGCGCCGAAGTGCAGCACTGGCGGGCAAAACACGGCCTAGCCGCCATGCTGGTTGATAGTCGGCCCAGGCTGTCCGGGGAAGCAGCGAGGGCTTAGAGTCGCGCCCGTGAACATACCCGTGGCAGTCCGGTTGGCTCTGCTCGCCTGCGCCGGCCTGAACCTCTTCTTCGCGCTGAGGGCGCTGCAGCGCATGCGTCGGGCCTGTCCGGGCCACCGGACCGGCCCCGGTCTCGATGCCCTCGACCATGCGCTCGGCACTGTGCTGATCAGTACCCTCGCCGCGGGCGGCGGCCACCCGGCCGTCGTCTTCGCCGCTCTGACCCTGCTCGGCCCCGTGGTGCTCTGGAAGATGGTCCGCGACGCCCGGGCCCGCGGCGAGGCGAAGGCCAGCACTTCCGCCGAGGCCGGCTAGACCGGCTTGCCATAAGGGATTTCGTCGGACTTCCAGTGCGTCGACGCCGATGGCATCCCCCGCCAGGCCAACCCACGAAGCACGTGTCGCCGCGTTCCACCAGGCCCGCTACGACGCCTTCCCCGTCCCACAGATCGCGCGCCAGACGGGCCGCTTGCTTCGCCCTCACGCCAGGCCCGCGCCGTCCCGTGCCCCCCGTCGTCGCGCTCCCTCAGGCCAGCTCTCTGTGCGCGCATCGACGCCTACACCAGCGATTTCTGAAGCCGCAGCAAGGAAGTCCACCGATAATGGGGCGGGGTGGGCCTCGGTGAATCCGTGCCGGCGTCCGACCGGCCGTGCGCTTGGTCGGCACGCACTTCACCATCACCGGCCACGTGCCCGCCGATCAGACCGCGCCCGACCCAGCCGCACACCTCCTCCCTCACCTGACGCTCGTACGGACGGGCGAGGGCAACGAGGGCAAGGTGTCGCCGTTCACCCCGCGCGAGTGGCTGGAGGTCCACCCGGCGCCGTCGGCCTCCTGACCCATACAACGAGGGCCCGCACGACGTGTCAGGTCGTGCGGGCCCTCGTGCTGTGCGGGTGAGACGCGCTCCCCGCGGGACCTACAGGTCCAGGTTCTTCTGGTCGGTGATCAGCTTCCCGGCGATCTGCAGGTTGCCGTCGGAGTCGAGGATCCAGACGACCTTCCTTTCGCTGCCGTGGTGGGTGACGAAGTAGACCTTGTCCATCTCCTGGGAGCTGGAGCAATTGGAATTCATCACGATCTCCACGCTGTTCGGGGAGATGACCGCCACGTTCTTCTGCGGAGTGCCCGGGTAAGTCCGGTTGTCCAACAACTTGACCTTGCCGTTCGGCCGCTGGAGGTGGCTCGGATCGGGCCTGACCGTTCTGATCGTTGGCGTCAGCGGCTTCCTCGGGACCGAGCCGGTCCGGCCGGACCCTAGCGGGCGTCGCGCCGCCGGCGCGCACGCTCGAGTTCCAGCTCGGCGACGTCCGACATCCAGGGACCGTGCTGGTCAAGGGCGGCGCAGCCGCCGCGGACGAAGGCGCTCACCAGGGCCCGGTACCCGCTCATCCCGTCGACCAGCCTGTACTCGACCCGGTACTGCGGATCCGCCCCGCCTGCACCCTCGCGCAGCGTCGTGATCCGGGCGATGGAGTCCGCGTAGAAGTGGAGCTGGATCCCTTCGCCCCTCTCCTCTGCCTCGATGGTGAACACTTCATTGTCGGCGGCGGAGCGCTCGCCGACGAACTCCCAGAACTCCGCGGCGGCAGTGCGGGGACCGTCCCGTGTCCACTTCTTCTCGACACCCTTGTCGTCGGTGAACGACAGGGCCGCCTTCCCCGCGCTCCCGCCGAAATCGGCGCGGCGGCCATCTGCTGCCTCGTCGTCCTCCATGGGTGTGCTCCTGGCGCGGTACGCGGCCTCCGAGCACATCAGGAAGCTCACGGTACGCACCGCGTCATCGGCGAGCCCAGGGTGTGCGCGGCGCACTGCCGCTGCGACCGTCGCCTCCATCCGACCCCAGTCGCGCTTGTCCGTGGCGTGCTTTCCCCGTCGTGGATCGCGGCCGATCCGCATCGTGGCGCACGCCTGCTCAGCCGTGGCGATCACCCGCATGACCTCGCGCAGCAGCGCGGGGTCGACGGCATCGGGCATCCGCTTCGGAACCGTCGCGCCGTGCAGATACTGGCCCGTGTACCTCAGGATCGCGGCGTCGAGCGGACCGAGCACTGTTCCGCGCTCGGCGCGGCGGCGGTCCGCGTGGTACTCCTGGGCTCGTTTCCCGTTTGAGGCCTCGGTCGCCGCGCGCATCGCCGCGCATACCTGACCGCGTTCGAGGAGACCGGTGTCGGCCCCGTGGGCGATGAGCCGGCCGCTGTCCCACCGGATGCGCCGGAAGAGCGCATCGACGTCTGCGGGCGCGGCAAGGAGGATCGGGTCCAGGAGCGCGACGGCAGCGTCCTCGTCGAGCCGGCCCCTGGTTCCGGCGGCCTCGCACAGGGGAAGGACCGCACTCCACAGCAGCAGGTGCCGGGCGATGTCCTCCCTGATCACCGCGAGATGGGCTTCGCTGACCGGGAACGTGAAGGTGCGAGGCTCGTGGTTGGCATCGGCCCCGGCACCGAGCATCAGTTTCAGCTCGCCGTCCTCGCGGATCACGTTCGGGATCCAGCCGCTCATGCGCGTGAAAACGATGTCTTTCATGGACTCAGCCCTCTACGGAACGGCGCTGGTCGGCACGCCGTCGTCGCGGCACCGGCCCGCACCGTCCGTTCACGACCACCGTGCACATTCGACGTCGAGGCGATGGTCGGTGCGCACCCAGACTTCGCCGTCGGCGGCCTCGGCCGGAGCGTCGACCCGTTCGATACCGAGGAACTCGATCAACTTGAGGAGTTCGGCTCGTTCGGCTCGGTCGTCGTCGAGACCATGCGAGTCGAAGAAGACGTAGTAGCGGTCGCTCGGGTCCACGCAGCCCGAATCCGCCCAGATCCGGGCGACTTCTTCGATAGCAGCTGCTTCCGTCGTGATCGCGGCGGCGCGGGCGGCGCCGCGAGTCTCAGGTGAGGCGTCGAGGTCGGCGGGGTCTGAGAACCACTGGCCGAAGTGGTCAAGGCCGGCATATCCGTTCTCGAAGAACAGCATCGCGCTCGGTAGGTAGCGATTGGCCCTGTCGACCCGGAGGTACTGCGTCCGAGACCGGTCCGCATCCTGGATCCGCGAAATCACACCTTGCCCGGGCATGAGTACCAGGCTCTGCCCCGACGGTTCGTCGGCGATGGTGTAAGTGTCGGCTTCCCGACCGCGGAAGAACGCGGAGAACGCCACGTAGGCCTCCTGCGGGTCGCCCACGGAGACCTGTTGGTCGTCTCCATCACCGACAGCGAAGACGAACTGTTTCGGTCCGGGGTGGTAGGGGCGAGCCATGGCGTCCTTCGTTCGCGCGTACGAGCGCCACCAGCTTAGTGGTCGACGCCGGAAGTCCTTCGGGGGTTGATCAGGCTGCCAGTGCGACGGAGGATTCTTGGTGTCGGTCGGTTAGGGTGTGCCGGTCGAGCCGGGCCAGCAGATCGTCCAGGTCGGAGGTGGTGAACTTCCACTGGAACGGCTGTGCCGTGGCGTTGTAGCGGTCTTCGAAAGCTCGGAGCCGGTCCCGGACCTCGGTCAGGTCCGTGAAGTCGTTGGGTTGGACGACCTTGCGCTGAACGATGGAGAAGAAGATCTCGATCTGGTTGGTCCAGGAGGCGTGGATGGGAGTGTGAACCATGACCGCGTTCCGAAACACCGTGGTCAGACGGTCGATGGCCTTCTTCCCCCGGTGGGAGGAGCCGTTGTCGACGATCCAGAAGACGCGTTTCGCGCTGGCGTAGGGCTCGGTGGCCATGGCCTGGGCGACCAGGGCCATGAAGGGCACGATGCCGGTCTTCGGCTCGCAGCGGCCGAAGACCTTCGCGCGGTGGACTTCGTAGGAGGCCAGGTAGGCCAGCGCGCCGCCGCGGCCGTACTCGTGGTTGACGCGCATCGCCCGGGCCCGGCCCGGGGCCAGGGTCGGATGGCAACGGCAGCGGGCCTGGACTGAGGTCTTCTCGTCGCTGGAGAGGACGTACTCGTCCTCGCCCAGCGGGGCACCCTCGAATGTGCGGGCGTAGAGGTCCAGGACCCGCTGGGCCTTGGCGCGGAAGTCCGGGTCGCGGATGAAGATCCAGGACCGGTACTGCCAGGGCTTGAGCGCGTCCTTGCGCAGCCAGCGGCGCACCGTGGACGCGGAGACGGTATCGGTGACCCCGCGCGCGGTCAGCTCGGCGGCCAGCTCCGGGCACGACCAGCGCGCCAGCGGTACGCCGGTCTCGGCGGGCAACTGGCAGGCCAGCGCCTTGGCCTCTGCGACCTGCACCGGAGCGAAACGGGCGGGGCGTCCTGAGCGCTTGCGGTCGGCCAGGGCCGGCAGCCCGCCGGCGGCGAACCGGCCCCGCCAAGCGCGAACCGTGTCCATGTGCAAACCCGTCTCGCGGGCGATGCGCGCGTTGGAGCGCCCCCGCGCCGCGTGCAGGACGACCTGCGCGCGGACCCGCAGCCGGTACTCGGTCTTGTGACCGTAGGCCATCTTCTTCAGCCGCTCGCGCTCGGCGGCGGTTACTGAGGATTTCGGGGTGGGGTCGGTGGGTTGATAGCCAGGCCGGTGGCGGTGAGGCAGCCGTCGATGAGGTGGGGTCGGAGCTGGATTCTGCGTAACTCGCGGCGGA
>NZ_JBSGWY010000040.1:7239-74980 GCF_053609145.1 Streptomyces sp. NPDC054961 | reverse complement strand
CCCCGGCCCCGGCCCCGGCCCCGGCCCCGGCCCCGGCCCCGGCCCCGGCCCCGGCCCCGGCCCCGGCCCCGGCCCCGGCCCCGGCCCCGGCCCCGACGGCCTCGGGCGACACCTGGACCCTGACCCTCGACGACGGCAGCAGCCTCGGCTTCCGGGCCCGCCGCCGTGCCTACGGCAGCTGGCACGTCACACCGGACACGATCACCCTCACCCCCGCCCCGTCCCTCCCGGCCGCCGGGACGCCGACCGGCGCCGGGACCTCGACCGCCGCCGGGACCCCGGCCGCCGCCGGGACCTCGACCGCCGCCGGGACCGCGACGGCCTTCGGCGACCCCTTCGCCTTCCTCATCCGGGCCCGCGCCCTCCTCGGCCTCGACGGCGCCACCCTCGGCCACCTCGTCCGCGAGCTCAGTGCGACCCTCGCCGCCGATGCCCGCATCGACCACACCGCACTCACCGCGGACGTCCTCGCCGACCTCGACTACGCCGCTCTCGAAGGTCACCAGACCGGCCATCCCTGGCTCGTCCTGAACAAGGGCCGGATCGGGCTCTCCTCCTCCGACACCGCCGCCTGGGCCCCCGAGGCACGCACCCCCCAGCGCCTGCCCTGGCTCGCCGCCCACACCTCCCTCGCCCAGTACCGCGGCACCGCCGGCCTGGAGGACCCCGCGCGCCTCTACTCCGCCGAGCTCGACCCCGTCACCCGCGCCGTCTTCGACCGCGCCCTGCGCGACCGCGGCCTCGATCCGCTCGGCTACCTCTACCTCCCCGTCCACCCCTGGCAGTGGGACGAGGTCCTCCTGCCCCTCTTCGCCCCGGCCCTCGCCGCGGGCACCCTGGTCCCGCTCCCCGCCGACCCCGACCTGCGCCTCCCGCAGCAGTCGATTCGCACCTTCCTCAACCTCACCCGCCCCGACCGGCACAGCGTCAAGCTGCCGCTCTCCGTCCTCAACACCATGGTCTGGCGCGGCCTGCCCTCCGACCTGGCCCTCGCCGCGCCCGCCGTCACCGCCTGGATCCACTCGCTCCGCGACGCGGACCCCTTCCTGCGCGACGAATGCGGAGTGATCCTGCTCGGCGAGGTCGCCTCCGTGACCGTGCGCCACCCCGTCTACGAGGAGCTCCCCGAGGTCCCGTACCAGTACAAGGAACTGCTCGGCGCGATCTGGCGCGAGCCGCTGGACGGCCACCTCGCCCCCGGCGAGCGCGCCCGTACCCTCGCCTCGCTCCTGCACACCGACCCCCGCGGCCGCTCCTTCACCGCCGAGCTCGTCGCCCGCTCCGGCCTGGCCCCCGCCGTCTGGCTGCGGCGCCTCTTCGCCGCCCTGCTGCCGCCGCTGCTCCACTTCCTCTACCGCTACGGCACCGTCTTCTCCCCGCACGGCGAGAACGCCATCGTGATCTTCGACGAGCACGACGTGCCGGTCCGCCTCGCGGTCAAGGACTTCGTGGACGACGTCAACATCAGCGACGAGCCCCTGCCCGAGCTCTCCGCCATGCCCGGCGAGGTCCGCGCGGTGCTGCTCACCCAGCCCGCGGACTTCCTTCCCCAGTTCATCCACTCCGGTCTGTTCATCGGAGTCTTCCGCTACCTCACCGTCCTCTGCGAGGACCGGCTCGGTGTCCCGGAGGAGCAGTTCTGGTCCCTCGTACGGGCGGAGATCCTGCGCCACCAGGCCCGCTTCCCGGAGCTGAAGGAGCGCTACGAGCTCTTCGACCTGCTCGGTGAACGCCTCGTGCGCCTCTGCCTCAACCGGAACCGCCTCTACGAGGACGGCTACCGCGACCGCCCCGACCGCCCGAACGCGGTGCGCCACGGCACCGTCCCGAACCCCTTGTACCGGGCATGAGTCCTCATCGGTGCGGTCGCTGTCGGTGGCGACCCGTAGGGTTGGCACTGCTATGACGAAGCCCTCCCTCCCCGACCTGCTGCACGCCGCCGTCTCCGCCGTCGGCGGCACGGAGCGCCCCGGCCAGGTGGCCATGGCCGAAGCCGTCGCCGAAGCGATCGACGACAACTCCCACCGCCTCATCCAGGCCGGTACCGGCACCGGTAAGTCCTTGGGCTACCTGGTGCCGGCCCTCGCGCACGGCGAGCGCGTGGTCGTGGCCACGGCGACTCTGGCCCTCCAGCGCCAGCTCGTCGAACGCGACCTCCCCCGGACGGTGGAGGCGCTGCATCCGCAGCTCCGCCGCCGCCCGCAGTTCGCCATGCTCAAGGGCCGCTCCAACTACCTCTGCCTGCACCGCCTGCACGAGGGCGCCCCGCAGGACGAGGAGGAGGGCCTCTTCGACCAGTTCGAGGCGGCCGCGCCCACCAGCAAGCTCGGTCAGGACCTGCTGCGGCTGCGCGACTGGGCGGACGAGACGGAGACGGGCGACCGGGACGACCTCACCCCGGGCGTCTCGGACAAGGCCTGGGGGCAGATCTCGGTCTCCTCCCGCGAGTGCCTGGGCGCGACGAAGTGCGCGTACGGCGCCGAGTGCTTCGCGGAGGCGGCCCGTGAGCGGGCCAAGCTCGCGGACGTGGTCGTCACCAACCACGCGCTGCTCGCCATCGACGCCATCGAGGGCGCCCCGGTGCTGCCCCAGCACGAGGTGCTGATCGTCGACGAGGCTCACGAGCTGGTCTCCCGGGTGACGGGGGTCGCCACCGGCGAGCTCACGCCCGGCCAGGTCAACCGCGCCGTGAAGCGCTCGGCGAAGCTGGTCGACGAGAAGACCGCGGATTCCCTCCAGACGGCCTCCGAGACCTTCGAGCGCGTCATGGAGCTCGCGCTCCCCGGCCGGCTCGAGGAGATCCCCGAGGACCTCGGCTACGCGCTGATGGCCCTGCGCGACGCCTCGCGCACCGTGATCTCGGCGATCGGGAACACCCGCGACAAGTCCGTCCACGACGAGGACGCCGTGCGCAAGCAGGCCCTCGCCGCCGTGGAGAGCGTGCACGGGGTGGCCGAGCGGATCATGGCCGGCTCCGAGTACGACGTCGTCTGGTACGAGCGCCACGACCGCTTCGGCGCCACGCTCCGCGTCGCTCCGCTGTCGGTGTCCGGGCTGCTGCGCGAGAAGCTGTTCGAGGACCGCTCGGTGGTCCTGACCTCCGCGACCCTCAAGCTCGGCGGCGACTTCAACGGGGTCGCAGGGTCGATGGGCCTGTCCCCCGAGGGCGTGGAAGGGGGCGACGTCCCGCAGTGGAAGGGCCTGGATGTCGGCTCGCCCTTCGACTACCCCAAGCAGGGCATCCTCTACGTCGCCAAGCACCTGGCCACCCCCGGCCGCGAGGGCACCCGCGGTGACATGATGGACGAGCTCGCGGAGCTGATCGAGGCGGCCGGCGGCCGTACCCTCGGGCTGTTCTCCTCGATGCGCGGGGCGAAGGCCGCCGCCGAGGAGCTGCGCGGCCGGCTCGACAACCCGATCCTGCTCCAGGGCGAGGAGACGCTGGGCGAGCTGATCAAGGCTTTCGCCGCGGACCCGAAGACCTGTCTGTTCGGAACCCTCTCGCTGTGGCAGGGCGTGGACGTGCCCGGTCCCAGCTGCCAGCTGGTGGTCATGGACCGGATCCCGTTCCCCCGCCCCGACGACCCGCTGATGAGTGCCCGGCAGAAGGCGGTCGAGGAGCGTGGCGGTAACGGCTTCATGGCCGTCGCGGCGACACATGCGGCGCTGCTGATGGCGCAGGGCGCGGGCCGCCTCGTACGGGCCACCGGGGACAAGGGCGTCGTCGCCATCCTGGACCCCAGGCTGGCCACGGCCCGGTACGGGAGCTTCCTGCGGGCCACGCTGCCGGACTTCTGGTACACCACGGACCGCAACCAGGCCCGCCGCTCCCTGGCGGCGATCGACGCGAGCGCCCAGGCCGAGGGTAAGTAGGCCCCGGGCCGAGGGCACGCAGGCAAGGTAGAGGCACGTAGGCAAGGCAGGCGGGCAGGGAACGGCATGCGGGCGCAAAGCAGCCCTGGGACCGGCGCAGTAGGTCCCAGGGCTGGATGGGGGCGCGGGGGATCAGACCCGGCGCAGTACCGCGACGACCTTGCCCAGGATGGTGGCCTCGTCGCCGGGGATCGGCTGGTAGGCGGCATTGTGCGGAAGCAGCCAGACGTGGCCGTCCTCGCGCTTGAACCGCTTGACCGTGGCCTCGCCGTCGAGCATGGCGGCGACGATGTCGCCGTTCTCCGCGACGGGCTGGCGACGGACGGTGACCCAGTCGCCGTCGCAGATGGCGGCCTCGATCATCGAGTCGCCGACGACCTTGAGGCAGAACAGCTCACCGTCTCCCACCAGCTGGCGGGGGAGCGGGAACACGTCCTCCACCGACTCCTCGGCGAGGATCGGGCCGCCGGCCGCGATCCGGCCGACCAGCGGGACGTACGAGGCCGCGGGCTTGCCCGTGGTGTCCGTGGGCTGCGAGCTGGGCTGGTCCGAGCCGCGCACCTCGTAGGCCCGGGGGCGGTGCGGGTCGCGACGGAGGAAGCCCTTGCGCTCCAGGGCCATCAGCTGGTGTGCGACCGACGACGTGCTCGACAGGCCGACGGCCTGGCCGATCTCCCGCATCGACGGGGGGTAGCCCCGCCGCTGCACCGAGTCGCGAATGACCTCGATGACCCTCCGCTGCCGGTCCGTGAGGCCGGAGCTGTCGGCGCGGATGCCTGGAGGTCGCCCCGGCAGTGAGCGTGCGGGGCGTACGGCCTCCGCCTCCGGGTTAAGGCTTGCGTCGTTCATGGCATGCACCGGCTCGAGTCGGCTCTGGGAGCGGTTCTGGGCAGTGATGGTGGCACTGTCTGCGGTGGTGGTCACGTCGGCGGCCCCTCTCGAAATGTTCTCCCTAGCTGGACAACGGTAGTTGCTTTCGAAAGGTTGCGCCAAACACACGTTCGAGTGAAAAATCGGAGATCGCTCGCCGTGGTCACTTCGCGGGGTGTATAGACGGCCTTCAGGGCTGCCCGGACCGAACGCGGGTTCGGCTCCGGAGGCACTGATTACGGTACCCTTCCGGGTCGGGTCGCCACCGTCCGGGCTCGCGCCCAGTGTGGCACCGCGACGCCCCGTATCCGGCCATCGGACGCTGCGACACGCGGAGCGGCGAAAATCGACCACAACCCAAGATCTAGTGGTTGGATGAGCGCTGCCACCCAGGAGTTGTGGTCCACGGTCTGCCGGGGGCCCCGACATCGCATATGCTTGTGGCTGCTTCACGAGCCCCCGACAGAGCCTCGACTCTGCCGGTCAGGGGCCTCGTGAGGTGATTCAGCCGTGCCAAGAGGAGGGTGAGGGAACCATGCACTGCCCCTTCTGCAGGCACCCCGACAGCCGTGTCGTCGACAGTCGGACCACCGACGACGGCACGTCGATCCGCCGCCGCCGCCAGTGCCCCGACTGCTCTCGTCGCTTCACGACGGTGGAGACGGCCTCGCTGATGGTGATCAAGCGCAGCGGGGTGACCGAACCCTTCAGCCGTACCAAGGTCATCTCCGGCGTGCGCAAGGCGTGCCAGGGGCGGCCGGTCACCGAGGACGCCCTCGCCAAACTCGGCCAGCGGGTCGAAGAGGCACTGCGTGCCACCGGGAGCGCCGAGCTGACCACCCACGACGTGGGTCTGGCCATACTCGGCCCGTTGCAGGAGCTCGACCTGGTCGCGTACCTCCGGTTCGCGTCCGTTTACAAGGCGTTCGACACACTCGAAGACTTCGAGACCGCCATCGCGGAACTCCGCGTGCCGCGGCCTCACCCAGAAGAGTGCGGGAACGGTGGGACCGCTCCGGTCCCCGTGCCCGCCTCCGCCGCCGACTGACCGGAAAGCCCGCGCCGCGCTGCATTCGCACCGCGGAGCGGCCGGCCAGCCCGGGGGCCCCTCCAGCGAGAGCTGGGGGAGAAGAGACGTAGATACAAGACACAGCACCGTGCCGCGGAATATCGCTGGCACTTTAGGGCGTTTTGCCCGCATTGGGAGGAACGGCATGACAGAGACGGCGAGCAGCTCGGCGCGAGGTTCCCGCGCCAAGGGAACCAAGACTGCCAAGAGCGGCCTGCGGATCGAGCGCATCCACACCACCCCGGGCGTGCACCCGTACGACGAGGTGAGCTGGGAACGCCGTGACGTCGTCATGACCAACTGGCGTGACGGCTCGGTGAACTTCGAGCAGCGTGGAGTCGAGTTCCCCGACTTCTGGTCGGTGAACGCGGTCAACATCGTCACCAGCAAGTACTTCCGCGGCGCGGTCGGCACCCCGCAGCGCGAGACCGGTCTGAAGCAGCTCATCGACCGGATCGTGAAGACGTACACGAAGGCCGGCGAGGACTTCGACTACTTCACGTCGCCCGCAGACGCGGAGATCTTCGAGCACGAGCTGACCTACGCCCTCCTGCACCAGATCTTCAGCTTCAACTCGCCGGTGTGGTTCAACGTCGGCACGCCCCAGCCGCAGCAGGTCTCCGCCTGCTTCATCCTGGCCGTCGACGACTCCATGGAGTCGATCCTCGACTGGTACAAGGAAGAGGGCATGATCTTCAAGGGCGGCTCCGGCGCCGGCCTGAACCTCTCCCGCATCCGCTCCTCCAAGGAGCTCCTCTCCTCCGGCGGCAACGCCTCCGGCCCGGTCTCCTTCATGCGCGGCGCCGACGCGTCCGCCGGAACGATCAAGTCGGGCGGCGCCACCCGCCGCGCGGCCAAGATGGTCGTGCTGGACGTGGACCACCCGGACGTCGAGGACTTCATCGCGACCAAGGTGAAGGAAGAGGAGAAGATCCGCGCGCTGCGCGACGCGGGCTTCGACATGGACCTGGGCGGCGACGACATCACGTCCGTCCAGTACCAGAACGCCAACAACTCCGTCCGGGTGAACGACGAGTTCATGACGGCCGTCGAGAACGGCACCGAGTTCGGCCTGCGGGCCCGCATGACCGGCGAGGTCATCGAGAAGGTCGACGCCAAGGCGCTCTTCCGCAAGCTCGCCGAGGCCGCGTGGGCCTGTGCCGACCCGGGCATCCAGTACGACGGTGTGATCAACAACTGGCACACCTGCCCCGAGTCCGGCCGCATCACCGCGTCCAACCCCTGCAGCGAGTACATGCACCTGGACAACACGTCCTGCAACCTCGCCTCGCTGAACCTGATGAAGTTCCTCGACGACGACGGCAAGGGCAACCAGTCCTTCGACGCCGAGCGCTTCGCCAAGGTCGTCGAGCTCGTCATCACCGCGATGGACATCTCCATCTGCTTCGCGGACTTCCCGACGCAGAAGATCGGCGAGAACACCCGCGCCTTCCGCCAGCTGGGCATCGGCTACGCCAACCTCGGCGCCCTGCTGATGGCCACGGGCCACGCGTACGACTCGGACGGCGGCCGCACCCTCGCCGCCTCGATCACCTCGCTGATGACCGGCACCGCGTACAAGCGCTCCGCCGAGCTGGCCGCGATCGTCGGCCCGTACGACGGCTACGCCCGCAACGCCGAGTCGCACAAGCGCGTGATGAAGCAGCACGCCGACGCGAACGCCGTCGCGCCGCGCACCGAGGACCTGGACAACGTCATCTGGGCCGCGGCCACCGAGGCCTGGCAGGACGTCCAGCGCCTCGGCGAGAAGAACGGCTTCCGCAACTCCCAGGCCTCCGTCCTCGCGCCGACCGGCACCATCGGTCTCGCGATGTCCTGCGACACCACCGGTGTCGAGCCGGACCTGGCCCTGGTCAAGTTCAAGAAGCTCGTCGGCGGCGGCTCGATGCAGATCGTCAACGGCACCGTCCCGCAGGCCCTGCGCCGCATGGGCTACCCGGAAGAGCAGATCGAGGCGATCGTCGAGCACATCGCCGAGCACGGCGTCGTCGTCGACGCCCCGGGCCTGAAGACCGAGCACTACTCGGTGTTCGACTGCGCCATGGGCGAGCGTTCCATCTCCGCGATGGGCCACGTCCGCATGATGGCCGCGATCCAGCCCTGGATCTCCGGTGCGATCTCGAAGACGGTCAACATGCCGGAGACGGCGACCGTCGAGGAGATCGAGGAGATCTACTTCGAGGCGTGGAAGCTCGGCGTCAAGGCGCTCGCGATCTACCGCGACAACTGCAAGGTCGGCCAGCCCCTCTCCGCCAAGAAGAAGGAAGAGGAGAAGGCCGAGGTCACCGAGAAGGCCGAAGGGACCATCCGCGCGGCGGTCGAGAAGATCATCGAGTACCGCCCGGTCCGCAAGCGCCTTCCCAAGGGCCGTCCCGGCATCACCACCTCCTTCACGGTCGGTGGCGCCGAGGGCTACATGACCGCGAACTCCTACCCGGACGACGGTCTCGGTGAGGTCTTCCTGAAGATGTCCAAGCAGGGTTCGACCCTCGCGGGCATGATGGACGCCTTCTCCATCGCCGTCTCGGTCGGTCTGCAGTACGGCGTCCCGCTGGAGACGTACGTCGCGAAGTTCACGAACATGCGCTTCGAGCCGGCCGGCATGACGGACGACCCGGACGTGCGCATGGCGCAGTCGATCGTCGACTACATCTTCCGCCGCGTGGCGCTCGACTTCCTGCCCTTCGAGACCCGCTCGGCCCTCGGCATCCACTCGGCCGAGGAGCGTCAGCGCCACCTGGACACCGGTTCCTACGAGGCGCTCGAGAACGAGCTCGACACGGAGTCCCTGACCCCGTCGGCCTCGCTCGCGGCGGTGCCGGCCCCGAAGCCGGTCGCGGTCGCCCCGCTCCCGGCCCCCAAGACGGCGCACTCCAACGCCGAACTGGTCGAGATGCAGCTCGGCGTCTCCGCCGACGCTCCGCTCTGCTTCTCCTGCGGTACGAAGATGCAGCGCGCGGGCTCCTGCTACATCTGCGAGGGCTGCGGCTCCACCAGCGGCTGCAGCTGAAAACGAGCGCACGGGCACGCGACGCATCATTGAGCATCCGTGTTCAAGTCGCTGACCTGTAGATGAGAGAGGGAGTCGCCCCCCGGGGCGGCTCCCTCTCTTTCGCTATGGCCCGCGGTGACGGCCGTCGGCGTGAGCGACGCGTCGAGGGCGCGGAGCCGAGGCCGGGCGGGTGGAGAACGGGTTGGTGTGCAGCCCGGTCATGGCGATCATTGTGGCGGGGCCGGCACGGCAGGTGCCCCCGAATGCACGGTGCGTCGAGCGGGGGAAGCATGTGGAGCGGTGACGAACTGGATCTGGACGCCTATCTGGCGAGGATCGGGTGGCGGGGCGGGGAACCCCGGGCGGATCTGCGGACGTTGAAGGAAGTGCACCGGGCCCACACCGGCGCCATCACCTTCGAGAGTCTGGACGTGCTGTTCGGCCGCCCTGTCGGGCTGGACGTCAAGTCGGTCGAAGCCAAGCTCGTGCACGACCGCCGCGGCGGCTACTGCTACGAGCAGAACACGCTGCTGGCCGCTGCCCTGGAGCGGATCGGCTTCGAGGTCTCCGGGCGCGGTGCCCGCAACCGGACCCGGGGGGACACCCTCCTCGCGGTGACGCACGCCGTCCTCGTCGTCACCGTCGAAGGGGAGCCGTGGCTCTGCGACGCCGGGTTCGGCTGGCAGGGTCCGTGCGAGCCCGTGCCGCTGGCGCGCCCCGGCGCCGAGGTGCGGCAGGGGGAGTGGGTGTTCCGCGTCCGGGAGGAGGCGGGCGGGGTGCTCGTGCTCTGCGCGTCCCGCGAGGGGAGTTGGCGGGACCTGTACGCCTTCTCCCCGCAGCCCTACCACCCCGTCGACTACGTCGTGCTCAACCACTACAGCTCCTCGCACCCCCGCTCCGCCTTCGTCGGCCAGGTCATCGTCCAGTACCCCGGCGAGCGTGCCCGGTCGGCGCTCGTGGGGCGGGAGCTTTCCCGGTTGCTGCCCGACGGGCGGGTGGAGCGGCGGGCTGTCGCGGCCGAGGAACTGCTCGCCGTGCTCGAGCGGGAGTTCGGCCTTCGACCGTCCGATCGAGATGCGGCCGAACTCCTGCGGATGTACCGCGCCGAGGACTGACCCAGGCCCTGCCGGGCCCGTACGATGGCGCCGTGCTGGTCAAGTGGATTCGCTGCACGGTGACGGACCGACGCGGGTTCGAGCGCGGGCAGCGCAAATGGGCGGGGCTGCCCGGCGAACCCGGATTCCGGGGGCAGGGCGGTGGCTGGAGCCGGGGCCGGCAGGGGGTGGCGCACGTCTTCGCGTTCTGGGAGAGCCGCTCCTTCTACGACTCCTTCATGGCCCGCTCGCACGACCGGCTGGCCGCTTCCCAGAGCGGCACCTACACCGACGCGCGCGTCACGCTCTTCGACCACCGCTTCGACGTGAAGACCGGCTTCGAGCCCCGCTTCACCGACGCCGACGTGGTCCGGGTCGCCCACACCCGGGTGCGCGAGGGCAGGGTGGACCACTTCGCCCTCATGCAGGAGAAGGTGTGGAATCCGGCCATGGCGGGCTCGCCCGGCATGGTCCGCGGCCTCTTCGGCGAGGCGCCCGGCCGCGAGTTCCTGGTGCTGTCGATGTGGCGGAAGGCCGCCGAACACGGCAAGTACCGCCAGGAGCGGGTCGAGCGGCTCTCGCTGCGCGCCCAGATCCAGGCCGACGTGGAGGCGCTCACCGGGGACGTGGTCGACCTCGAGTCCGCCTGGACGGTATGACCGGCGTGCCCGGTCGGCGTGCCCGCGCGTGGCCGAATAGGGTCATGGGATGGTACGACCACGGCGCATCGTCCTTGTCCGCCACGGGGAATCGGAGGGCAATGCCGACGACACGGTGTACGAGCGGGAGCCCGACCACGCCCTGCGGCTGACCCGCAAGGGGCACGAACAGGCCGCGGACGTCGGCGTCCGGCTGCGGGAACTCTTCGGCGACGAGCACATCAGCGCGTACGTCTCCCCGTACCGCCGCACCCTGCAGACCTTCCGGGGCCTGCGCCTCGACCCGACGCGCGTGCGGATGCGCGAGGAGCCGAGGCTGCGGGAGCAGGACTGGGGCAACTGGCAGGACCGGGACGACGTACGGCTGCAGAAGGCGTACCGGGACGCCTACGGGCACTTCTTCTACCGGTTCGCGCAGGGGGAGTCGGGCGCCGACGTGTACGACCGGGTCGGATCCTTCCTGGAGAGCCTCTACCGCAGCTTCGAGGCGCCGGACCATCCGGAGAACGTGTTGCTCGTGACCCACGGGCTGACGATGAGGCTGTTCTGCATGCGCTGGTTCCACTGGTCCGTGGCCGAGTTCGAGGCCCTCTCCAACCCCGGGAACGGCGAATACCGGGTCCTCCTGCTCGGCCCGGACGGCCGGTACCGGATGGACCGCCCGTTTGAGCGGTGGACCACACCCGAGCCTTATGACCTGGACGGCTAAAGTGACGCGCGATGACCTCTGACTCCTCTTCCGAAAGGCGCTACGCGCGCGCCATGGCCAGCCTTCGCGGGCTGGCCCTGGGTGACGCCCTGGGCTCCCAGTACTTCGTCCCCGTGAACTACCCGCTGCTCAAGCGGCGCGAGCCGCCGGCCGGCAGCGATCCGTGGCAGTGGACCGACGACACCGAGATGGCCTGCTCGGTGGTGGCCGTGCTCGCCTCGCACGGGCGGGTGGACCAGGACGCCCTGGCCGCCTCGTTCGCCCACCACCACGATTTCGACCGCGGCTACGGGCCCGCCGTGAACCGGATGCTGCGCCTGGTCCGGGAGGGCGCGGACTGGCGCACGCTCGCCGCCGAACTGTTCAACGGGCAGGGCTCGTGGGGCAACGGCGCGGCCATGCGGGTCGCCCCGCTGGGCGCCTGGTACGCCGACGACCCAGAGCAGGCCACGCACCAGGCCGAGATCTCCGCCTACATCACCCACCAGCACCGCGAGGCGGTGTGCGGCGCGATGGCCGTCGCCGCCGCGGCCGCGCTCGCGGCCGGTCCGGCCGGACCGCCGAAGGCCGCCGACCTGCTGGACGGGGTGATCGCGCTGGTACCGCGCAGCGCGGTGGGCGCCGGCCTGCGCCGGGCGCGGGACATGCTCGACTACAGCGACGCGAGCACCGTCGCGGCGGTACTGGGCTGCGGGCGCCGCACCAGCGCCCACGACACCGTGCCGTTCGCCCTGTGGTCGGCGGCGCGGAGCCTGGACGACTACGAGCGGGCCTTCTGGACCACGGCGCAGGTGGGCGGAGACGTCGACACGACCTGCGCGATCGTCGGCGGAGTACTGGGCGCGCGGGGTGACGCGGTGCTCCCGGCTGCCTGGCTGGCGCGTACCGAGGCCCTGCCGGCCTGGCTGCCGGAGGCAGCGCGGTAGCGGAGGTCCCGTGCGGCCCGTGCGGGCCCGTGCCGGTACGGAGCGGTCCGTGCCGCTCCGCGCCGGTCCGGGGCGGTCCGCGCCGGACCGATTGTCACGGTCCTGCCACAGAGATCTTTTGAGCCTGTTCAAAACTGGAGGTCAGCGGCCTACTCTGTCGGCTTCGCCACCCCCGCCGGATCACCGGGGGTGGCCGACAGGGGAGGGGAACCCGATGACTGAGAACACCGATGCGGTGGACGGCGTCGAGGCGAAGAGCGCCCAGGCCTCGGCCGGGAACACGGCGGGGAACACGGCCGGGGACACGGCGGAGCAGGCGCATGCCGCGCACGCGGCCCTGGGCGCGGCAGCCGCTCCGCCGACCGGGCCGGCCCCGGGGGCCGACGCGAGACCGGGTCCGCCCATGCCCGCTCCACCCGGGGCCGCGCCGACGCCGCCCGCGCCGCCCGGATGGGACCCCAAGGCCTGGCAGGCCCACCAGCTGCGCAAGCAACGGTCAGCCTCCGGCGCGTGGTCGCTCGCCCCGCTCGCCTGGGCCGAGACCGCCCGGCCCGCCGCCGCGGCCGACGTCCCGGCCGCCGTGCTGGGCGCGGTCCTCGCCTCCGGCATCGCCGCGGCCCTGCTGCTCGGCGACGGACTGGGTCCCGGCCTGCTGATCGCGGTGGCGCCGGCCCTCGTCGCCGCGTACCTGTCCGCCCGCACGGCCGGCCGCGGGCTCCGCCCGTGGACCGTACTGTGGGCCATCGGCTGCCTGGCGCTGCTCGCCGTGCCGGCGCTGCGCGATTCCGGCTGGCCGTCCACGCTGGCGCTGCTCGCCGCCGTCCTCACGGGTGCGCTGGCCCTCCAGGGCAGCCGCACCTGGCCCGGCATCCTGCTCAGCCCGGTCGGTCTCGTGGACGCCACGGTGCTCGGGGTGCGCTGGGTCTGGAAGGGCTTGCGTTCGCGCGGCGCGGGTAACCGCGACCGCTGGCTGCCGGTGGCGAAGGCCTCGCTGGTGGCGGTGGTCCTGCTGGTGCTCTTCGGCACCTTGTTCGCCTCCGCCGACGCCGCCTTCGCGGATCTGCTGAGCGGACTGACCCCCGATGTCGGCGGCGGGGAAGGGCCGTTCCGCTTCCTCCTCTTCCTGTTCGGCGCCCTCGTCGCGATCGCCGTCGCCCGGACCGCCGTGGCACCCTCCCGCTGGGACCGGATCAAGGTGGCCCCCGGCAAGGCGCGTTCCCGAGTCGAGTGGGCCCTTCCGCTCGTCCTGCTGAACCTTCTCTTCGCCGGGTTCAACGCCGTCCAGCTCGCCGTCCTGTTCGGTGGGTACCGCAAGGTCCTGGCGTCCACCGGCCTCACCTACGCCGAATACGCCCGCCAGGGCTTCTGGCAGCTGCTCTGGGCCACCCTGCTCACCCTGCTCGTCATCGCGCTCGCCCTGCGCTGGGCTCCGCGCGGCGGCGCGGGCGACCGGCGGCTGGTGCGGGTGGTGCTCGGCACGCTGTGCGCGCTGACCCTGGTCGTGGTCGCCTCCGCGCTGCACCGCATGGAGCTCTACGTGGACGCGTACGGGCTGACGCGGCTGCGCGTCTCGGTCGCGGGCATGGAACTGTGGCTCGGGCTGGTCATCGTCCTGATCATGGCCGCCGGGGTGGCCGGGGCCCGTTGGCTGCCGCGAGCGGTCGCGGGGAGCGCCGTGGCGGCCTGCCTGGCCTTCGGACTGCTGTCCCCCGACGGGGTGATCGCCGAGGGCAACGTCACCCGGTACGTACAGGACGGAAAGATCGACCTGGCGTACTTCCAGTCCCTGTCGGCGGACGCGGTGCCCGGGTTGGACCGGCTGCCCGAGCCCCAGCGCTCCTGCGCCCTGCGCGGGATCAACAACGAGCTGGCGAAGGCGGGCGACGACGTGCCCTGGTACGCGATGAGCCTGGGGGAGCGCAGGGCCCGCCAGATCCTGCACGATCGCCCGGTCAAGGCCTCGTACCAGGAGTGCTCGCGCCTCGGCACCTTCGGAAGCCGGTCCGAGTACTAGGACGCGCGAGAGGTGTGCGGGGGAGGGTCCGGCGCGGTGGTTCCCGCGGCGGGCCCTTCTGGCGAGACCGGCCGGCCCGGGACCGCCCGTACGGCGCTGTTCCGTACGGAACCCCCGTACGGAACCCCGTACAGGACAGCGCCGTACGGGCCGGCGCGCGACGCGGCCGGCCGCTCAGGCGGCCGGACCGGCCTCCGCGGCGGCTCCGTTCAGGGCGTCCAGGTCGCTCTTGCGCACGCGGATCACCACGAGCGCGGTGGCGAGCGCGACGCCCGCCATGGCCACGGCCGCGATGAAGGCGGTGGCGATCCCGTGGGTGAGGACCAGGTCCCCCCACGGATCGGGCAGCAGCCCGCTCTCCTTGAAGGCCGTCAGCTGACCTTGGTCCGCCTGTGCCATGAAGGCCGGAACCTGCTGCTCGGCCTCGGTCCGGCCGGCCGTCCCGAAGACGGTGACCAGGATGGACAGCCCCAGCGAGCCGCCGACCTGCTGGCTGGCGTTGAGCAGCCCGGACGCGGCGCCGGCCTCCTGCTGGGCCACCCCGGAGACGGCGGTGAGGGTGAGGGTGACGAAGTTGAGGCCCATGCCGAAGCCGAACAGCAGCATCGGTCCCAGTACCCCGGAGAGGTACGAGCTGCCGGTCCCGATGAAGGTCAGCCACGCCAGGCCGGTGCCGGTGAGCGCGGAGCCGACCACCATGAACGGCTTGGGGCCGAAGCGGGGCAGGAGGCGCTGCGAGATGCCGGCTGCCGTGATGATGGCGACCGTGACGGGCAGGAAGCCTATGCCCGACTGGATCGGCGAGAAGTCCAGCACGTTCTGCACGAACTGGACGATGAAGAAGAACATTCCGAACATCGCGGCGGCAAGACTGAGCATGATCACGTAAGTACCGGCGCGGTTGCGCTGGGAAAACATGCGCAGCGGGATGATCGGATCGGCGGCCCGGGACTCGATGAGCACGAAGGCCGCGAGCAGGACCACGGCCAGGGCGAACGAGCCGATCGTCACGGCGTCGCGCCAGCCGTCCTGGGAGGCGCGGATGAATCCGTACACGAGCGAGGCCATGCCGCCGGTGGACGTGAGTGCTCCGGAGATGTCGAAGCGGCCGGGGTGGCGTTCGGACTCGCTGATGTAGAGGGGGGCCAGGACCGCGATCAGCATGCCGATCGGCACGTTGACGAAGAAGACCCAGCGCCAGTCGAGCCACTCGGTGAGCATGCCGCCGGCCAGCAGCCCGATGGCGCCGCCGCCCGCGGAGACGGCCGCGAACACCCCGAAGGCGCGGTTGCGCTCGGGGCCTTCGGGGAAGGTCGTGGTGATCAGGGCGAGCGAGGTCGGCGAGGCGATGGCGCCGCCGACGCCCTGGAGCGCGCGGGCCGCGAGCAACTGCCAGGACTCCTCGGCGAATCCGCCGAGCAGGGACGCCAGGGTGAAGAGCAGGATGCCGGTCATGAAGACGCGGCGCCGGCCCAGGATGTCGCCGGCCCGGCCGCCGAGCAGCAGCAGACCGCCGAAGGCGAGCGTGTAGGCGCTGATCACCCACGACAGATCGGTGGTGGAGATCGCGAGATCGGTCTGGATGTGCGGAAGTGCGATGTTCACGATCGTCGCGTCGAGGACGATCATGAGCTGGCAGGCGGCGATGACGGCGAGCGCCACTCCCGTGCGCCCCTCGCGGCGGGCCGCGCCCGGTATTCGGGACGTGGAGAGCTGAGGAGTTGTCACTGTGGATCCCCCCAAAGTGAAATAGTGAACGTACGCGTTCACAGCGAGTCCACCGTAGGAGTCAGCCTTAGTGCACGCAAGCGTTCACTAAGGCTGAAAGTACGTGCGAGGGACGCGCGGGTCGGACGGAGGAACGGAAGTGGCGGTGGCGCGCTGGTCGGCGGCGTCTGCGGGGCGCAGGCGTGGGCCCGAGCTCGAACGGGCGATCCTGGACGCCGCGTTGGAACAGCTGAGCACCGTTGGCTGGAATTCCCTCACGATGGAGGGTGTCGCCGCCGGCGCGCACACCGGCAAGGCGGCGCTGTACCGGCGCTGGCCCTCGAAGGCGGACCTGGTGGCCGAGGCCCTGCGGACGCGCCTGCCGCCGCTCGGCCAGATCAAGGACACGGGATCGATCCGCGAGGACCTGTACGCGTTGTGCGTGCGGATGCGGGAGGTCATGTACTCGCGGGCGGGGCAGGCGCTGCGGGCGGTGCTTCACGAGTGCGACCACATCAATGCCGACCGGTTCCGCGGCCTGATCTGGTCCGGGCTGCACGAACCGGCGCACCGGCTGATCGGCGAACTGCTGCGGCGGGGGATCGATCGGGGAGACGTACGGGCGGATGCCACTGATCCGCTTCTCGTCGACGTCATCCCGGCGATGATGATGTACCGCACGAAAGTGTGCGACAGCGAATGGGAAGAAGCGGAGATCGCCGAGATGGTCGACGGGGTGATGGTTCCCCTGCTCAGGGCGTGAGCGGGGGCGCCGGCCGCGGTGTGACGGGGGCCGGGGTGTGCAGGCGGCGCGGGTCGGCGTAACCTTGCTGGCGCCATGCCGTATGAAGCACCCACTCACACCGTCGAACGCTCCCTCCGTGCAACCACCGGCGCCAAGATCATCGCCGGGGTCGACGAAGTCGGACGAGGGGCCTGGGCCGGTCCGGTCACCGTGTGCGCGGCGATCACCGGTCTGCGCCGGCCGCCCGAGGGACTCACCGACTCCAAGTTGCTCACCCCCAAGCGACGCGACGCGCTCGTCGGCGTCCTGGAGGGCTGGGTCACCGCCTACACCCTGGGTCACTCCTCCCCGGAGGAGATCGACCGGCTCGGGATGACCGCCGCGCTGCGCCTCGCCGCGGTGCGCGCCCTGGAGGCGCTGCCGGTGCGTCCCGACGCGGTGATACTCGACGGCAAGCACGACTATCTCGGCGGTCCCTGGCAGGTCCGGACGGTGATCAAGGGTGACCAGTCCTGTGTCTCCGTCGCCGCTGCCTCGGTGATCGCCAAGGTCCGGCGCGACCGGATGATGGCCGAAATCGGTGAACAGGGCGGTGGAATCGCGGATTTCGCTTTCGCCGCGAACGCCGGATACCCCTCGCCCGTGCACCGGGCGGCGCTGGAGGAACAGGGGCCGACCGCTTATCACCGGCTCTCGTGGTCCTACCTCGACGCGCTGCCCCGCTGGCGTCACCTCAAGAAGGTGCGCCGCAGCGAGGAATCGCTGGAGCTGGAAACCGGAGGCCAACTCGGCTTCGATTTCTGATCGCACGTACGTGCCATTCCCCGGTACGTTTCGTACCGCTGTCCGCTAGATGTCAACTCAACTCACGCCTCTCACCCCCGCCCCGAGGAGCCTCAGATTCACGAGAGTGCCCAGGGTCCCCGCGTCACGCCGGCCGCGAGCCGCACCGCGCAGACCCCCCGCCCCGTACCTGGTCCGCGTCCCGCCCCCCGGCCCGGACGCCCCGGTCCCTCTCCCGCGGCGGCAAGCCGCGCGGGAGACGCCGCCCGGCCCGCACCGCCCGCGCAGCGGGTGCCGCAGGCCACCCCCGGACCCGTTCCCGCAGCCTCCCCCGCGCCGTCGGTCTCCAAGGCGGTTCCGCAGGTCCAGCTGATCCCGGCATCCGCCGAGGGCGCGCTGGACGCGGCCGAGGAGGCCGTGGACCTGCTGCTCGACACCGGGCGCGCGCCCGGCGACATCCTGGTGCTCACCACCGGCGACCCGCACCCGTGGGCCGCGCACGAACTGTCCTTCGGCGAGGCCGCGTACTGGGCCCTGCACGACGCCGGGGACGACGTCTTCTACGCGGACGCGGCGCAGGTCCAGCGCGCCGCCGGCCGTCCCGTCGTGGTCGTCGCGGCCAACGGCGGACCGGCCGAGACCGCCGCCGCGGCCCTGCCGGTCGCGCTCGCGCGAGCCGGTGCTCTGCTGATCGTGTGCGGTGAGCCGCGGGAGATCAACTCCGTGCTGGGCGCGGGCGTCTGACGCTCCGCATCCCGGCGCGGTCGAGGGGCGGGGCGGGCGAACAGCCGGCCTTGCCGACGTCCGAGGCCTGACCAGCCGTACGCCCGCTTCAGGGTGTACGGCCGTTGGGCGTGCCCGCGGCCGGTCGGCCGGCACGGCCGTCCGCGGTGAGACCGTGCGGACATCCGTGCGCGCGGCAGTGTCCGCGGGGGAGTGGGCGAAGGGTGGGCGGGCCGGCGTGCCGGTCAGCGAGCGGCGGTGCGGCGCAGGGCGTCCGCGGCCCCGCCCCCGGTGTGCAGGGCGAGCGGGGCGAACTCCGCCGTCGTGTCGCCGAGGCGCTCGGGCCGTGACTCCGAGCTGGGCCGCCGACCGCCGCGGCCCTCGCCGAGGACCTGCCAGCCGCCCCGGGTCAACGTGATGTACGCGCCGCAGCGCAGGCCGTGCAGGGTGCAGGCGTCGCGCAGCCCCCACATCCAGGCGCCGTCCTCCTCGGTCCACCGCTCGTCGCCGTCGCGGCAGTAGAGCAGCACCGCCGTCCGTATCGGCGTCCGCCGCCGCAGGTCGTGCGGGAGGACCCGGCGCAGCCGCGAGAGCAGGGCGTTGCGGTACTCCCAGCCGTCGGCGGAGGCGGAGCGCTGCACGAAGGAGGCGCTCGCGACGAGCTCCTCCTCCGGGCCGAGCACGGCGATCACCGCGGTGGACGGCACCGGGCTGTGCCGTGCGTGCAGGCCGCTGACGACCTCGCGCGGATTGCGCAGCAGGGGAACGCCCGAGGCGGTCCACTCGGAGGGTTCCAGGAGCCTGCCGTGCCGGCTGGCGCCGCCGGTGGCCGGCGTCAGGGACGTGGTCGAGGGCGGGGCGAATCCGAAGGTCACAGTCCTCCCTTCGGGTACACGCCCGCGAACGGGCACGGCTGGAGTTCGGGCGCGCCGCGGCGCGGCCCAGAAGCGTGCCGTCGAGCCGAGCGGGAGCACTGCAATTCTCGCGTGGCCCGTGAGCATGCGGCAACGAGCAATTGGCGCCGCAGACCGGAATTCGCCGGTATGCCGTTCATATCCTTGCCCCGCCGCGCCGAAGATGACTCATTGAGCTACGGCTGGAGCGCCAGTACCAGCGGAAACACCTCCTTGGCACCCGCCCGCCGCAGCAGCCGGGCGGCTACCGCGAGGGTCCATCCGCTCTCCGCCCGGTCGTCGACGAGGAGCACCGGGCCGGCTGCGTCCCCCAGGGTCGCGGCCAGCTCCGGAGGAACGGTCAGTGCTTGGTGGAGGCCGCGCACCCGCTGGGCGCTGTTCGAGGAGGGCAGGCCGAACTCCGGGGCTTGGTCCGTGTACGCCAGCGTCCCGAGCAGGGGCATCCGCCCGATCTCCGCGATCCGCGCGGCCAGCGAGCCGACCAGTCGGGGCCGGCTGCGCGAGGGCAGCGCGACCACGCCCACGGGCCGGGCGGGAGCGTCCGGGGCCCCGGAGGCCCAGCCGCCGGGGCCGCGCGCCCAGTCGGCCAGAACCGCTACGACGGCCTGGGCGACATCGTCCGGAACCGGCTGGTCCGGCGTCTGCTGAGCGAGCATCGGGCGCAGCCGGTTGCCCCAGCCGATGTCGGACAGCCGGCCCAGCGCACGGCCCGTGGAAGCCTGTTCACCCGCCGGGATGCGGCCCTTGAGGTCCACGCCGACCGCGGCGAGCCCCGTCGGCCACATCTTGCGCGGCTCCAGTTCCACGCCCGGCCGCCCCAGCTCGCCGCGGGCGGTGTCCAGCGCGGTCGAGGAGACCTCCGCCGTGAACCGGGCTCCGGCGCAGTTGTCGCAGCGGCCGCAGGGAGCGGCCTCCTCGTCGTCGAGCTGGCGGCGCAGGAACTCCATGCGGCAGCCGGTGGCCGATGCGTAGTCCCGCATAGCCTGCTGTTCGGCGGCCCGCTGCCGGGCGACCCAGGCGTAGCGCTCGGCGTCGTACGCCCAGGGCTCGCCGGTCGAGGTCCAGCCGCCCTTGACCCGGTGGACCGCGCCGTCCACATCGAGGACCTTGAGCATGGTCTCCAGCCTGGTGCGGCGCAGATCGACCAGCGGTTCCAGGGCCGGCAGGGACAACGGCCGGCCGGCCGCGGCCAGTACCTCCAGGGTCCGGCGGACCTGCTGCTCCGGCGGGAAGGCGACGGAGGCGAAGTACTGCCAGATCGCCTCGTCCTCCTTGCCCGGCAGGAGCAGGACCTCCGCGTGCTCCACACCACGGCCGGCGCGGCCGACCTGCTGGTAGTAGGCGATGGGCGAGGAGGGCGATCCGAGGTGCACCACGAAACCGAGGTCGGGCTTGTCGAAGCCCATCCCGAGGGCCGATGTGGCCACCAGGGCCTTGACCCGGTTGGCCTGGAGGTCGTTCTCGGCCTGCTCCCGGTCGGCGTTCTCCGTCTTGCCGGTGTACGAGGAGACCGTGTGCCCGCGGTGACGCAGGTACGCGGTGACCTCCTCGGCCGCGGCCACGGTCAGGGTGTAGATGATGCCGGAGCCCGGGAGGGCCCCGAGGTGGTCGGCGAGCCAGGCCAGCCGGTGGGCGGCGTCGGGCAGCGTCAGCACGGCCAGGCTGAGGCTCTCGCGGTCCAGGGCGCCGCGGAGGACGAGGGCGTCCGTGCCGGCCCCCGTGCCCAGCTGCTCGGCCACGTCGGCGGTCACGCGCGCGTTGGCCGTAGCCGTCGTGGCCAGGACGGGGACGCCCGGCGGGAGATCGGCGAGCATGGTCCGCAGCCGCCGGTAGTCGGGGCGGAAGTCGTGGCCCCAGTCCGAGATGCAGTGCGCCTCGTCCACCACGAGCAGACCGGTCGCGGCGGACAGCTTGGGCAGCACCTGGTCCCGGAAGTCGGGGTTGTTGAGCCGTTCCGGGCTCACCAGCAGCACGTCGACGTCGCCCGCCGCGATCTCGGCCTGGATCGATTCCCATTCCTCGGGGTTGGCCGAGTTGATGGTGCGGGCGTGGATCCCGGCCCGTGCGGCGGCCTCGACCTGGTTGCGCATGAGCGCGAGGAGCGGCGACACGATCACCGTGGGACCGGCGCCACCGGCGCGCAGCAGCGAGGTGGCGACGAAGTACACCGCGGACTTGCCCCAGCCGGTGCGCTGCACCACCAGCGCCCGCCGCTTGTCCGCGACCAGGGCCTCGATCGCCCGCCACTGGTCCTCGCGCAGCCGTGCGGTGCCCGTGGGGTCGCCCACGAGACGGGCTAGTACGGAGTCGGCCGAGGACCTCAGGTCTGCGTTCATGCCCCCATGCAACCCGATGGCTCGGACATCGGGCGAATGCCGCTCTGGTCCTGTGGACGGTGAAGGGCGGATTCGTACGGCGCCCGGTCGGGCGTCCGGTCCGCGGGCCCGGCCGTTTTCCCGCCGGTGCCGATCGGGATACGCGGGCCGCGCGGTGGCGGTCCGCGGTTATCCACAGGGGTTTCCGGATCCGATCCGGCACGGGATCTTCGGGACATGACGAACAACCACGAAGCACACGCACCCTCCGGCCGGACGTCCACCAGCGCGTCCGGAGCCGCCGGCGTACCCCCGATCACCCTGCGCGGCCCCGCCGAACTGGCGGACGCGCTGCCCTACATGCTCGGATTCCACCCGACCGACTCCCTCGTCATGGTCACCGTCCACGGCGAGGGCGGCCGCTTCGGCGGCCGGCTCCGCGTCGGCATCCCGGCCGACTCGGACGCGTGGGAGGACACCGCCCGACAGGTCGCCGAATGCCTGGTCGGCGGCAGTCGGCGGCGCGGCGTCACGCCCGACGGCATCGTCGTCTTCCTCTGCCAGGACCCGCGCGGGGAGGAGAGCGGGCAGCGCGTGATGACCCGGCTGCGCCCGCTCGCCCAGCGGATCCGGCTGGCCTGCGGCGCCTTGGACGTCCCCGTGCTGGAGGCCCTGTGCCTTTCCGCCGGACGCTACTGGTCCTACTGCTGCCCGGACGAGCGCTGCTGCCCCGCGGAGGGCAGCGTCCTGGCGGTCCCCGGCACCTCGGTGATGGCAGCCGCGGCCACCTTCGCGGGACTGCAGGTCAGGGGCTCCCTCCGGGAGATCGAGCGGCGGCTGGCCCCGCTGCGCGGGACGGGCGCCGAGGAAATGGAGCGGGCCCTGGACCGGACGGCCACGGCCCTCGTGCCGAAGATCCTCGACGGGGCCACGCGGGAGGAGGTGGGCGCCGAGACGGTATCGCTCGCCCGCACCCTGATCCAGCGCATGACCCTTGCCCTGCCGGCCGAGACCGGACCGGGCGCCGACGACTGGGACGACGCGCTGCTGGGCCACGACGAGGCCGCTTCGCTCATCCTGGGTCTCCAGGACCGACAGATCCGCGACATCGCAGCCGAGTGGATGGAGGACGAGGAGGCGGCTCCCGCCCTGCGCCTGTGGCGGGCCCTGGCCCGGCGCTGTGTCGGGGCCTACGCAGAACACGCGGCCGCCCCGCTGACCCTGGCCGGCTGGGTCTCCTGGTCCACCGGGGACGAGCCGACCGCACGGATCGCGCTGGGCCTGGCCCTCCGCGCGGACGGCGAGTACCGCTTCGCGCAGCTGCTCCACCACGCCTGCAACGAGGGGATCGACCCGGAGGGCCTGCGGCAGTGCCTGCGGGAGGAGCGGCGGCGCCGGGAACCCCGCAGGGAACCCCGCAAGGGACGCCTGTCGGCCGCGGTCCGACGGGATGCCACCAGGCCCCCCGGGCGCCCGCGCCGGACCACCCGCCGCGCGCCCGGCCGCACCGCGGGGAGCGAGCAGTGAACGTCGAGCTGAGCAGGAGCGGGCCGCGGAGCGGGTGTGGGCGCAGGCCTCGGAACAGCACCAGAACGGGGATCCCCCACCGGAGCGGGAGCGGGGAGCGGGTCCCGCGCGTGAACCGGAGCCGGGGCGGCGACCCGGGCGGCAGGGACCGGGGGTGGGGGCGGAGTCGGGCCAGGCCGCTCCGCCCGGTCCTGCGGAGGCTTCGGGACGCGGTGGGCGTAGTCCTCGGCCGACGGCTGCGGCGACGGCCCCGGCCCCGGCCCCAATGGGCGCAGCCCCCACCGGGGCCCGTGACCCAGGCGGGGGTGGGGGCGTTGCCTTGGGGGGTGGTGGCGTCCCGGCCACGCCACCGCCCAGCCGATCCCCCCGGAGCGCAGACGAGGCGACCCATGCCGCATCCCGTACCCCCGGCCCGCGTACCTTCCCCGCGTAGGCCCGACCTGCCGCCCGTGCACGGCGCCGTCATCTGCGTCGCCGCGCCCTGCCTGGTCATCTCGCCCGAGCACGGCCAGCTCACCGGGCGGGGCGTCGACGGGATCTACAGTTCCGGGCGCAGGCTGCTGTCCCGCTGCGTGCTGCGCGTCGACGGCCGGGACCCGGTCGCCGTCCAGGGACGCAGCCTCGGCGCCGACCGGGCCGCGTTCACCGCGACGGTGCGCACCGGAGCCGAGGCCGGGCCCGACCCCGACGTGGGTGTGGAGCGGATCCGCCACGCCGACGGCACGGAGCGGATCACCCTGCGCAGTTTCACCGCCCGGCCGCTGCGGATCCCCGTGGAGGTCTCGCTCGGCACCGACCTGGCGGAGCTGGCCGATGTGGCCGCAGGCCGGGCCGGACCGGAACTGCCCGCCGGGGTGCACGCGGCTGGGCTCCGCTGGACCAGTGGGCGGGCCCAGGCCGTCACGGCGGCCGAGCCGCCTCCGGACGACGCGCTCGCCTCGGCCGGCCTGTTGCGCTGGCAGCTCGAACTGCGCCCCGGCGAATCCCGCACCATCGAGCTGCGGACCACCCGGGACCGCGTGGGGCGGGCCCCCGTCGGGCACGTCGCGAATCCGCTGGCCGACGCCCGCGCGGAGGGCGACGACCCCAGGGCGGAGGCATGGTTCCGCAGCAGCGTCGCCGACCTCCGCGCGCTCCTGCTGAGGGACCCTCGGGAACCGGCCGACGCCTATGCGGCGGCGGGCGTGCCGTGGCGGCTCGGACTGGCCCCGGCGGAATCGCTGTGGGCCGCCCGCATGGCGCTCCCGCTCGGCACCGGACTGGCCGGCTCGACCCTGCGCGTCCTGGCCCGCACCCAGAGCGCCGGCCGCGGCGCCGACGCCGGGAAGATCCCGGGGCCGCTGCGCGGAGCCGGACCACAGCTGCCCCCGGGCTGCACCGGGACCGAGGCGACGCTCGCCTTCCCGACGGTCCTCGCCGAAGCCAGGCGCTGGGGCATGCCCGAGGCCGAGGTGGCCCAGCTGCTCCCGGCCGCCGAGCGGTGCCTGGACTGGCTGCGGGGCGCCCTGGGGGAGGACGGTTTCCTGGCCGACCCCGACCCGGGACCGCGGCGCTGTGAAACCCAGGCCCACGCACACCGGGCCGCGCTGCTCGGCGCCGACCTGCTCGACGGGTGCGGGCGGCCCGGAGCCGAGGAGTGGCGGGAATGGGCGCTCGCCCTGCGGGAACGGTTCGCGGCCCGGTTCTGGGTCGAGGGTCCGGACGGCGGCCGGCCCGCGGCGGCCCTGCATCCCGACGGCCGGCCGCTGCCCCGGCTGACGGCCGCCGCCGCCCACCTGCTGGACACCGGACTGCTCGGCGGCGGCCGGCTCGCACCGGGACTGCTCGGCCGTGTCCGCACCGAGCAGCTGGCACGGCTGCTCGGAGCCCCCGCCATGGACTCCGGGTGGGGGCTGCGGAGCATGGCGCTCCGCGAGCCGGGGCACAACCCGTTCGGCTACCGCTCGGGCGCGGTGCGGCCGTACGAGAGCGCGGTCGCCGCGGCCGGTCTGGCCCAGGCCGGATTCGAGAAGGAGGCCACCGCTCTGCTGCGCGGTCTGCTGGACGCCGCGGAGAGCTTCGGGTACCGCCTCCCGGAGATGTACGCCGCCGAGCAGCGCACCGCCGGCAGCGCCCCGCTTCCCCATCCGGCCGCCTGCCGTCCGGCGGCGGTCGCCGCGGCCTCGGGGATCCACGCGCTGCTCTCCCTGGCCGGGATCCGGCCGGACGCCCCCGCGGGCACGGTCGCCCTCGCCCCGCTCGCGGGCGCCCCGCTCGGCGGGCTCCGCCTGTCCGGCCTGCGCGTCTCCGGAGAACCGTTCGCGGTGCGGATCAGCAGGCTCGGCCTCGGCATGGTGGAGGAGGCCGCCGATGCGCTGCAACTGAGCGGCTAGGGGGTGTCCGGTGGAGAGGCCGGGAGGTTCACCGGGGCGCGTCCGGTACGGGGCCCTCCGAGGGGGCGGACCACGCGCGTACATCCGCTCCAGGAGGCATGGTCCTCCGGACCCGTGACGCGGCGCACGGACACCGCGGCCCGGCGAATGTTTCCGGCCACGGCGCCGACGGGCACCGGAGCGCCGCGGGCCGGGCCTCGGGCCGCGCCGCGCAAGAGGGGGCGGCGCTCGCGGTCCCTCATTCGGGGATCGCCAAAGCGCTGTTTATCGTCAGGCAGACGACTATGATCGCGACATGTCGCCCTACGACCCGTCGGCCTTTCCGCCTTTCGCCGTTACCGTCGACCTGGTCGTGCTCACCGTGCGGCGCCACGCGCTCTGCGCGCTGGTCGTCCGGCGGGGCGAGCAGCCGTTCCAGGGACGCTGGGCGCTGCCCGGAGGCTTCGTGCGCGGCGACGAGGACCTGGCGGCGGCGGCCGCCAGGGAGCTGTCCGAGGAGACGGGCCTGTGCGCGCACGACCCGGCCGCTCCCGGAGTGGGCAACGGAGCGCACCTCGAGCAGCTGGCGACCTACGGCGATCCGAAGCGCGACCCGCGCATGCGCGTGGTCAGCGTGGCTCACCTGGTGCTGGCCCCCGATCTTCCCGCGCCCCGGGCCGGAGGCGATGCCAACAGCGCGCGCTGGGCCTCCGTCGACGAGGTCCTGTCCGGAGACGGCCAGCCCGGTGCCGGACTCGCCTTCGACCACGAGCGGATCCTCGCCGACGGGGTGGAGCGGGCCCGCTCGAAGATCGAGTACTCCTCCTTGGCCACCGCCTTCTGCCCGCCCGAGTTCACCGTCGGTGAGCTGCGCCGGGTCTACGAGGCCGTCTGGGGCGTCGCCCTCGACCCCCGCAACTTCCACCGCAAGGTCACCGGCACCCCCGGGTTCCTGGTGCCGGCCGGGGGGACGACGACCCGTCAGGGCGGTCGTCCCGCGCAGCTGTTCCGGGCGGGCGGGGCCACCCTGCTCAACCCGCCGATGCTGCGCCCGGAAGTCTGACCCGCCCGGAACCGCAGGCTCGCCGCTGCCGCTGCCGCTGCCGCTGCCGCTGCCGCTGCCGCTGCCGCTGCTGGCGCCGACGCTGGCGTCGACACGGGCGAGCCTCCGCGGCAGTTACGTCGAAAATCTGACATATCGCGTTATCTTGCTGGTGGTACTCACACTGCCGCAGAGCGGTCTCACCCCCCGCGAGAGAAGCGATGCTCCAGGCCATCGGACTCACCAGCGCCCCCCGTCGAACCCTCCCGCCCCTCGTGGACGACCTCACCTTCGAGGCCCGCCCCGGGTGCGTGACCGCGCTCCTCGGTACCCCCGGATCGGGCAAGACCACCGCACTGCGGCTCATGCTCGAGCTCGAACCGGGCCGCGGAGTCACCTACTTCCGCGGGCGTCCCCTGCACCGGATCCCGCATCCGGGCCGCGAGGTCGGCGTGCTCCTCGGAGACCTGCCCGGCAACCCCTCGCGCACCGTCCGGAGCCAGCTGCGCATGCTGTGCGCCGCGGCCGGGGTACCGGCCACCCGGGCCGACACCATGATGGAGGTCGTCGGCGTCGCAGGGCTGCGCGACCAGCGGCTCGGCTCGCTCTCCCTCGGCATGGAACGCCGGGTCGCCCTGGCCGCCGCACTGCTCGCCGACCCCTGCACGCTGCTCCTCGACGAGCCCGCCGCCGGGCTCTCGCCCCGGGAGAGGAGCTGGCTGTACAGCCTGCTGCGCGGCCACGCCTCGCTCGGCGGCGCGGTGCTCTTCACCACCGACGACGCGAAGGAGGCCGCCCGCAGCGCCGACCGGGTCGTCAGCATCGAGGCGGGCCGGCTCGTCGCCGACCAGGACGCCGCCGACTTCGCCCGGACCAGGCTGCGGCCGCGGGTCGCCGTGCGCACCCCGCACGCCGCCCGGCTGGCCGACGTACTGGGCCGCGAGGCGCGCGCGACGCAGCGCGCGGTGGAGATCGTCGAAGAGAGCGGCAGCCGGCTGTCCGTCTACGGCAGCAACTGCGCCGAGGTCGGCGAGGCCGCTTTCCGGCACGGCGTGCTCGTCCACCAACTCGCCGACGAGACCGGGGACGCGGGTACGCCGTCGCTGCCGCGTGCCCGCGCCGGATCGGCGGCGGCAGCCGCCTCCCCGGCCCCGACCCCGGACGGCGACGAGCGGCCGCGCGCCGGGCTCGCCGCGCGCACGGGGCTCACGGGGCGTACCCGGCGGACCGCACGCGGCGCACGCGCCGCGGGGCCCGCCTCGGCCGTGCGGCGGCTCGGCGGCCCGCTCCGGCCCCTGCGCTACGAGCTGCACCGGGTCTTCGGCACCGCGACCCCCTTCCTCACCGCCGCGTTCGTCCTCGCCGTGTCCGTCGTCACGGCGCTGGTACTCGCCCGGATCGGGCACACCACGCAGAACCGGCTGCTCGCCGCCTGGCCGGAGTTGCTGCCCCTGCCGCCCGCCGCCCTCGGCGCCGGCCTCCTCGGCGCCCTGGCCTTCGGCGAGGAGTACCGCTTCCCCGCGCTCGCCGCCGACCGCGGCACCGTTCCGCGCCGGCTCGGGCTGCTCACGGCGAAGCTCGGCGTCAGCGCCGCGCTCGCGCTCCTGATCGGCGCCCTCGCCGTGACCGCCGACGCGGCCGCCCTGACCCTGGTCTTCGGCGGCGGCCCGCTCCGTACCCCGGCGGAATGGGTCGCCCCGGCGGTCAGCTGGGCGGGGCTGCTCATCGGCTGCGCCTGGTCCGGCGTCCTGGCCTCCGGCGTCTTCCGCTCCGCCGCCGCGGGTCTGGCCGCGGTGCTCGCCGTACCGGTGATGGTCGTACCGCTGGTGCGCAAGGCGTTGGACGGCCCGTCCGCCTACCCGGTGACCGGTCTCGCGGAACGGCTGCGCGGCCTGGCCTGGGCGCAGTGGCCCCCGGAGGCCGACCGGATCGTCCTCGGAGCGCTGCGGGTGATGGCCCAACCCGTCGGCACCGCACTGGTGTTGTCGCTGATGGTCCTGTTGTGCGCCTATGGGTTCACAGGACTGCGCGGCCGCGTCCGATGGTGAGGGATCGTTGGTGACCGTTCCGGCACCGGAAGAGGTCCCAACGGGACCGATGCCGTCCACATCATGGGCGGCAGATCGTAACTCCCCGCAAAAGGCCCGGTTCTTTACGATAAGTCGTCAATTGCGTAGGTGGCACCGATCACCCTTTCGTGTGCTTTTCACCAAAGACCTCAAGGGTCAAGGAAACGAGGCCGACAAAGGATTCGTGAGTACCCTTGCGCACACCATGATGACCGCCGCCCGCCATGCCGATTCCGGCCTCGCCGGCTCGGGCGAACTCGACCGCTACCCCTTCGCGGAGGCACCGGGGGCCGACCGTGCCGCAGTGCCCCACTGGGACGGATCCGACATCGAGTTGAGCCGGGTCGGCCGGCGCGCGGCGGGCAGCCGCGGCCGCGGCCTCCACGGCCAACTCGTCCAGCAGCTCGGCCAGATGATCGTTTCCGGCGATCTCGGCGCGGACCGCCCGCTGGTGCCGGAGGAGATCGGCCAGCGCTTCGAGGTCTCCCGCACGGTCGTCCGCGAATCGCTGCGGGTCCTGGAGGCCAAGGGCCTCGTCAGCGCCCGGCCCAACGTCGGCACCCGGGTCCGCCCCGTCGCCGACTGGAACCTGCTCGACCCCGACATCATCGAGTGGCGCGCCTTCGGCCCCCAGCGCGACGACCAGCGCCGCGAGCTGGGCGAGCTCCGCTGGACCATCGAACCGCTCGCCGCGCGCCTCGCCGCCGGCCACGGCCGCCCGGAGATCCAGCAGCGCCTGGCCGACATGGTCGAGATCATGGGCCACGCCCTCGGCCAGGGCGATTCGATCACCTTCGCGCGCGCCGACAACGAGTTCCACGCCCTGCTGATCCAGGCCGCCGGCAACCGGATGCTGGAGCACCTCTCCGGCATCGTCTCCTCGGCCCTTCAGGTCTCCGGCAGCCCCATCACCGCCTGTGACCGCCCCAGCGAGACCTGCGTCGCGCACCACGCGCGCATGCTCGAGGCCCTCGCCGCCGGAGACGCGCTCGGCGCGGAGAACGCGATGCGCCAGCTCCTGACGGTTCATCCGGAGGTCGAGCGCGTGGTTCCGGCCCCGCGCGAGCACTGAGCGGATCCGCGCGCGGGAGCGCGGGGTCGTGCGGTGGTCGCGCCGACGTGTCGCCGGGCCGGAAGGGTGCCCCCGGAGGGATTCCGGGGGAGGGGCCGGCGGCACGGCGAGGGTTCCGGGCGGGTCGTCCGGCCTCCAAAGTGGGGCGTGTTCGGACACACCGGACCGACATATATGGCTGTATGAACGGCATGGCATCAAACGCGGTGTGACTCGGGCCACGAAGATTGGGCGTAACGCTCAGCGAGGTCACGCGATGACCTAAGAGGTGATGGCCGACGGAGGGAAGACAGCAGCCCTTGGGGATGCTGTGCAGCTCCCCGGCCCCTGCCCGCGCCGCCGGCCCATCCCCAGTCGGTGGTCGTCGGCTCCGGTCCAGCACCACCAGGCCCGGGGTCGGAAGCCGTTTCCATCGTTCCGAGAGGTTGTTCGTGTCGGCCAGCACATCCCGTACGCTCCCGTCGGAGATCGCCGATTCCGAGTCTGTGATGGCGCTCATCGAGCGAGGCAAGGCCGAGGGGCAGATCGCCGGCGATGACGTGCGTCGGGCCTTCGAGGCTGACCAGATTCCTGCGACCCAGTGGAAGAGTGTTCTGCGCAGCCTCAACCAGATCCTCGAGGAAGAGGGTGTGACGCTGATGGTCAGTGCCGCGGAGTCGCCCAAGCGCGCCCCCCGCAAGAGCGTCGCAGCGAAGAGCCCCGCCAAGAAGACGGCCACCGAGCCCGTTGCCAGGAAGACGGTGGAGAAGACCGCGGCCGCGCCCGCCGCCGCCGTGGCCCCGGCGGCCGAGGCGGCAGCCCCCGAGACCGTCACCGACACCCTCGCGCAGGAGACCGCGGCCGAACCCGCAGCTAAGAAGACCGCGGCGAAGAAGACGGCGGCCAAGAAGGCCGCACCCGCCAAGAAGACCGCGGCCAAGAAGACGGCGGCGAAGAAGACCGCCGCCAAGAAGGACGCGGACGAGGGCGACGAGGAGACCACCGAAGACGGTCCCGCGAAGGCCGAGGCCGACGAGGAAGAAGAGGGCGGGGAGAACAAGGGCTTCGTCATCTCGGACGACGAGGACGACGCCCCCGCCCAGCAGGTCGTCGTGGCCGGAGCCACCGCGGACCCGGTCAAGGACTACCTCAAGCAGATCGGCAAGGTCCCCCTCCTCAACGCGGAGCAGGAGGTCGAGCTCGCCAAGCGCATCGAGGCGGGCCTCTTCGGCGAGGACAAGCTGGCCAACTCCGACAAGCTGGCGCCCAAGCTCAAGCGCGAGCTGGAGATCATCGCGGAGGACGGCCGCCGCGCGAAGAACCACCTGCTGGAGGCCAACCTCCGCCTCGTGGTCTCCCTCGCCAAGCGCTACACCGGCCGCGGCATGCTCTTCCTGGACCTGATCCAGGAGGGCAACCTGGGTCTGATCCGAGCGGTCGAGAAGTTCGACTACACCAAGGGCTACAAGTTCTCCACGTACGCCACGTGGTGGATCCGCCAGGCGATCACGCGCGCCATGGCCGACCAGGCCCGCACCATCCGCATCCCGGTGCACATGGTCGAGGTCATCAACAAGCTGGCCCGCGTCCAGCGCCAGATGCTCCAGGACCTGGGCCGCGAGCCCACCCCGGAGGAGCTGGCCAAGGAACTCGACATGACCCCGGAGAAGGTCATCGAGGTCCAGAAGTACGGCCGCGAGCCGATCTCCCTGCACACCCCGCTCGGCGAGGACGGGGACAGCGAGTTCGGCGACCTCATCGAGGACTCCGAGGCCGTCGTCCCGGCCGACGCCGTGAGCTTCACGCTCCTGCAGGAGCAGCTGCACTCGGTGCTCGACACCCTGAGCGAGCGCGAGGCGGGCGTGGTCTCGATGCGCTTCGGCCTCACCGACGGCCAGCCGAAGACGCTCGACGAGATCGGCAAGGTCTACGGGGTCACCCGTGAGCGCATCCGCCAGATCGAGTCGAAGACGATGTCGAAGCTCCGTCACCCCTCCCGGTCCCAGGTGCTGCGCGACTACCTGGACTGACCGGCACGGCGTTCGTCGCAGGTCGTGGCAGGTGGCCGCGCGGGTGCGCGCGGCCACCCGGCGACCCACTCTGGGTGGAGTCATGCACACTCGGAGTCAGGAGGCCTCATGCGTCGTCCCTTTGCCCGCGTTCTGGCGGGCGCGCTGACCCTGGTGGCGGGAGCGGCGGCGGCGCCGCTGAGCCAGGCCCCGCGGGCCGCAGCGGACAGCGTGGTGATCGGCGGAAAGCCGGTCAAGGTGGCCGATGCTCCGTGGGTCGTGGCCCTCGCGAGCCGTGACCGGTTCGGGGGTACGCGGGGCGGGCAGTTCTGCGGAGGCGTCCTCGTCGCCCCGACCAAGGTGCTGACCGCGGCCCACTGCCTGGGCCGCCAGGTCCTGGGCGGCCCGGTCGACTCCGTGACCGACTTCCGGGTGATCACCGGGCGTACGGAGCTGCGCGCGGGCGAGGGCAGGGAGATCGCGGTGCGTTCCGCTCGCGTGTACCCCGGGTACGACCCGGCCAGCAACGCGGGGGACCTGGCCGTGCTCGAGCTGGACGAAGCCGTGCCGGGCGAGCACGTGCTCGCCATGGCCGGTCCGGGGCATCCGGCGTACGACGTCGGGAACGAGGCCTCGGTGTACGGCTGGGGCGACACGAGCGGGTTCGGTGACTACGCGTACGCGCTGCGGGCGGCCCGGGTGACGGTGCTGGCGGACGAGGTCTGCGGGCGGGCCTACCCGGGGGACGCCGACGGACAGTACCGGGCCGACTCCATGGTGTGCGCGGGTGACCGCGAGGGCGGCAAGGACGCCTGCCAGGGGGACAGCGGGGGCCCGCTGGTGGCCCGGGGCCGGCTCATCGGGCTGGTGTCCTGGGGGCGCGGCTGCGGGCGCGCCGACAGCCCGGGGGTGTATACGCGGATCGCGCCGCTGCTGGGCTTCGTGGCCGGACCTGCCGGAGGCGCCGGCGGCCCGCAGGCGGCCCGGGGGAAGCTGACCCATCCAGATGCGCGGGGGCGCCTGGGAGCGGGCGTACGGCCCGCTCAGGGGCCCGGGAGAGGCCTCGGGGAGGGAATCCTGCCCGCGCGGAAGCGCTGAGGCGGCACCGCACCGGCCGGGAGCCGGAATCGGTCCGGCCGGGAGCGGCGCCGGGCGGGAGAGCGGTCCGGGCATGAGGACGGGCGGTACCCCTGGGTCTCAGGGGTACCGCCCGTCGACCGGCCTGGCCGGTCCTGGCTCGTCGGATGCGAGGTGTAGGCCTTGTGTCAGCGGTCCTCGGGGTCGACGGCACTGGCCGCCGGAGCGGGCGTGAGCCGCTCGGTCTCATCCTGTATTTCTGCGGCGATCTTCTTGAGTTCCGGCTCGAACTTGCGACCGTGGTGGGCGCAGAAGAGCAGTTCGCCGCCGCTCAGCAGGACGACGCGCAGATATGCCTGGGCGCCACAACGGTCGCATCGGTCAGCGGCCGTCAGCGGGGTCGCGGGTGTCAGAACAGTAGTCACGTCGCCTCTTCTCTAGCTCGACGAGCTGTCGTACCAGGGTCAACATCCAACCAGGCCGAAAACGTTCCCGCTCGCGGCTTTTCCTCGAAACTTCCTTCCGAAGCTGGCCGGCTGTTGCCGGTTGGCGGCGAAGGAGCCGTATTGCGTTGCTTTACGGTTTCGCGTTGTCAGGTCGTTCGCTTGTAGCAGTTCCGCCCTCTCCGGCTGTGTGCCGGTTGTGCATGAGGACGTGCCCGAACACTAAATGGTTCATGCGTGGAAGGGAACGTGATGTTTGCTTCACTCCCCCGGGGGATCGAACACTCGTACGGACCTGCACTAGGCTGGTGAAGGGGCTGGGGTGGCGTTGCATCGGCTCTACCAGGCCTCGGTACCCTTCCAGCGGCAGCCGAGCCACCACTGCGCCCGACCGGGCCAGAAAAGAAATTCAGCGAGGAGCGAACTGCGTGACCGCCGACAAGTCCGTGCCTTCCAGCGCACTGCTGACCGGAGCAGACCGGGACGGCTCCAACTACACCGCGCGGCACCTGCTCGTCCTCGAGGGCCTCGAGGCCGTCCGCAAGCGCCCCGGCATGTATATCGGGTCCACCGACAGCCGGGGCCTCATGCACTGCCTCTGGGAGATCATCGACAATTCCGTCGATGAGGCCCTGGGCGGCTACTGCGACCACATCGAGGTCATCCTCCACGAGGACTCCTCCGTGGAGGTCCGGGACAACGGCCGCGGCATCCCCGTGGACGTCGAGCCCAAGACCGGCCTCTCCGGCGTCGAGGTCGTCATGACCAAGCTGCACGCCGGCGGCAAGTTCGGCGGCGGGTCGTACGCGGCCTCCGGCGGCCTGCACGGCGTCGGCGCCTCCGTGGTCAACGCGCTCTCCGCCCGCCTCGACGTCGAGGTCGACCGCAACGGCGCCACGCACGCCATCAGCTTCCGCCGCGGCGTCCCGGGCATGTTCACCGAGCAGGGCCCGGACAGCCCCTTCGACCCCGACAACGGACTGCGCAAGGGCAAGCGGGTCACCCGGGGCAGGACCGGTACCCGCATCCGGTACTGGGCCGACCGGCAGATCTTCCTCAAGGACGCCAAGCTCACGCTGGACACGCTCTACCAGCGCGCCCGCCAGACGGCCTTCCTGGTCCCGGGGCTGACCATCGTCGTCCGCGACGAGCGGGCCCTCGAGGGCTCCGGCAAGACCGAGGAGACCTTCCGCTTCGACGGGGGCATCAGCGAGTTCTGCGAGTACCTCGCCCAGGACAAGGCCGCCTGCGACGTCCTGCGCCTGACCGGCACGGGCACCTTCAAGGAGACCGTCCCGGTCCTCGACGACCGCGGCCACATGACCCCCACCGAGGTCACCCGCGAGCTCGGCGTGGACATCGCCCTGCGCTGGGGCACGGGGTACGAGACGAACGTCAAGTCGTTCGTGAACATCATCGCCACGCCCAAGGGCGGCACCCACATCTCCGGCTTCGAGCGCTCGGTCACCAAGACCGTGAACGAGGTGCTGCGCTCGGCGAAGCTGCTGCGCGTCGCCGAGGACGACGTCGTCAAGGACGACGCGATGGAGGGCATGACGGCCGTCGTCACCGTCCGTCTCGCCGAACCCCAGTTCGAAGGCCAGACCAAGGAGGTGCTCGGCACCTCCGCGGCCACCCGGATCGTCGCGGCCGTGGTCGCCAAGGAGCTCAAGGCCTTCCTGACCTCCACCAAGCGCGACGACAAGCAGCAGGCCCGCGCCGTGATGGAGAAGATCGTCGCGGCCGCCCGGACCCGCATCGCGGCCCGTCAGCACAAGGAGGCCCAGCGTCGCAAGACCGCGCTGGAGACCTCCTCGCTGCCCGCGAAGCTGGCCGACTGCCGCAGCGACGACGTGGAACGCAGCGAGCTCTTCATCGTCGAGGGCGACTCCGCGCTCGGCACCGCCAAGCTCGCGCGGAATTCGGAGTTCCAGGCGCTCCTGCCCATCCGGGGCAAGATCCTCAACGTCCAGAAGTCCTCGGTCTCGGACATGCTCAAGAACGCCGAGTGCGGGGCGATCATCCAGGTCATAGGAGCCGGCTCGGGCCGGACCTTCGACATCGACGCCGCCCGGTACGGGAAGATCGTCCTGCTCGTGGACGCCGACGTGGACGGCGCGCACATCCGCTGCCTGCTGCTCACGCTCTTCCAGCGGTACATGCGCCCGATGGTCGAGGCGGGCCGGGTCTTCGCCGCCGTGCCGCCGCTCCACCGGATCGAGCTCGTCCAGCCGAAGAAGGGCCAGGACAAGTACGTCTACACGTACTCGGACAACGAGCTGCGCCAGACCCTGCTGGAGTACCAGCGCAAGAACATCCGCTTCAAGGACTCGATCCAGCGGTACAAGGGCCTCGGCGAGATGGACGCGGACCAGCTGGCGGAGACCACCATGGATCCCCGTTTCCGCACCCTGCGCCGGATCAACATCGGCGACCTGGACTCGGCGGAGTCGGTCTTCGACCTGCTCATGGGCAACGAGGTGGCCCCGCGCAAGGAGTTCATCACCAGCTCCGCCGCCACCCTGGACCGCTCGCGGATCGACGCCTGACCCCGACCGCGGCGCGGACACGTCCGAGTACGGGCACTTCCGCCGTGCGGGCACACCGGTGCTCTTCACCCCATCACCTGATGGAGTGAAGAGCACCGGTACACCAGTCCGGAAACCCCTCTCCCGCACATCCTTGTGGGCACGCGGCCAATGCGGCGGCGGACAAGGAGAGTTCGGTGGACAAGCACGAAGGTCGTGATACCGGAACGATCCGGCTGGACGACCCCTGGTACGACGCGCTGGCCGTCGGATGGGGCGAGGGCGCGGGTGCCGGCGCGGGCGAGGGTTCCGGCGGGGCCGCCGGCGAAGGCGCGGAAGCGTCACCGTCCGGCTTCTCCCCGGGTGGCCCGCACCCCCTCGGCGCGTCCGACATCTACCTCGAAGTGCAGCGCAGCGCTGCCTTCCAGGAGGTGCGCAGCCGCTACCGGAGGTTCGTGGTCCCCGCGACCGTCGGCTTCTTCCTCTGGTACGTCGCCTACGTGATCGCGGCCACCACGGCGCCCGGCATGATGGCCCGGCCCGTGGCCGGATCCGTCAACGTGGCCCTGCTGGCGGGCCTCGGCCAGTTCCTCAGCACCTTCCTGCTGACCTGGGCCTACGCCCGGCACGCGCGGCTGCGGCGCGATCGCGCGGCCCTGGACCTGCGCTGGACCGTCTTCGAGCAGGAGCAGGTCCGCCGGGCGGACGCGGGGGAGCGCACCAGGACCCGGGGGGCGGGCCGGTGACCACCGAGCACCAGACACTGGCGCTGATCCTGTTCAGCGTCTTCATCGCCGTCACCCTCGGGATCACCACGTGGGTCAGCCGCAACCGGCACGGCTCGGCCGAGGAGTTCTACGCGGGCGGCCGACTGTTCTCCCCGCTGGAGAACGGTTTCGCCATCGCCGGCGACTACATGTCCGCCGCCTCCTTCCTCGGCATCTCCGGCCTGATCGCGCTCTTCGGGTACGACGGCCTGCTGTACTCGGTCGGCTTCCTCGTCGCCTGGCTCGTCGTGCTGTTCCTCGTCGCCGAACTCGTCCGCAACTGCGGCCGCTTCACCCTCGCCGACGTGGTCGCCGCGCGGATGAGCGAGCGGCCGGTGCGGATCGCCGCAGGCACCTCCTCGGTCGTGGTCTCCGTGCTGTACCTCGTCGCGCAGATGGTCGGCGCGGGCAGTCTGGTGAGCCTGCTGCTCGCCGATTCGGGCCGCGCCGCGCGGACGCTGACCGTGATCGGGGTCGGCGCGCTCATGGTGATCTACGTGTCCTTCGGCGGCATGCGGGCCACCACCTGGATCCAGATCGTCAAGGCCGTGCTGCTCATGGGCGGGGCGATCACCCTGACCGTGCTGGTGCTCCTCCGCTTCCACGGGGACTTCGACCAGCTGCTCAGCAGCGCCGCGGAGCGCAGCGGGTACGGCGAGCGGTTCCTGGGCCCGGGGCTGAAGTACGGCGGCGACTGGACGGCCCGCTTCGACTTCATGAGTCTCGGACTCGCCCTCGTCCTCGGGACGGCCGGGCTGCCGCACATCCTGTCGCGGTTCTACACCGTGCCCACGGCCCGGGCGGCCCGCCGCTCGGTGGTGTGGGCGATCGCGCTGATCGGCGGGTTCTACCTGATGACCATCGTGCTGGGCTTCGGCGCGGCGGCGCTGCTCGGCCCGGAGCAGGTCAAGGCCTCCAACGCCTCGGGGAACACGGCGGTTCCGCTGCTCGCTGCCTTCCTGGGCGGCGGCGCCGAATCCACCGGTGGCGCGGTGCTGTTCGCCGTCGTGGCCGCCATCGCCTTCGCCACCATCCTCGCGGTGGTCGCGGGGATCACCCTGGCCTCGTCGGCCTCCGTCGCGCACGACCTGTACGCCTCGCTGAAGCGCCGTCACGCCCGTCAGCGCAGCGAGGTCACGGTGGCCAGGGCGGCGGCGGTGGGGATCGGGGCGGTGGCGATCGCTCTGGGGCTCCTCGCCCAGGACCTGAACGTGGCGTTCCTGGTGGGACTGGCCTTCGCGGTGGCGGCCTCGGCGAACCTGCCGGTACTGCTGTACACGCTGTTCTGGCGCGGCTTCACCACGCGCGGCGCCGTCTGGTCCGTGTACGGGGGCCTGGTACCCGCGGTGCTGCTGGTGGCGCTGTCCCCCGTGGTCTCCGGCAGCCCGGAATCCCTCTTCCCCGGGGTGGACTTCCAGTACTTCCCGCTCCAGAACCCCGGCATCGTCTCGATCCCGCTGGGCTTCCTGGCGGGCTGGCTGGGCACGGTGACCTCGGTGGAGGAACCGGACGAGCGCCGGCACGCGGAGACGGAGGTCCGCTCCCTGACGGGGGCCGGGGCGGTGTAGGGGCCCGGGCCGACGCGGAAACGAGGGCCGGGGCCGACGCGGGGCCACCGGCCGCTCCGGGTCACCCCGGGTTGGGCGGGCGCCATGCGTAGCGGTGTTCCGGGCGCCCCGTTTCGCCGTAGCGCAGGGCCAGGGTGACGCGGCCGGTGCGGTCGAGGAGCTTGAGGTAGCGCTGGGCGGTCTGGCGGCTGATGCCGGCGAGGTCGGCGATCTGCTGGGTGGAGAGCGGGCCTTCGGCCGTCCGCAGGACCTGGCGGACCGTGTCGGCGGTGGTGGGGGAGTGGCCCTTGGGCAGGTCGTTCGGGGCGCCGGCCGCGGCGAGGGCGCCGAAGATCCGGTCGACCTCGGACTGTTCGGCCTCGCCGCCCGTGTCCAGCGTGCGCCGCAGCGCCCCGTAGGCCTCCAGCCGGGTGCGCAGGCCGGCGAAGGTGAAGGGTTTGACCAGGTACTGGAGGGCGCCGAGGCGCATCGCGGCCTGGACGGTGGCCAGATCGCGGGCGGCCGTCACCATGATCACGTCGGTGTGGTGACCGCGCTCGCGCAGGCACCGGACCAGGTCGAGGCCGTTCTCGTCGGGGAGGTAGTGGTCCAGCAGGATCAGGTCCACGGGACGGGCGTCCAGGACCGCGAGCGCCTCGGCCGCCGAGTGGGCCCGTGCCGCCACGCGAAATCCGGGGACCTTCGCCACGTACGCCGCGTTGATCCGGGCGACCCGCGTGTCGTCGTCGACGACCAGTACGTCGAAGTCGCGTGGGACGCCGTGTCCGCCGGACAGCCGGTCCGGGGCCGCGTTCATCGCAGGGCCTCCGGGAGCACGACGGAGAACTCCGCTCCTCCGCCCGCCGCCCCGCCCGCCCGGACCGTGCCGCCCTGGCGCTCCGCCAGGCGCCGCACCAGCGCGAGACCGAGCCCGCGTTCACGGTGGGCCTGGGGCTGCTTGGTCGACCAGCCCTCGGTGAAGATCTCCTCGCGGCGCGCCGGCGGGATGCCGGGGCCGCTGTCGCGGACCAGCAGCACCGCCGTGCGGCCGTCCGCCCGGATGTCGACCTCGACCAGGGGCGCCGGCGAGCCCACCGCCGCGTCGAGCGCGTTGTCGACCAGGTTGCCGACGATGGTGACCAGGCCTCCGGGATCGACGAGACGGTCGGGCAGCAGGGCGGAGTCGGCCAGCCGCAGGGGGACGCCGCGTTCGGCCGCGACCGTGGCCTTGCCCACCAGCAGGGCGGCGAGCAGCGGGTCGTGGACCTTCTCGGTGACCTGTTCGGCGGTGCTGCGGTGCACTCCGACGACCTCCGTCACGAACTCCACGGCCTCCTCGTACAGGCCCAGTTCCAGCAGGCCGAGGAGGGTGTGGAGGCGGTTGGCGTGCTCGTGGTCCTGGGCGCGCAGGGCGTCGATCAGCCCCTTGGTGGAATCGAGCTCGCGTCCCAGGTGCTCCAGCTCGGTGCGGTCGCGCAGGGTGGCCACGGCTCCGCCGTCCTCGGTGGGCATCCGGTTGGCGAGCAGGACCCGGGGGCCCTGGACGGTGAGCAGGTCGCGGCCGGTGACCCGGCCGGCGAGGACGTCGGTGGTGCGGCCCGCGCCCAGCAGCTCGTCCAGCGCGCGCCCCGCGAGGGCACCGGCCGCGTCGGGGTCCAGGCCGAGCAGCCGGGCCGCCTCGTCGTTGACCAGCCGGACCCGGCCGCCCGGGTCGAGGGCGATCACGCCTTCGCGGATGGAGTGCAGCATGGCCTCGCGTTCGGCGAGCAGGCCCGCGATATCGGAGAAGGCCAGGTCGCGGGTCTGCCGCTGGATCCGGCGGGAGAGCAGGTAGGCGGCGAGCGCACCGGCCGCCAGGGCGCCGCCCGCGTACGCGAGCAGGCCCGGGATGGCACCGAGCAGCCGGCCCTGGACGCTGTCGTACGCGATGCCGACCGAGACGGCGCCGACGATCTCTCCGTCGGCGGCGAGCAGCGGGACCTTGCCGCGCGCGGAGCGGCCGAGGGTGCCCTCGTCGATCTCCATGACCTCGCGGCCCGCCAGGGCGTCGCCGGGGTCCGTGGAGACGGGCTGTCCCACGCGATCGGGGCTCGGGTGCGAGCGGCGGATCCCGTCCAGGTCGACGACGACCACGTACTCGGCTCCCGTGGCCCGGCGGATCCGCTCGGCCGAGGCCTGGACCGGGCCGTCCGGCGACGGGCCCGAGCCGAGGAGGCCGGCGGCGAGCGAGGGGTCGGCCGCCGCGCTCTGGGCGATGGCCAGGGCGCGGCGCATGGCCTGGTCGTCGAGCTGCGCGCTCAGCGGGGCCAGGAAGAGTCCGGTGGCCAGCGCGAGGACCCCGGCGGCGATGGCCAGCTGGGTCAGCAGGATCTGGGAGACGGCCCGTCTGGGCAGCCCGAGGCGCCGAGCGCTCATGTGAAGGAACCGCATGACTAGGAACCGTAGGTCGGTTCGGGCGTCAGCGGAATTTCCCACAGGTACGCAAATGGCTTGCGGGATTTGCGCCCAGCTTGCGCAAGCGATGACGGCATAAAGGTGCGGTCGGAGAGGTAGACGACGCGTCAAAGCTCTGCAATTCTCGCACCGCACACCGCAAATTCCTATCTCCCCTGGTTCAGAAAGTTCATGTCGAGGGACGAGGACATATGAGAAGGCACACCTGGAGATGGCGGGCACTGGCCGCCTTGATCAGTACGGCCCTGTTGATGCTGGGCCGGCCCGCTCTCACCGCCGTGGCCGCCGGCGGACCGAGCGTCTCGGCGGGCCGCCCCGCCGCCGCGAGCAGCACCAACGGCGGCCTCACGGCCGCCAACGTCACCGACGGCAACCAGTCCACGTACTGGGAGAGCGCCGGAAGCACCTTCCCGCAATGGGTGCAGACCGACCTCGGCGCCACGACCCGCGTCGACCAGGTCGTGCTCAAGCTCCCCGCCGGCTGGGAGAGCCGCAACCAGACCCTGTCCGTCCAGGGCAGTGCCGACGGCACCAGCTACAGCACCCTGGTCGGCTCGGCCACGTACACCTTCGGCCAGGGCGGCGGGAACGTGGTCGCCATCGGCTTCCCCGCCACCCAGACCCGCTACGTGCGCATCGACATCACCGCGAACACCGGCTGGCAGGCCGCCCAGCTCTCCGAGCTCGAGGTCCGCGCGCCCGGCGAGTCCGGGGCCAACCTGGCCCTCGGCAAGATCTTCACCGCGAGCAGCAACACCCAGGTCTACGTCCCGGGCAACGCCAACGACGGCAACACGGCGAGCTACTGGGAGAGCGTCAACAACGCCATGCCCCAGTGGCTGCAGGCCGACCTCGGCTCCTCCGTCCGCGTGGACCGCGTGGTCCTGAAGCTGCCCGAGAACTGGGGGGCACGCACGCAGACCCTCAAGATCCAGGGCAGCGCCAACGCCACGGACTACACCGACCTGACCGCGTCCAAGACGTACGACTTCAATGCCGCCGGCGCCAACGCGGTCACCGTCGCCTTCGACGCCACCACCACCCGCTACCTGCGCGTATGGATATCGCAGAACTCCGTACAGCCCGGCGGGCAGCTTTCCGAGCTGGAGATCTACGGCCCGGCCACGGGCGACACCCAGGCGCCGACCGCCCCGACCGCACTCGCCTACACCGAGCCGGCCACCGGCCAGATCAAGCTCACCTGGAACGCCGCCACCGACAACACCGGCGTCACCGGCTACGACGTCTACGCCAACGACCAGCTGCGCACCAGCGTCGCCGCCGGTGTCACCACCTACACCGACACCCAGCCCGCGGGCGCGAGCGTGACCTACTACGTCCGCGCCAAGGACGCCGCCGGGAACCAGTCGGGGAACAGCAACAGCGTCACCCGGACCGGTGACACCGGTGACACCCAGGCCCCGACCGTCCCCGGCTCCCTGGCCTACACGGAGCCGGCCTCCGGCCAGATCAGGCTGACCTGGCAGGCCTCCACCGACAACGCCGGAGTCACCGGCTACGAGGTCTTCGCCAACAACGTCCTGATCACCACGGTGGCGGGCGGCGCGACCACCTACACCGACAGTCAGGCGGCCACGGCCACCGTGAGCTACTTCGTCCGCGCCAAGGACGCGGCGGGCAACCGCTCCGGCGACAGCAACTCCGTCACGCGCAACGGCAGCGGCGGCGCCGGCTCCAACCTGGCCGTCGGCAAGCCGATCACCGGCTCCTCCGTGATCCACACCTTCGTCGCGGAGAACGCCAACGACAACAGCACCACCACCTACTGGGAGGGCGCCGGCGGCGCCTATCCGAGCACCCTGACCGTCGCGCTCGGCGCCAACGCCGACGTCGACCGCCTGGTCCTCAAACTCAACCCGGACAGCAGCTGGGGCACCCGCACCCAGAACATCCAGGTCCTCGGCCGGGAGCAGAGCGCCTCGGGCGTCACCGGCCTGGTCGCCGCCAAGGACTACGTCTTCAACCCGGCCGCCGGGTCCAACACCGTCACCATCCCGCTGGGCGCCCGCGTCGCGGACGTGCAGCTGCGCTTCACCTCCAATACGGGCTCCTCCAACGGCCAGATCGCCGAGTTCCAGGTCATCGGCGTCCCGGCGCCCAACCCGGACCTCCAGATCACCGCGCTGAGCGCCAGCCCGGCGGCCCCCGTCGAGTCGGACTCCGTCACCCTGTCCGCCACCGTCAAGAACACCGGCCCGGCCCCGGCGGCCGCGACCGCCGTCTCCTTCCAGCTCGGCGGTTCGAAGACCGCCACCGCCGGCGTTCCCGCGCTGGCCGCCGGCGCCACGGCCACCGTCGCCGCCGGCATCGGCCCGCGCGACGCCGGTTCGTACCCGCTGAGCGCGGTCGTCGACGAGGCGAACACCGTCGTCGAGCAGAACGACACCAACAACTCCTTCACGGGCTCCCCGCTGGTGGTCCGTCCGGTCGACAGCTCGGACCTGGCCGCCTCGTCCGTCAGCTGGTCGCCCAGCGCCCCGTCCGCGGGCCAGTCGGTGGGCTTCGTCGTCACCGTCAAGAACCAGGGCACCGTGGCCGCCGCCGCGGGCACGCACAACGTCACGCTCACCCTGCAGGACGCGGCCGGCGCCACCGTCCGCACCCTGACGGGCTCCTTCGGCGGCGCGCTCGCGGCCGGCGCCTCCACGGCCCCGGTCGCGCTCGGCAACTGGACCGCGGCCAACGGCAAGTACACCGTCAAGGTGGTCCTCGCCGACGACGCCAACGAACTGCCGGTCAAGCGCGGCAACAACACCTCCACCAAGCCCTTCTTCGTCGGCCGCGGGGCGAACATGCCCTTCGACCTGTACGAGGCCGAGGACGGCGTGGTCGGCGGCGGAGCCAATGTCGTCGGCCCCAACCGCACCATCGGCGACATCGCCGGCGAGGCCTCGGGCCGCAAGGCGGTGAACCTCGACGCGACCGGCGAGTACGTCGAGTTCACCACCCGCGCCGCCACCAACACACTGGTCACCCGCTTCTCCCTCCCCGACGCCCCGGGCGGCGGCGGCATCGACTCCACCATCGACGTCTACGTCAACGGCGTCCTCAAGAAGGCCCTCCCGCTGACCTCGAAGTACTCCTGGCTCTACGGGGCCGAGGCCGGCCCGGGCAATTCGCCGGGCGCGGGCGCCCCGCGGCACATCTACGACGAGGCCAATATCCTGCTCGGCGAGACCGTCCCGCAGGGCAGCAAGATCCGCCTCCAGAAGGACGCGGCCAACACCTCCACCTACGCGATCGACTTCGTCAGCCTGGAACAGGCCACGGTCGTCCCCAACCCCGACCCGGCGACCTACACCGTGCCCGCCGGATTCACCCACCAGGACGTGCAGAACGCCCTGGACAAGGTCCGCATGGACACCACGGGCAAGCTCGTGGGCGTCTACCTGCCGCCGGGCGAGTACGAGACGGCGAGCAAGTTCCAGGTGTACGGCAAGGCCGTGCAGGTCGTCGGCGCCGGACCGTGGTTCGCCCGGTTCCACGCCCCGGCCTCGCAGGACAACACCGACATCGGCTGGCGCGCGGAGGGCACCGCGAAGGGCTCGTCCTTCTCGGGCTTCGCCTACTTCGGCAACTACACCTCGCGCATCGACGGTCCCGGAAAGGTCTTCGACTTCTCCAACGTCACCGACATGACCATCGACAACATCTGGAACGAGCACACGGTGTGCCTCTACTGGGGCGCCAACACTGACCGGATCACCATCAAGAACTCGCGGATCCGCGACACCTTCGCCGACGGCATCAACATGACCAACGGCAGCACGGACAACCTCGTCGCCAACAACGAGGCACGCTCCACGGGCGACGACAGCTTCGCGCTGTTCTCCGCGATCGACGCGGGCGGCGCGGACATGAAGAACAACGTCTACGAGAACCTGACCACGATCCTGACCTGGCGCGCGGCCGGTGTCGCCGTCTACGGCGGCTTCAACAACACCTTCCGCAACGTCTACATCGCCGACACCCTCGTCTACTCGGGCATCACGATCAGCTCGCTGGACTTCGGGTATCCGATGAACGGGTTCGGGACCGACCCGACGACCTTCGAGAACATCTCGATCGTCCGGTCCGGAGGCCACTTCTGGGGCTCCCAGACCTTCCCCGGAATCTGGATCTTCTCCGCCTCCAAGGTGTTCCAGGGGATCCGGATCAACAACGTCGACATCATCGACCCGACGTACAGCGGAATCATGTTCCAGACGCAGTACGTCGGAGGCCAGCCGGTCAACCCCATCAAGGACACGGTCCTGAAGGACATCACCATCACCGGGGCGAAGAAGAGCGGCGACGCCTTCGACGCCAAGTCCGGATTCGGCCTCTGGGCGAACGAGATGCCCGAGGCGGGACAGGGCCCGGCGGTGGGTGAGGTCGCCATCCAGAACCTGAGGACGAGCGACAACGCCGTGGACGTGCGGAACACGACCTCGACGTTCAGGATCAGCCAACTGCCGTAGCGGGCGGTGGCGGAGCGGCGGGGCGGCCCCCTTCGGGGCGCTCCGCCGCTCCTGCCGTCGGGCAGGTCCGGCCAGCGCTCGCGGTGGCGGGCCGGTGGTGGCCGTCGGCCGGGACCCGGGCCCGGGGGACGCAGGGGGTTCCGCGCCGGATTCCGATGGGCCAAACTGGCTGTAATCGAACTGCAAGGAACTTGCATTGTTTGCGCTACTCTTGCGCTCATGACGCGACGACTTGCTCAAGTGGCGAAGAAGGTGGGGGTCAGCGAGGCAACGGTCAGCCGGGTGCTCAACGGCAAGCCGGGCGTCTCGGACGCTACCCGCCAGTCCGTGCTCACCGCCCTGGACGTCCTCGGCTACGAGCGCCCCACCCAGCTGCGCGGCGAGCGGGCCCGGCTGGTCGGCCTGGTCCTGCCCGAACTCCAGAACCCCATCTTCCCGGCCTTCGCCGAGGTCATCGGTGGCGCGCTGGCCCAGCAGGGTCTGACGCCGGTGCTCTGCACGCAGACCACCGGCGGGGTGTCCGAGGCCGACTACGTCGAGCTCCTGCTCCAGCAGCAGGTGTCCGGAGTGGTCTTCGCCGGCGGGCTCTTCGCGCAGGCCGACGCCCCGCACGAGCACTACCGGCTGCTGCACGACCGCAAGGTGCCGGTGGTGCTCATCAACGCCTCGATAGAAGACCTCGGCTTCCCGTGCGTGTCCTGCGACGACGCCGTCGCGGTCGAGCAGGCCTGGCGCCACTTGGCCTCCCTCGGCCACGAACGCATCGGCCTGGTGCTGGGACCGCCCGATCACATCCCCTCCCTGCGCAAGCTGGTGGCGGCCCAGACGGTCGCGGCCGCGGCCGGCTCCGAGCTCCCCGCCGAGCACGTGGAGCGGGCGCTGTTCTCCCTGGAGGGCGGGCACGCGGCCACGACCAGGCTGCTGGACCGGGGGGTCACCGGGATCATCTGCGCGAGCGACCCGCTGGCCCTGGGGGCCATCCGGGCGGCCCGCCGCCGGGGACTGGACGTACCCGGGGAGATCTCCGTCGTCGGCTACGACGACTCCGCCTTCATGAACTGCACCGAACCCCCGCTGACCACCGTCCGCCAGCCCATCGAGGCCATGGGCCGGGCCGCCGTGGAGCTGCTCACCGCGCAGATCCAGGGGGCCGCCGTACAGCCCGGAGAGCTGCTCTTCGAGCCCGAACTCGTGGTGCGCGGTTCCACGGGACAGGCTCCGCGCCGCCGGCCCGCGTAGGTCTCCACCCGGGTCGCCCCCGCACGTACAGGGCTCCGAAGCGTCCAACTGACGCTTCGGAGCCCTGTTTTGCGTTCTCTGACCGACCTGGCCGGAGCTAACTGCCAATCTCTTGCGAAATCTGCGCGAGATATTGCGTTCATCTGTGGGTGGTGGTTGAGTGTGCCGCGCTCGCCCCCACACTCGCCCCCAGCCTCCTGCTTGATGCTCGAAGGGGACCACCGATGAGAACCCACATCCGCCGCACCACCGCGGCCGCCCTCGTCTCGGCGCTCGCCGTCACCGCCCTGGCGGCCTGCGGTACGAGCAGCAGCGGTGAAGACACGAAGAACCAGCCGGCCGGCGGTTCCACCGACGCCTCCGCCCCGCTCGACCCGAAGACGAAGGTCACCCTCTCCATCGACTGCATGCCGCCCGCGGCGAAGGCGGCCGAGCTCAAGGAGTGGAAGGAGGACGTGGCGGAGTTCAACAAGACCTACCCGAACGTCACGATCGAGGGCCGCTCCACCCCCGGTCAGTGCCTGGAGCCCCCGCGCTTCACCGCGATGCTCAAGGCCAAGTCCCAGCCGGACGTGTTCTACGCCTACTTCACCGATCTCCAGCAGGTGCTGGACAACGACGGCGCCGAGGACATCGCGTCCTACGTCAACGCCACGTCGGTGCCGGCCTTCGAAGACATCGACAAGAACGTCTCGGGCGTCCTCAAGCGGGAGGGCAAGCTCTACGGCCTGCCCACCAGCAACTACACGATGGGCCTGCTGGTCAACCGCAAGCTCTTCCAGCAGGCGGGCCTCGACCCCGACCAGCCGCCGCGCACCTGGGGCGAGGTCCGGGCGGCCGCCAAGAAGATCGCGGCCCTCGGCAACGGCACCGCCGGCTACGGCGACTACAGCGTCGAGAACACCGGCGGCTGGCACTTCACGGCGGCCATGTACGGCATGGGCGGCGACATCGTCGGCTCCGACGGCAAGGCGGCCTTCAACAACGCCACCGGCAAGCAGATCGTCGACAACCTCCACGCCATGCGCTGGGAGGACGACAGCATGGGCAAGACCCAGCTCCTCAAGTGGGGTGACCTGCAGAAGCAGATGGCCTCGGACAAGCTCGGCATGTTCCTGGCGGCCCCCGACGACATCACGTACATGGTCCAGCAGCTCGGGGCCACGTACGACAACTTCGGCATGGGCCCCATCCCCGGCGGCGCCGCCACGCTCGCCGGCGGGAACGGCTACATGATCAAGAAGGGCAGCTCGCCCGACAAGGTCAAGGCCGCGATCGCCTGGCTGAACTTCAAGACCCTCACCGTCGGCAAGGGCCAGTTCCAGTACGACCGCTCCAAGGCGGACGGCCTGCCGGTCGGCCTTCCGCAGCCCGCCTTCTTCACCGGTGCCAGCAAGGCCAAGGACGGCGAACTGAAGGCCGCCAGCGCCACCATGCCGGTCGTCAACTTCAAGCCCTTCCTGGACAACCCGGTGGCCGGCAAGGCCGAGCCGGTGAAGGCCCAGGAGGTCTACAAGGTCCTCGACAAGGTGATGTCGGGCGTCCTGACCAGCAAGGACGCGGACTCGGGGCAGCTCCTGGCGGAGGCCGAGAAGGCGGTCAACCAGGTGCTGGCCAACCAGTAGCGGCCCGGCCGGCGGAGGTCCGGGCGGTGGTGGGTCCGGGCGGCCTCCCCGGCCCGGACCCGCCCGCCGGACCCCCTGCCGGCCCCGACCGGCGCCCCCCAGTCCCCGCACACCGATGGCGACGACCCACCTAGGAGCGAGCGGCGATGTCGGCTCCCACCCTGTCCGGTACCTCCCGCGAGGAATTCGTCCGGGCGTTCAAGCGGAACATCACGGCCCACGGCTTTCTCGTCGGCGCCGTCCTCTGCTTCTCCTTCTTCTCCTGGTACCCGATGGTCCGGGAGTTCCTGCTGGCCTTCCAGAAGACCGAGGGCGGATCCGCCCGCTGGGTCGGCTGGGACAACTTCCGCTACGTCTTCAACGACCCGGCCTTCTGGCAGGCCTGGCGCAACACCCTGCTCTTCACCGGACTCGCGCTGGTCCTCGGCTTCGTCGTCCCGTTCGCCGTGTCGCTCGTGCTCAACGAATTCCGGCACGCACAGGGCTACTTGCGGCTGCTGGTCTACCTTCCGGTGATGATGCCGCCGGTGGCCTCGATCCTGCTCTTCAAGTACTTCTACGACCCCGGATACGGCGTCTTCAACAGGGTTCTGGAATTCCTGCACCTCCCGGCGCAAGACTGGCTGCAATCCACCGATACCGCGATGCTCTCCGTCGTCATCGCTTCCACGTGGATGAACATGGGCGGCGCGACCCTCATCTACCTGGCCGCCCTCCAGGGGGTCCCCGGCGAGCTCTACGAGGCGGCCGAACTCGACGGAACAGGGCTGCTGCGCAAGATCTGGCACGTCACGATCCCGCAGACCAAGCTCATCCTCTCGCTGATGCTGCTCATGCAGATCATCGCGACGATGCAGGTGTTCGTGGAGCCGTTCATGCTGACCGGCGGCGCCGGCCCCGAGGGCGCGACCACCACCGTCGTCGTCCTCATCTACCAGTACGCCTTCAGCTTCAACCAGTACGGCGGCGCCGCGGCCCTGGGCCTGTGCCTGCTCGTCCTGCTCGCCGGCTTCTCCGCCGTGTACGTCCGGCTGAGCCGCGACAACGAGAACTGACGGGAGCACCTGACATGGCAGAGCGCACGCTGATATCGCCGGCCCAACTCGGCCGCACCCGGGGCAAGGTCGCCTACTGGACCGTCCTGGCCCTGGTCGTCACCGGCTTCACGATCGTCTTCCTCGGTCCCCTCTACTGGATGGTGGCCAACGGGCTCAAGAGCACCCAGGAGTTCACCCAGGTCCCGCCGACCCTGGTGCCGGACTCCCTGAACCCCGAGAACTACTCCGCCGCCTGGAAGGTCATGGACCTCGCCAAGCTGCTGTTCAACACCCTCTACTACGCCTTCGGGGCCCTGGCCTTCCAGCTCGTCCTCGACGTCGCCGCGGCCTACTCGCTGTCCAAGCTCCGGCCCGTCTTCGGCAAGGCCGTCCTCGGGATGATGCTGGCCACCCTGATGATCCCGGCCACCGTCCTCGTCGTACCGCAGTACCTGACGGTCCTGGACATGCCGCTCATCCAGCGCAACCTCCTCAACACACCGTGGGTGATCTGGCTGCCGTCGGTCACCAACGCCTTCAACATCTTCCTGCTCAAACGATTCTTCGACTCCATCCCCGGGGAGATCCTCGACGCCGCCGCCATCGACGGGGCCTCAGCGCTGCGCACCCTGCGCTCCATCGTCCTGCCGATGTCCCGGCCCGTCCTCGGCGTCGTGTCGATCTTCGCGATCGTCGGGGTCTGGAAAGACTTCCTCTGGCCGATGCTCACCCTCCCCGATCCGGCGCTGCAGACGCTCAACGTCGGCATCTACTCACTGGCCAGGGGAGTCCCCGAGAACCACCTCGTCGCCGCGCTCGCGATGGCCTCGGCGCCCACGCTCATCATCTTCCTGATCTTCCAGCGCAACATCATGAGCGGCCTGACGGCAGGCTCCCTCAAGGGGTGACCGCCCCGATCCGCCGCCGCGCCCGGCCGCCCCTGTGAAAGGACCCCTCCGTGGCTGACTTTCCCCTGCCCGAAAACGCCGCCGACTGGTGGCGCTCGGCCGCCATCTACCAGGTGTACGTACGGAGCTTCGCCGACGGCGACGGGGACGGCACCGGTGACCTCGTGGGCGTCCGGGCCCGCCTCCCCTACCTTGCCGAACTGGGCGTGGACGCACTCTGGTTCACCCCCTGGTACCTCTCCCCGCTCGCCGACGGCGGCTACGACGTCGCCGACTACCGCACCATCGACCCCGCCTTCGGCACCCTCGCCGAAGCCGAGAAGCTCATCGCCGAGGCCCGCGAGCTGGGCATCCGCACGATCGTCGACATCGTCCCGAACCACGTGTCCGACCAGCACGCCTGGTTCAAGGCCGCCCTCGCCGCCGGCCCCGGCAGCCCCGAGCGCGGGCTCTTCCACTTCCGCCCCGGCCGCGGCGAGCACGGCGAACTGCCCCCCGGGGACTGGCCCTCGCAGTTCAACGGCGCCGCCACCTGGACGCGGGTACCGGACGGGGAGTGGTACCTGCACCTGTTCACCCCGCAGCAGCCCGACCTGAACTGGGACCATCCCGCCGTCCGCCGCGAACACGAGGAGGTCCTGCGGTTCTGGTTCGAGCGCGGAGTGTCCGGCGTACGGATCGACTCCGCGGCCCTGCTCGCCAAGGATCCGGCCCTGCCCGACCTGGCCGGGCGCTCGCCCGAGCCCTGGTCCGGGGAGGTCCACCCGTACATCGACCGCGACGACCTGCACACCGTCTACCGTTCGTGGCGCGCCATCGCCGACGAGTACGGCGCCGTCTTCGTCGGCGAGGTCTGGCTGCCGGACACCGAGCGCTTCGCCCGCTACCTGCGCCCGGACGAACTCCACACCGCCTTCAACTTCTCCTTCCTCAGCTGCCCGTGGGACGCCGGACGGCTGCGCACCTCCATCGAGGAGACCCTGGCCGAGCACGCTCCCGTCGGCGCTCCGGCCACCTGGGTGCTGTGCAACCACGACGTGACCCGCACGGTCACCCGCTACGGGCGCGCCGACACCGGGTTCGACTTCTCCGCCAAGGCCTTCGGGACCCCGACCGACCTGGACCTCGGCACCCGGCGGGCACGCGCCGCCGCCCTGCTGACGCTCGCCCTTCCCGGCGCCGTGTACGTCTACCAGGGAGAGGAACTGGGGCTTCCGGAGGCCGAGGTCCCGCTCGACCGCATCCAGGACCCGATGCACTTCCGGTCCGGAGGCACCGATCCGGGCCGCGACGGGTGCCGGGTCCCGCTGCCCTGGACCGCCGAGCCCTGGCACGACGCCTGGCTGCCCCAGCCCGAGTCCTGGCCGTCGTACGCCGCGGACCGGCAGGCCGGCGACCCGGCGTCGATGCTCACCCTCTACCGGACGGCCCTCGCACTGCGCCGCGCCGCCGCCGGTTTCGGCGGCGGTTCGCTGGAGTGGCTGGCCGCGCCGCCCGGAGTGCTGGCCTTCGCCCGTCCCGACGGGCTGGTCTGCGTGGTCAACCTGTCGCCGGAGCCGGTGGAGCTGCCGGCCCACACGGAACTCCTGCTGAGCAGTCGCGCCCTGGAGGGCGACGGGCTGCTTCCGCAGGACACGGCGGTCTGGCTGCGGACCTGACGCCGCGGCCGGACCGCCGGAACCCCCCGCCCCCGCACCGCATGGAGAGGTCCCACCGTCATGAGCGCAGCAGCACGCATCGCCGCACGAGGGAGGCCGGCCGGAGTGCTGGTCGCCGCCCTGGCCGCCACCGCCGTCCTCGGAGCCGCCGCCGCCCTGCCGATGCTCGCGGCACCCGCCGCGAGCGCGGCCTCCACCGTCCTGTCGCCCCTGGACGTCCAGGGGCGCGGGGCGACGGTCCCCTTCACCGAACAGGAGGCGGAGCGGGCGGCCACCAACGGCTCGGTGATCGGGCCCGACCGCACGTACACGAGCCTGCCCGCCGAGGCCTCGGGGCGCAGCGCCGTACGGCTGGACGCGGCGGGCGAGTACGTCGAGTTCACGCTGGCCGAACCGGCGAACGCGATGAGCGTGCGCTACTCCGTACCGGACAACGCGGCCGGTACGGGCATCAGCGCGCCCGTGGAGCTGAAGCTGGACGGCACCAAGCTGAAGGACCTGGACTTCACGTCCAAGTACAGCTGGTTCTACGGCAGCTATCCCTTCACCAACCAGCCCGACGGCGAGAAGCCGCACCACTTCTACGAGGAGACCCGCACCCTCTTCGGGAGGACCCTCCCGGCCGGTTCCAAGGTCCGCCTCACGCTCCCCTCCGTCGCCGCCACCCCGTGGACGATCGTGGACCTGGCCGATTTCGAGGAGGTCGCGCCGCCCGTGAACCGGCCCGCCGGCTCGCTGTCGGTGACCGACTTCGGAGCCGACCCGAACGGCTCCGCGGACTCCACGGCAGCCTTCCAGCAGGCCGTGGACGCGGGCGCGGCGCAGGCGAAGGAGGTCTGGATCCCGCAGGGCACCTTCAGGCTCACCGACCACGTGGTGGTGGACCAGGTGACGCTGCGCGGGGCCGGCCCCTGGTACTCCGTCCTCACCGGACGCCATCCCACCGACCGCGACCGGGCCGCCGGGATCTACGGGAAGTACGTCCGGGGCGGCGGATACGGCGGCCAGATACGCCCCTACGAGAGCGGCGGGCCGAGCAGGAACGTCACGCTGAGGGACTTCGCCCTCATCGGTGAGATCGCCGACCGCATCGACGACGACCAGGTCAACGCGATCGGCGGCGCGATGAGCGACTCCGTCGTCGACAACGTGTGGATGCAGCGGACCAAGGTCGGGGCCTGGATGGACGGACCGATGGACAACTTCCACATCAAGAACAGCCGGATCCTGGACCAGACGGCGGACGGGGTGAACTTCCACTGGGGCGTGACCCGTTCCTCGGTCGAGAACACCTTCCTGCGTAACCTCGGCGACGACGGCCTCGCCATGTGGGCGGACACGAAGAACAACGTGGCCAACTCCTTCAGCCACAACACCGTCGTCCTGCCGATCCTCGCCAACAACATCGCCGTCTACGGCGGCAAGGACATCAGCGTCACCGACAACGTGGCCGCCGAGAGCCTGTCCAACGGCGGCGGCCTGCACGTCGGCAACCGCTACCCGGGGGTCACCCCGGGACAGGGCACGGACGTCTCCGGCACCTTCACCCTGGCCCGCAACACGCTGATCCGGACCGGGAACACCGACTACGGGTGGAACTTCCCGATCGGCGCGGTGTGGTTCGACAGCCGGTCGGGCTCCATCGACAAGGCCACGATCAACGTGACCGACAGCGACATCCTGGACAGCTCGTACGCGGCCGTGCACTTCGTGTCGGGCAGCACGAAGGGCGTCCACTTCGACAACGTCAACATCGACAAGACCGGGACCTTCGCCCTCCAGTTCAACGACCCGGCCGAGCTGTCGATGAGCAAGGTCAGGGCCACCCGGATCGGCTTCACCGAGCCCGTGTACAGCTGCCTGGGCGCGCAGTTGAAGCTGACGCAGGGCAGTGGGAACTCCGGCTGGAACACCAAGCTGCCGAACACCTACTGCGGACCGTTCCCGCCGGCAAGCGACCAGCCGGGTCCCGACCCGACGCCGACTCCGAGCCCGACGCCGACGCCGACCCCCACCCCGACTCACACCCCCACCCCGACCCCCACCCCGACCCCCACCCCCACGCCGACCCCCGACCCCACGCGGAACCTCGCCCAGGGCCGGCCGGTCTCCGAGTCCTCGCACACCCAGGGCTACGACGCGGCGAAGGCGGTCGACGGCGACCCGAACAGCTACTGGGAGAGCGGCAACAACGCCTTCCCGCAGTCGGTCACGGTCGATCTCGGCGCCACGACGGCCGTCAAGCGCCTGGTCCTGAAGCTGCCGCCGCCGTCCGCCTGGGCGGCCAGGACCCAGACCCTCTCCGTCCTCGGCAGCGCCGACGGCTCGAACTTCACCACCGTCGTCGCCTCCCAGGGCTACCGCTTCGACCCGGCGGCCGGCAACCGGGTCACCCTCACCCTCCCGGACGGCACGCACCTGCGCCATCTGCGGCTGAGCGTCACCGGCAACACCGGCTGGCCGGCCGGGCAGCTCGGCGAGCTGGAGGCCTACGCCGGCTGATCGGGGCCCGGCACACCCCCCTCGTCCTCCCCGGACGGCCCGGGCGGCCCGGAGGCCCCGGGCGGCCCGGACGACCCCCGCCCGTCACGGCATCGGCTGTGGCGGGCGGGGCCCGTGGTACTGCCCGCTCGGCCGCATCCGCAGCGGGCGCTCCTGGTACTCCTCGAGCGCGTGCGCGATCCACCCGGCCGTGCGGGCCACCGCGAAGACGGTCTCCCCGGCCTCCGGCGCCATCCCGAAGGACACCGTCAGCACCGCCAGCGCCAGGTCCACATTGGGGTACGGGCCGCCGCCGTGCCGGGCCGTCAACCCGGCCACCTCGCGCGCCGCCTCCAGGGCCGGACCGGCCTGGGGCAGCGGCTCCAGCCGTGCGAACAGAGCCGCGGCACGGGGGTCCTCGCCCGCGTACAGCCGGTGTCCGAGCCCTGGTACCCGGCGCCCGGCGCGCAGGTACTCCGCGACCACGGGCGCCGCCCCGCCCCGTTCCAGCACCTCCACCAGCATCCGGTGCGCGAGCCGGCCCGCGGCTCCGTGCAGCGGGCCCTCGAGCGCGCCGAGCCCGGCCGACACCGCGGCGTACGGGTGCGCGCGCGCCGACGCCGCGACCCGTACGGCCAGGGTCGAGGCGGCCAGATCGTGGTCGGTGAGCAGCGCCAGCGCCAGGTCGAGCACGGCCAGCGCGTCCGGATCCGGCTCCAGGGGAGAGAGCCGCGGCCACAGCTGCCGGGCCAGCCTGCCGTCCCCGCCCCACGGTGACGGGCCCACTTCGGGCAGGGCGCCGACCAGGGTGGGGATCAAGGAGCGCGCGGAGTCCAGGACCGCGGGCTCGGAGAGGTCGAAGCGCAACGGGTCCGCGACCGCGGCGGCGGCGACGGCCACCCGCAACCGGTCGACCGGACCACTGTGCGGGGGCAGCGCGGCGACCGCCCGCCGGGCCGCGGCGAGGGCCTCCGGATGAGCGGTGAAGCGCGCCCCGCGCACCAGGGTCCCCGTCCACAGCCACTCGGCGACCTCCTCGTAGCGGTGCCGCGAGGACAGCTCCACCGCGTCCACCCCGCGGAAGTAGTAGCGGTCGGACTCGATGAGCGTGAGCGAGGTACGGACGGAGAGCTCCCCGGCGGAACCCGCGGGGACGGCCGCCTCGCGCCGGCTGCGCCGGGCCAGGGCCTCCACCTCGCGGGCGTCGAAGCTGCTCCCGCGTCCCACCGCGTCGCGGCGGCTGGTGAGCTGCCCCCGGCTGACGTAGGCGTAGACGGTGGCGGGCTTCACGCCGAGCAGGTGGGCCGCCTCCTGGGTGCTGAGCCTTCGCTGGCCGGACTCGCCGGACTCCTCATTCATGACGCACACCCTATAGAGGTTGATTGAATCAATATTGACAAGGATTGAATCCATCATCGATGGTCGAGACATGAACACCACCGCCGTACCCTCCGAAACCCCCCGAGGCCTCGCGGGAGTCGTGGTCACCGACACCCGGCTCGGTGACGTCCGAGGCCGCGAGGGCTTCTACCACTACCGCCAGTACTCGGCCGTGGAGCTCGCCGAGCACCGCACCTTCGAGGACGTCTGGCACCTGATGTTCCGCGGCGCACTGCCGGCCGACGCCGCCGAACGCGCCGCCTTCGCCGCCGAGATCGCCCCGCTGCGCCGGCTCCCCGACGAGGTCCGGGACGCCCTGCCCGCGCTGGCCCGTGCCACCGCGCTCTCCGGGCCGCTCGCCGGTCTGCGCACGGCGCTCTCCCTGCTCGGCGCCGCCGCGGGATTCCGCCCGGTCTACGACCTCGGCCCCGAGCGCCGGGCCGCCGACGCGCTGGCCGCCTGCGCCGCCGTACCGACCCTGCTCACCGCCCTGTACCGGCTCGGGCAGGGACTGGAGCCGGTGGAGCCGCGCGAGGACCTCCCGTATGCCGCCAACTACCTCTTCATGCTGACCGGGCAGGAGCCCGACCCGGTCAGGGCGCGCGCGGTCGAGCGGTACCTGATCGCCACGGTCGACCACGGTTTCAACGCCTCCACCTTCACCGCCCGCGTGATCGCCTCGACCGGCGCGGACGTCGCGGCCTGCCTCACCGGGGCGATAGGCGCGCTCTCCGGCCCGCTGCACGGCGGCGCTCCCAGCCGGGCGCTGGACACCCTGGACGCCATCGGCACGGCGGACCGGATCGACCCGTGGATCCGCGAGCGGGTGCTCGCGGGCGACCGGATCATGGGCTTCGGGCACCCGGTGTACCGCACCGAGGACCCGCGCTCGCGCATGCTGCGCGACATCGCCCAGGGGTTCGGCGGCCCGCTCGTCGACTTCGCCGTGGAGGTGGAGCGGCACGTCGAGGAGCTCCTCGCCGAGCTGAAGCCGGGCCGCGAGCTGCACACCAACGTGGAGTTCTACGCGGGCGTGGTCATGGAGCTGTGCGGGCTGCCGCGCGAGATGTTCACCCCGACCTTCTGCGCGGCCCGGGTGGTCGGCTGGAGCGCGAACGTCCTCGAACAGGCCGCCGACTCGAAGATCATCCGCCCGGCCGCCCGCTACACCGGCCCGACCCCGCCCCATCCGGTTCCCGTCCTGCGCTGACTACCATCGGGCGGGTGAACAGCATCCCTGTCGTCGTCCTCGCCGGATTCCTCGGATCCGGCAAGACGACCGTCCTCAACCACCTCCTCGGCAACCGGGGAGGGACCCGGATCGGGGTGGTCGTCAACGACTTCGGCTCCATCGAGATCGACGCGATGTCGGTGGCCGGCCAGGTCGGGGACTCGATGGTCTCCCTCGGCGGCGGCTGCCTGTGCTGCGCGGTGGACGGCAGCGAGCTCGACGCGTACCTGGCGAAGCTCGCCGACCCCGTCCACCGCATCGACGTGATCGTCATCGAGGCGAGCGGGCTGGCGGAGCCGCAGGAGATGGTCAAGATGCTCGTCGACAACGAGAGCCCGGCCGTCCGCTACGGCGGAATGGTGCAGATCGTCGACGCGGCGGAGTTCGACGCGACCCGGGCCGCGCACCCCGAGACCGACCGGCATCTGGCCGTCGCGGACCTGGTGGTGCTGAACAAGACCGACCGCGTCGACGCCGCCGAACGGACCCGGATCGAGCGCGTGCTCGCCGGGCTCTGCGCCCCCGGCATCCCGGTCGTCGGCGCCGACCACGGGCGGATCGACCCGGAACTGCTCTTCGACCGCCGCCCGTGGACCGAGACGCGCGGCCAGTTGTCCTTCGAGGACCTGCTGGCGCAGGCACACGCCCTCCGGGGACCCGGCGAGCAGGACGGCCACGAAGGACACGACGGCCACGCTCACGAGGGCGATTGCGGACAGCACGCCCACGCGGCCTACCAGAGCACGGAGTTCGTGTCCGAGCAGGCCCTCGACCCGCGCCGATTCATGCGGTTCCTCGACCAGCGCCCGGCCGGCCTCTACCGGATCAAGGGTTTCGTCCACTTCGGCGTCCCCGGTCACCGGGAGCGCTACGAGGTCCACGCGGTCGGCCGCTTCCTCCGCTTCGCCCCGCAGCCGTGGGGCCGGGGCGAGGCGCGCCGGACGCAGTTGGTCCTCATCGGGTCGGGCACCGACGGCCCGGCCCTCCTGCGCGAGCTGGAAGCCTGTCGCGCACCGGAGCCGCAGGACGCCGGGCCGGAGAGCATGTGGGGGGTCCTGCGCTACGTCCACCGCCCGCCGTCCCCGGCCTCCGAGGCCGGTCCCGGCGCCGATCCGGAGCCGGAGACCGATCCGGAATCCGATCCGGAGACCGATCCCGACACGGATCCCGGAGCCGCGACCGATCCCGAGGACTTCTAGGCGGGCGTTCCCTCCGGGCCCGTCAGGCGACCTCGATGCCGAAGTCGCCGAGCAGGGATTCCAGGCCGCCCCGGTAGCCCTTGCCGCCGAGGACGAAGTCCCAGTCGCCGCCGGGACGGCGCCGGAAGGAGCCGAGGACCAGAGCGGTCTCGCCGGCGCGGCCGTCGGAGACCTCCAGCTGGCCCAGCTCCCCGCCCTCGGTGTCGAGCAGCCGGATCCGGGCGTCCGTGAAGCCCGCCAGGTCGGCGTCCGGATTGACCTCCGGGTCGATCGCGGCCACGAGGACCAGCCGGTCGGCGGGCTGTGGCAGGGCGTCGAAGGCGACCAGCAGCGCCGCCTTGTCGGGCGCCGCGTGCGTGTGCGTGCGGACCGAACCATCGGGCGTGCGGTGGTTGTTGAAGAACACGAAGTGGTCCTCGCTCAGCACCCGGTTGCCCTCGCAGACCAGCGCGCACACGTCCAGCGCGACCGATCCCGACCAGGACATGCCGAGCACGTTCCGCTCGGCGGAGGGCTCCGGCTCGGCCGCCGGCCGCGCGGGCACCGGAGCCGGCGCGGCGTCGGCGGAGCCCCCGCCGAGGCGCCCGCGCAGCCCGTGCAGGTGGAGCAGGTCGACGAGTTCGGCGCCGGGAACCAACTCCAGGGGCTTGCCGTTGGCAAAGGTGTATGACCCGGGTCCGAAGGTCGCCGTGGTGACGAGCACCCCCTTGTTCGCGCCCCGGTCCTGAACCGTGCCGTACAGGTCCCGCACCGCCGTCGGCGGGACCGTGTTCCGGTAGCGCTTGACCTGCACCACGATCCGCCCGCCCCGGATCGGAGCCGGGTCCAGCGCCTCGACGTCGACGCCGCCGTCACCCGACCGCTGCGTGGTCACCGCCTCCATGCCCATCGCCCGGAACAGCTCGGCCACCAGGTTCTCGAAGGCGATCGGGTCCATCGCGAAGAGGTCCGGTTCCTCCTCGCCGCCGGCCGCGTGCCCGCCGTGGCTGATGACCGCGCCGACCTCGCCGGGCCGCCGACCGGGGCGCACCGCGGTCAGCTGGTCGGGCCGGGCCGAGAGCTGTCCGCGCAACCCCTCCACGAGACAGTCCACCGCGCTGACCTGCTCCAGCCGCAGTCCCTCGAACGTGGTGCGCGCCGCCGACACCGTGGCGAGCACGAACCGCGCCTCCTGTCCCGTCACCGGATCGGGGCAGTCCACGAACCCGTTGACCAGGACCGAGTCCAGTACGCCGAACTCGTCCGCCGCGTACAGCTCGCGCAGCACCAGCAGCACGCACTGCGCCAGCAGGTCCCGGTACAGCGCCCGTCGCTCCGTGGCCGGGCGGGGCTTCACCTTGTACTGGCCCGTACTCGGCAGGTACTGGACCGACCGGGCCTCCGGCACCACCGCGTACCCGGGCAGTTCCCAGTCGAGCACCAGCTGGCGCGCCGTCGGGTCGTAGGCCGCCGCCACCTGCCGGGGGAAGGCCTCGGCCCAGGCCGTCGAGACGTACAGGGCGGCCGAGAAGTACTCCACCACCGCCTCGGGGTCGCCGGCGCGCAGCGCCGCGGTCAGTTCGGAGAGGCCGCCGTTGTGCGCCCGGATCGCGGCGAGCTGCTCCGCGGCCCAGGTGTCGTACTGCCTTCGGTACGCGGCCAGTTGCTGCTGCCGCTGCGCCTCCGCCGCGTGCGCGGCCTGCCAGGCGGCGGTGTACCGGGCGTGCGCGTCCCGTTCCGCCTGGGCCCGCTGGCCCGAGCCGAGGGTCCAGCCGCTGCTCTGGTGCTGGAACTGCTCGATGCGCGGCAGGGGCACCGGCTGCGCCAGGGCGCCCGGGGCGAACGGTTCCACCTGCTCGGGGCGGACCATGGCCGCCGTCCGGAACGCGGGGGCCTGGCACCCCGTGACCAGCAGGACCTGCAGGGCGGCGACCTCGGCGTCGAGCTGCGCGGAACGCCGTCGCGCCTCGGCCTCGCGGTGCTGGCGGTCGGCCGCCTGCTGCTCGCGCTGGCCCCGGACCACGCCACGTTCGTAGGGCCGCTGAGGATGTTCCGCCTCTCGCTGCCGGCTCAGCTGCGTCTGCTGTGTCCTGCGCTGGGCCTCGGCCCAGTCCCTGATCGATCCGTCCGCCCGACGACTCATCAGTTCTGTGTCTCCCCGCCCCACCCGACAGTGCCAAGAGGGAAAACACTAGTCGCCATTCGGGTGGTACGTCCCCAGGACGTACCACCCGAATGACCTCGTACCCGCTACAGCGCGGACCCCGCCAGCGCCGCGACGGCGGCCGGCAGTGCCGTACCCGAACCGTCCCGGCGCGGGTCCACGGCGAGCAGCTCCGCCGGGGTGCCGTTCGCCGCGGCCGCGCGGGCGGGCGAGCCGCCCGCCCAGGCCAGGACCAGCAGGTCCTCGCCCTTGAGGAAGCGCTGGCAGCGCACGCCGCCGGTGGCCCGGCCCTTGCGCGGGTACTGGTCGAACGGGGTCAGCTTCCCGGACAGCATCGAGTCGTCCAGCGTCCCCTGCGAGCCCGCCACCGTGAACACCACCGCGTCGCGCGCCGGGTCCACCGCCGAGAAGTGGATCACCTTGGCGTTGTCCGCGAGCTTGATGCCCGCCATGCCGCCCGCGGGACGGCCCTGCGGGCGCACCTGGGCCGCCGGATAGCGCAGCAGCTGGGCGTCGTCGGTGATGAAGACCAGGTCCTCCTCGCCCGTGCGCAGCTCGACCGCGCCGATGATCCGGTCGCCGTCCTTGAGCGTGATGACCTCGAGCTCGTCCTTGTTGGCCGGGTAGTCCGGCACGACCCGCTTGACCACGCCCTGCTCGGTGCCGAGCGCCAGGCCCTGCCCCGATTCGTCCAGCGAGGTCAGGCAGACGACCTTCTCGTCCGCCTCCAGCCCGGAGAGGAACTCCGAGACCGGGGCGCCGCCCGCCAGGTTCGGCGCGGCGTGGGTGTCCGGCAGCTGCGGCAGATCGATCACCGACAGCCGCAGGAGCCGCCCGTACGAGGTGACCACGCCGATGTCGGCCCGCGCGGTCGCCGCGACCTGCGAGACGACCAGGTCGTGCTTGGCGCGGGCGCCGCCCTCCTCCTCGGGGAGCGGGTCGGCGTTGGGCGTGCGGGCCAGCAGGCCGGTGGAGGAGAGCAGCACCCGGCACGGGGTGTCCGCGACCTCCAGCGGCACCGCCGCGACCGGCGTCCCCGCCGATTCCAGCAGCACCGTACGACGCTCCGTGCCGAACTTCTTCGAGACCGCGGCCAGTTCGGCCGAGACCAGCTTGCGCAGCTCGGCGTCGGAGTCCAGGATCCCGGTCAGCTCGTCGATCTCGCCGGCCAGCCGGTCGCGCTCGGACTCCAGCTCGATCCGGTCGAAGCGGGTGAGCCGGCGCAGCGGGGTGTCCAGGATGTACTGGGTCTGGATCTCGCTCAGCGAGAAGCGCTCCATCAGGCGCTCCTTGGCCTGGGCGGAGTTGTCGCTGTCCCGGATGATCCGGATGACCTCGTCGATGTCGACCAGGGCCACCAAGAGGCCCTCGACCAGGTGCAGCCGGTCGCGGCGCTTGCCCCGGCGGAACTCGCTGCGGCGCCGGACGACCTCGAAGCGGTGGTCGAGGTAGACCTCCAGCAGCTCCTTGAGGCCCAGCGTCAGCGGCTGTCCGTCGACCAGCGCGACGTTGTTGATGCCGAAGGACTCCTCCATCGGCGTCAGCTTGTACAGCTGCTCCAGCACGGCCTCGGGGTGGAAACCGTTCTTGATCTCGATGACCAGGCGCAGGCCGTGCGAGCGGTCGGTGAGGTCCTTGACGTCCGCGATGCCCTGGAGCTTCTTCGCGCCGACCAGGTCCTTGATCTTCGCGATGACCTTCTCGGGGCCGACCGTGAAGGGCAGTTCGGTGACGACCAGGCCCTTGCGGCGCGGGGTCACGTCCTCCAGGGCCACGGTCGCGCGGATCTTGAAAGTGCCGCGCCCGTTCTCGTAGGCGTCCTTGATGCCCGCGAGGCCCACGATCCGGCCGCCGGTGGGCAGGTCGGGACCCGGCACGAAGCGCATCAGCGCCTCCAGATCCGCCTCCGGGTAGCGGATCAGGTGGCGGGCGGCCGCGATGACCTCGCCGAGGTTGTGCGGGGCCATGTTGGTGGCCATGCCGACCGCGATCCCGGACGCGCCGTTGACCAGCAGGTTCGGGTACGCCGCGGGCAGTACGCCGGGCTCCTGCTCCTGGCCGTCGTAGTTCGCGTTGAAGTCGACGGTGTTCTCGTCGATCGACTCCGTCATCAGCGAGGCGGCGTCGGCCATCCTGGACTCGGTGTAACGCATCGCGGCCGGCGGGTCGTCGTTGCCGAGCGAGCCGAAGTTGCCGTGGCCGTCCACCAGGGGGAGGCGCATCGAGAAGGGCTGCGCCATGCGGACGAGGGCGTCGTAGATCGACGCGTCGCCGTGCGGGTGCAGCTTGCCCATGACCTCGCCGACGACGCGGGCGCACTTCACGTACCCGCGGTCGGGGCGCAGGCCCATCTCGTTCATCTGGTAGACGATGCGCCGGTGCACCGGCTTCATGCCGTCGCGTGCGTCGGGCAGGGCGCGGGAGTAGATCACCGAGTACGCGTACTCGAGGAAGGAGCCCTGCATTTCGTCGACGACGTCGATGTCGAGGATCTTCTCCTCGAAATCCTCCGGCGGCGGGGTCTTCGTGCTGCGGCGGGCCATCGCTGCGCGGCTCCTTAACCAAGAATCGGGATGAGCTGGGCTCTCACGGGTGGGGCTGGTGCTCCGTACGAGTCTCGTACGGAGGTGGTGCGCGGGTGCACCCGGGTCCGGCGGGGCCGGGCGGTGCTCTGGGCGGGGTCTGGCTGGTATGCGTACACGGGTGACGCGGACCATTGTGGCCCGAGGCACCGACAACGCCGACTCCGACCCAGGAGTGGGCCGGGAACTTCTCCGGTCGCCGACACGCTTGCATACAGTGGCAGGTCTGACAGGAATCTCTGCATCGCGATCGAAGGGACCACATGCCCATGGGTCACACGGCCACAGCCCAGGCCGGCTCCGGCGGCCTCACAGCGACCGAGCACAGGCTGGCCAACGGCCTGCGCGTGGTGCTGTCCGAGGACCACCTGACCCCGGTCGCCGCGGTCTGCCTCTGGTACGACGTCGGCTCGCGCCACGAAGTCAAGGGGCGTACCGGCCTGGCTCACCTCTTCGAGCACCTGATGTTCCAGGGCTCGGCGAACGTCTCCGGCAACGACCACTTCGAGCTGGTCCAGGGCGCCGGCGGCTCCCTCAACGGCACCACCAGCTTCGAGCGCACCAACTACTTCGAGACGATGCCGACGCACCAGCTGGAGCTCGCGCTCTGGCTGGAGGCGGACCGGATGGGCTCGCTGCTGGCCGCCCTGGACGACGAGTCCATGGAGAACCAGCGCGACGTCGTCAAGAACGAGCGCCGCCAGCGGTACGACAACGTCCCGTACGGCACGGCCTTCGAGAAGCTGACGGCCCTGGCGTACCCGGACGGGCACCCGTACCACCACACCCCGATCGGCTCGATGGCCGACCTGGACGCCGCGTCCCTCGAGGACGCGCGCACCTTCTTCCGCACGTACTACGCGCCCAACAACGCGGTGCTGTCGGTCGTCGGCGACATCGACCCGGAGCGGACGCTCGCCTGGATCGAGAAGTACTTCGGCACCATCCCCGCCCACGACGGCAAGCAGCCGCCGCGCGACGGCTCGCTCCCCGACATCATGGGCGGGCAGCTCCGCGAGGAGATCGTCGAAGAGGTCCCGGCCCGCGCGCTGATGGCCGCCTACCGGCTCCCGCACGACGGCACCCGCGCGTGCGACGCCGCCGACGTGGCGCTGACCATCCTGGGCAGCGGAGACTCCTCCCGTCTGCACAACCGCCTGGTACGGCGCGACCAGAGCGCCGTCGCGGCCAGCTTCGGGATGCTGCGCCTGGCCGGCGCCCCCTCCCTCGGCTGGCTGGACGTCAAGACCTCCAGCGGGGTCGAGGTGCCCGACATCGAGGCCGCCGTCGACGAGGAGCTCGCGCGGTTCGCCGCCGAGGGCCCGACCGCGGAGGAGATGGAACGCGCGCAGGCCCAGCTGGAGCGCGAGTGGCTGGACCGGCTGAGCACGGTGTCCGGCCGCGCCGACGAACTGTGCCGCTTCGCGGTGCTGTTCGGCGACCCGCAGCTGGCCCTGACCGCCGTCCAGCGCGTCCTCGACGTCACCGCCGAGGAGGTGCAGGCCGTGGCCGCGGCCCGACTGCGCCCGGACAACCGCGCGGTGCTCGTGTACGAGCCGATCGCGGCGGACGGGACCGACGGGCCGGACGACACCGACGAGAGCGCCGGGAACGGCGACGAGAACGAAGGGGCGGAGCAGTGAGCGACACCGCAGCCGTCACGATGACCTTCCACCCGCGCCCCCAGGCCGGCGAGCCGCAGCCGTGGGCCTTCCCGGCCCCCGACCGCGGGGTCCTGGCCAACGGCCTGACCCTGCTGCGCTGCCACCGCCCGGGGCAGCAGGTCGTCGCGGTCGAGATCAACCTCGCCGCCCCGCTGGACGCGGAGCCCGAGGGCCTCGACGGCGTGGCTACCATCATGGCCCGCGCGCTGGCCGAGGGCACCGACAAGCACTCCGCCGAGGAGTTCGCGGCCGAGCTCGACCGCTGCGGGGCCACCCTCGACGCGCACGCCGACCACCCGGGCCTGCGGGTCTCCCTGGAGGTCCCCGCGTCGCGGCTGCACAAGGCGCTCGGCCTGGTCGCCGAGGCGCTGATCGCGCCGGCCTTCGCCGACGCCGAGGTCGGCCGCCTGGTGCGCAACCGGCTCGACGAGATCCCGCACGAGCTGGCCAACCCCCAGCGCCGCGCCGCCAAGCAGCTCTCGCAGGAGCTGTTCCCGGCGAGCCTGCGGATGTCCCGCCCCCGCCAGGGCACCGAGGAGACGGTCTCCCGCATCGACTCCGGCGCCGTACGGGCCTTCTACGAGGCCCACGTACGCCCCGCCACCGCCACCGCGGTGGTCGTCGGCGACCTGACCGGCATCGACCTCGACGCCGTCCTCGCGGACACCCTGGGCGCCTGGACCGGTGACACCAGCGAGCCGCGCCCGGTCCCGCCGGTCACCGCCGACGACACCGGCCGCGTGGTCATCGTGGACCGGCCCGGCGCGGTCCAGACCCAGCTGCTGATCGGCCGTATCGGGCCGGACCGGCACGACCGCGTCTGGGCGCCCCAGGTCCTCGGCACGTACTGCCTGGGCGGCACCCTCACCTCGCGCCTGGACAAGGTGCTGCGCGAGGAGAAGGGGTACACGTACGGCGTGCGCGCCTTCGGCCAGGTGCTGCGCTCCACCGCCGACGGCAAGGGCGCCTCGATGCTCGCCATCAGCGGTTCGGTGGACACCCCGAACACCGGCCCGGCGCTGGAGGACCTCTGGAAGGTGCTGCGCACCCTCGCGGAGGGCGGCCTGACCGATGCCGAACGGGACGTGGCGGTGCAGAACTTGGTGGGCGTGGCCCCGCTGAAGTTCGAGACGGCCGCCTCGGTCGCGGGCACCCTCGCCGATCAGGTCGAGCAGGAGCTGCCGGACGACTACCAGGCGCAGTTGTACGCGCGGCTCGCCGAAACCGGGACGGTGGAGGCCACTTCGGCGGTCGTCAGCGCGTTCCCGGTGAACCGCCTGGTCACGGTCCTGGTGGGTGACGCCTCGCAGATCGAGGAGCCGGTGCGCGCCCTCGGTATCGGCGAGGTGACCGTGGTGACCAACTGAGCTGACGCCCAAGGGGTTCCGGCGACTTGTCGCCGGGGCCCCTTTTGTCCGTTTAGTGGTGTGGTTGCTTGTATGCGGTGTGGCGAACGCAACAAAAAGGCGCGTCTGTTTGGCGATTGACTGATGATCCGCCTAGCGTCAGGCGTGCTGTCCGTCAGTGGTAACCGCCGCATCCGCGGCACCGGGCAGCGATCGCCGAGTCCCCGTCAGGCGCGAGCCTGGGGAGCCGGGGACCCACATGTGTCCCTGGGGTGAATCGGGCCGCCTCGCAAGTGGAGGCCCGTAGGAGACCTTCCTGCTCCGAACCCGTCAGCTAACCCGGTAGGCGAGAGGGAAGGAAAGGATCAGCCCCTTCATGGCGTTTGGCAGTCGTACCGCCGGGTCCGGCAAGCACCGCGGTTCCAGTCGTCTGAGCCGCAGGACCGCCGGTTACGCCGGCATCGCGGCCCTCGCCACCACGGGTGTCGTCGGCTCGCTGGCCGGCCCCGCGTTCGCCGCGGACAAGGCCCCCTCCGTCGAGGACACCGGCATGAACACCATCGTCGTGGCCGACGAGCTCGAGGGTGAGATCCAGGCCCAGGCCGCCTCCCAGCAGCGGGCCGCCGAGGCCGCCGCCGCCAAGGCGCAGGCCGAGGCCGACGCGAAGCAGCGGGCGGCAGAGGCCAAGGTGAAGGCCGAGGCGCGGGCCAAGGCCGAGCGCGAGGCCGCCGAGCGTGCGGCCCGCGAGGAGGAGCGCAAGCGCCTCAACACCTTCGTGTCCCCGCTCGCGGAGTCCTACGTCAGCACCCAGTACCACGCGGGCGGCGGCATGTGGTCCTCCGGCAGCCACACCGGCATCGACTTCCACGCCTCCTCCGGCACCGAGGTCCACGCGGTCGGCATGGGCACCGTGGTCGAGGCGGGCTGGGGCGGCGCGTACGGCAACAACGTCGTCATCAAGCACGCCGACGGCACGTACACCCAGTACGGCCACATGAGCTCGCTGAGCGTCTCCGTCGGCCAGCAGGTCACCCCGGGCCAGAAGATCGGCCTGTCGGGCTCCACGGGCAACTCCAGCGGCCCGCACCTGCACTTCGAAGCCCGTACCGGCGCCGACTACGGCTCGGACATCGACCCGATCGCGTACCTGCGCTCGCACGGCGTCAACGTCTGACCGGTCCGCACCGGTCGGTCCCGGCGGTCCGCCGCCCGGCCGGCCGCCGCACCGCACGTCTTCCCGAAGGCCCCGGCTCTCCTCGAGCCGGGGCCTTCGTGCGTCGGTCCGCGCGGACCGCCTCCGAGGTGCGGGCCTCGGATGCGTGTGAATGTTTCGTATTTCCGGCCGTCCTCGGAAATTATCGTGTGTTGCAATAGAATCGCAGCGCGCACAGCCATACGAAAAAGGCGGAGGTCCGGTCTTGCGTATTCCCGCGCACACGGTATGCACAGCAATTCGCGACGACATCGTCTCCGGCGTGTTCGGGCCCGGCGCCCGGCTGACCGAAGAGGTGCTGGCCCGCCGGTACGGAGTCTCGCGCGTCCCGGTGCGCGAGGCGCTGCGCACGCTGGAGTCGGAGGGCTTCGTCACCACCCGGCGGCACGCGGGCGCCTGCGTGGCGGAGCCGACCGAGCGGGAGGCCGCGGACCTCCTGGAGCTGCGGATGCTGCTGGAGCCGCTGGCGGCCGCACGGGCGGCCCGGCGGCGCAGCGAGGCCCACCTCAAAGTGCTGCGGGGGCTGGTCAGGCTGGGGCAGGAGCGGGCCAGGAAGGGGCAGGGGGAGGACCTGCGCTCCCTGGGCGGCTGGTTCCACGAGACGCTCGCCCAGGCCTCCGACAGTCCCGGCCTGATCGCGCTGCTCACCCAGATGCGCCACAAGGTGGCGTGGATGTACGTGGTGGAAGCCCCGGTGCGGCCCGTGGAGTCCTGGGCGGAGCACGGCACGATCGTGGACGCGGTGGCCCGGGGCGACGCCGAGCGGGCCCGGGCGCTGACCGCCGTCCACGTGGACCGGGCGGCGGGGGCCCACCGGCTCCGGGTGAGGACTTTGCAACCTGCCGTAAACATGGCGAGCGGTCCGCATTAACAAACCCCGTATACAAAGGTCTGGTATTCGCGCGGCGCCCGGCGATATCGGGGGCGATGTCATTCGCATACGCGCGCGGCCGGTCCGTCGTCCGGAATTCCCGTGCGTAATTCCGGGTGGGTCGGTCAGGGGCGCGCCGGATTTGTCGTGGCGCTGATTTCCGTGCCGCTGATGTCCGAGCCGCTCGCTACCGCGCCGCGCCGCGCAGGGCCGCGCCGCTCGTCGCGGCGGGCTCCGTCACCCCGTGGCCGTCTCCGTCCGCCGCTCCCCGCCGCACGGAGCGCGAAGAAGCCGTTGCCCCCCCCCCGGGGGGCGGGGCCCCGCGGGACCGGGGGGGGCCCCCCCCGGCGTGGCGGGGGACCCCAGCCGGCGCAGGGCTGCCGCGGCGTGGGAAATAAAAAAAA
>NZ_JBSGWY010000040.1:0-7229 GCF_053609145.1 Streptomyces sp. NPDC054961 | reverse complement strand
GGGGGGCCCCCCGCCCCGCGCGGGCGCGACCCCCCCCGCCCCCCCCCCCCTCCGCGCCCCGCGTCCGCCTCGCCCCCGGGGGGGGGGGGGCCCCCCCCGCTTCTGCGTACGGGCCGTACGGGTCGTACGGGCGAACCCGAAGGGTCAGACGGTCTCGGGGAGCTCGTCGAGGCCCTCGGCGACCAGCTTCGCGAGGCGGTCCAGCGCGGCCTCGGCGCCGTCGGCCTCGGACGTGAGCACGATCTCCTCGCCGCCCTGGGCGCCCAGGCCCAGGACCGCCAGCATGGAGGCGGCGTTGACGGGGTCGCCGCCGGCCTTCGCGATGGTCACCGGGACGCCGGAAGCGGTCGTCGCGCGGACGAAGATCGAGGCGGGACGAGCGTGCAGGCCCTCGGCCCACCCGACGTTGACGCGGCGCTCTGCCATGGTGATGCCCTTCAGGTTCTTACGGTTGTCTAGACCAGTCTCTCACGACGTCCGGAATGGTCGAACCGACCTTCGGCCCGAATGTGCCGCCGTTCGACCTGTCCCAGCTTGCCCTGATCCATGACGGCTTGCCCGATGCGCCGCGCCCGGGCCACTCGAACCGTGGCACGCCCTAAAGTGGCCCCATGACCACCGAGTCGGACCCCTCGTACCCGGACCACTGGGAAGCGGACGTCGTCCTGCGCGACGGCGGAACCGCCCGGATCCGGCCCATCACCACCGACGACGCCGGCCGGCTGGTCAGCTTCTACGAGCAGGTCTCCGACGAGTCGAAGTACTACCGGTTCTTCGCCCCCTACCCCCGCCTCTCCGCCCGCGACGTGCGCCGCTTCACGCACCACGACTACGTGGACCGCGTCGGCCTCGCCGCGACGATCGGCGGCGAGTTCATCGCCACCGTCCGCTTCGACCGGATCGGTGCCGACGGGCGTTCGGCCACCGGGCCCTCCGACGAGGCCGAGGTCGCCTTCCTCGTCCAGGACGCCCACCAGGGGCGCGGCGTGGCCTCCGCGCTGCTCGAACACATCGGCGCGGTGGCGCGCGAGCGCGGAATCCGCCGCTTCGTCGCCGAGGTGCTGCCCGCCAACACCAAGATGATCAAGGTGTTCACGGACGTCGGCTACCAGCAGAAGCGCAGCTTCGAGGACGGCTCCGTCCACCTCACCCTCGACCTCGAACCCACCGCCGAATCCCTCGCCGTCCAGCGTGCCCGCGAACAGCGCGCCGAAGCCCGCTCCGTGCAGCGGCTGCTCGCCCCCGGCTCCGTGGCCGTGATCGGAGTCAGCCGCTCCGGCGCGGGAGTGGGCGCGGCCGCCCTGCGCAACCTGCGCGACGGCGGCTTCCACGGCCACCTCTACGCCGTCAACGAGGCGGCCGGAGCCGACCTGCTGGACGGCGTACGGGCCTACCGCGCGGTCGGCGACATCGGCGCCCCGGTGGACCTCGCGGTGATCGCGGTCCCGGCGGACCGGGTCCCGGAGGCGGTGGCCGCCTGCGGCGACCACGGGGTGCAGGGCCTGGTGGTGCTGTCCGCCGGTTACGGGGAGAGCGGCGCCGAGGGCCTGGCCCGCCAGCGCGAACTGGTGCGGCAGGTGCGCTCGTACGGGATGCGGCTCATCGGGCCCAACGCCTTCGGGGTGATCAACACCGCGCCCGAGGTGGAGCTGAACGCCTCGCTCGCCCCCGCCCCGGCCCCCGTGCGGGGACGGGTCGGCCTGTTCACCCAGTCCGGAGCGATCGGCATCGCGCTGCTCTCGGGGCTGCTGCGGCGCGGGGAGGGACTGTCCTCCTTCGTCTCCGCCGGGAACCGGGCGGACGTCTCGGGCAACGACATCCTCCAGTACTGGTACGACGACGCCGCGACCGACGTCGCGCTGATGTACCTGGAGACCCTGGGCAACCCGAGGAAGTTCACCCGGCTCGCCCGGCGCACGGCCGCCGTCAAACCGGTGGTCGTCGCCAAGGGCGGCCGCCACACCCCCGCCGGACACGTGGTCCCCGGCACCCGGCTGCCCGAGGCGACGGTGTCGGCGCTGCTGCGCCAGGCCGGCGTGATCAGGGTCGACACGGTGACGGAGCTGGTGGACGTCGGCCTGCTGCTGGCCTCGCAGCCCGTGCCGGCCGGTCCCCGGGTGGCGATCCTCGGGAACTCCGAGTCGCTCGGGGTGCTCACCTACGACGCCTGCCTCACGGAGGGGCTGCTCCCGCTCCCGCCGCTGGACCTGACGACGGCGGCCTCGCCGGAGGACTTCCGCGCCGCGGTCGCCGCGGCGCTGGCCTCGCCGGACAACGACGCCGTGGTCGTCACCGCGATCCCCTGGGTGAGCGAGCACGCACTGGCGGACGACCTGGCGGAGGCCCTGCGCGCGGCGGCCCGGGAACATCCGGGCAAGCCGGTGGCCGTGGTCCACGTGGAGCTGGGCGCGCTGGCCGAGGCCCTCTCGGCGGCCACCGGCCCGGCGACGCCGCCGCTGCCCGGAGCGGTCGCACCCGCGCCCGCGCCGGCCACGACGCCCGCGCCCGCGTCGGCCACCGCCGCCCGCCCCGCGCCCCGCGCGCCGGGCGAGAGCCGGATTCCCAGCTATCCCGCCGCCGAGCGGGCCGTGAAGGCGGTCGCCGAGGCGGTCCGGTACGGACAGTGGCGCCGTACCATCGCCGAACCCGGGCAGGTGCCCGAGTACGAGGACATCGACGAGAACGGCGCCGCCGCCCAGGTGTCCCGGCTGCTGGCCGGCGTGGGGGAGCGGGAGGTCCTGACCCTGGAGGACCCCGACGCCCGCGAGCTGCTCGCCCGTTACGGGATCCGGGTGCACCCCACCCTCCCCGCCCCCAGCGCGGACGCCGCCGCCCGCGCCGCCCGGGTCCTCGGCTACCCCGTCGCGCTCAAGACCACCGCCGCCCACCTGCGCCACCGCGCCGACCTGGGCGGCGTACGCCTCGACCTCACCACCGAGGCCGGGCTGCGCCGCGCCTACGAGGAGCTCACCGACGCGCTCGGCAAGCCACAGGAGCTGCTCCCCGTGGTCCAGGCGATGGTGCCCCGGGGCGTCGACACCGTCGTCCGCTCCGTCATCGACCCCGCGGCCGGCGCCGTCCTCTCCTTCGGGCTCGCCGGAGTCGCCTCCGAACTGCTCGGCGACACCTCGCACCGGCTGGTCCCCGCCACCGACCGGGACGCGGCAGGCCTGATCCGGTCCATCCGCGCCGCCCCGCTGCTCTTCGGATGGCGCGGAAGCGCCCCCGTGGACACCCCCGCGCTGGAGGAGCTGCTCCTGCGCCTGTCCCGGCTGGTCGACGACCACCCGGAGGTGGTCGGGGTGGACCTGGAGCCCGTGGTCGTCGCTACCGACGGGCTGTCCGTGCTCAGCGCGACCGTCCGCGTCGCCCACCCGCCCGCCCGCGGCGACCTCGGGCCGCGGACCCTGCCCAGCTACTGAGCCGGGGGCGGGGAAGTCCGGGGGCGCCGGGGGCGGCCGGGGTGCCCCGTACGGGCCTTAAGATGGACCTCATGGCGAAATCCGGTACGACGACCCAGGGGCTGCGCACGGCGATCGAGCGCAGCGGCTACTACCCGGCCCTCGTGGCCGAGGCCGTGGAGGCCGCGGTGGGCGGCGAGCCGATCTCGTCCTACCTGGTCCACCAGGAGACGACCTTCGACTCCAACGAGGTGCGCCGGCATGTCACCGTGCTGGTCCTCACGGGCAACCGTTTCATCGTGAGCCACACCGACGAGCAGGCCGCCGACGCCGGGTCCCCGTCGCCGTACGCGACGACCTCCACCGAGTCGGTCAAGCTGTCCGGCATCTCCTCCGTGGTGCTCAGCCGCGTCGTGGCCAACCCCGAGTCCTACACTCCCGGCACCCTGCCCCGCGAAGTGGTCCTGACCATCGGCTGGGGCGCGGTCTCGCGCATCGACCTGGAGCCCGCCGCCTGCGGCGACCCCAACTGCGACTCCGACCACGGCTACACCGGCAACTCCACCGCCGACGACCTCAGCCTGCGCGTCAGCGAGGCGGGCGACGGCCCGGAGGCGGTCCGCCAGACCCTCCTCTTCGCCCAGGCCCTGTCCGAGGCCACGGCGGCCACGTCCGCCGGCCCCGCCCGCTGATGGCGTACTCCGCCGCGCAGAGCTGGCAGGACGAGCCGGAACTGCTGGACCTCGCCGGCGCCCCCGTACCGGAGTACGGCGTCGGCTCGCTCGCCGACCTGCTGCCCACCCTCGTCGCGGGGCAGGGCGTGGCCGGCTTCGAGTCCGTGATCACCGAGCTGACCCCGGCCGACCGGAACTGCGTGTTCCTCGTCGACGGCATGGGCTGGGAGCAGATCAAGGCCCACCCGGACGAGGCCCCGTACCTCACCTCCCTGCTCGGCAGCTCGCGCGGCGGCACCGGCCGGCCCATCACCGCGGGCTTCCCGGCGACCACCGCCACCTCGCTGGCCTCGGTCGGCACCGGCCTGCCGCCCGCGCGCCACGGCCTGCCCGGCTACGCCGTGCGCAATCCGGCCACCGGCGAACTGATGAACCAGCTCCGCTGGTACCCGTGGACCTCGCCCAAGCCCTGGCAGCCGTACCCGACGGTCTTCCAGCAGGCGGACGCGGCCGGAGTGGCCACCGCGCAGGTGTCCTCGCCCGCGTTCCAGACCACCCCGCTCACCAAGGTCGCGCTGAGCGGCGGCACGTTCCTCGGCCGGATGACCGGCGAGGAGCGCATGGACCTCGCGGCCGAGCGCCTCTCGGCCGGCGACCGCTCGCTCGTGTACACGTACTACAGCGAGCTCGACGGGGCCGGGCACCGGCACGGCGTCGACTCCGACGCGTGGCGCGGCCAGCTCATGTACGTGGACCGGCTCGTCCAGCGGCTCGCCGAGCAGCTCCCGCCGCGCACCGCGCTGTACGTGACCGCCGACCACGGCATGGTGGACGTCCCGTTCGACGAGGACTCCCGCATCGACTACGACGACGACTGGGAACTCGGCGCGGGCGTGGCCCTGTTGGGCGGCGAGGGCCGGGCCCGGCACGTGTACGCCGTACCGGGCGCCGAGGCCGACGTCCTGACCGTGTGGCGCGAGGTGCTCGGCGACCGCTTCTGGATCGCCAGTCGCGAAGAGGCCCTGGAGCTGGGCTGGTTCGGGGCGCCGGGGGAGTGCGACGAGCGGGTCCTCGGCCGGATCGGCGACGTGGTCGCCGCGGCCCAGGCCGATGTCGCGATCACCGCTTCGCGCAACGAGCCCAATGAGTCGGCACTCACCGGAATGCACGGTTCCATGACCGCCGCCGAGCAGCTCGTCCCGCTGCTCGAAATCCGCTCCTGACGACCCACCCGCGCACTCGCCCGCCCCCCCGCCTCCCCCGCTGTTCCCCCTCGCCCGAAAGGCCCCGTACTCCCCATGCCCGAGCTGGTGTTCTTCTCCGGAACGATGGACTGCGGAAAGAGCACTTTGGCGCTCCAGATTGCCCATAACCGCGACGCGCGGGGTCTTCAGGGCGTGATCTTCACCCGGGACGACCGGGCGGGCGAGGGCAAGCTGTCGTCCCGGCTGGGTCTGGTGACGGAGGCGGTCGAGGCGCCGGAGGACATGGACCTGTACGCGTACCTCGTCGCGCAGCTCTCGAAGGGCGGCAAGGCGGACTACGTGATCGTGGACGAGGCCCAGTTCCTGGCCCCGGAGCAGATCGACCAGCTGGCCCGGATCGTCGACGAGCTCGGCCTGGACGTCTTCGCCTTCGGCATCACCACGGACTTCCGCACCAAGCTGTTCCCGGGCTCCCAGCGGCTGATCGAGCTGGCGGACCGCCTGGAGCAGCTCCAGGTCGAGGCCCTGTGCTGGTGCGGCGCCCGGGCCACGCACAACGCCCGCACGATAGACGGCGAGATGGTCGTCGAGGGCGCCCAGGTCGTCGTCGGCGACGTGAACCGTCCGGCCGGGGAGATCGGCTACGAGGTCCTCTGCCGCCGCCACCACCGCAAGCGCATGACCTCGGCCTCCGCCCGCGCCGGCACCCTCTCCCCGGACGTCCTCCCGGTCAACCACGCTTGATCGCCCGGTGACATAGGCCTCACCGCGGCCCTGGACAGAACCGGCGGGGGTCCCGATAGCGTCTCTTCCGGGTACGCCGACCGGCGCTGGAGGGGATGCGGGCCATGGAACTGACCAGGGAAATCGCCGCGATACGGGGCGGATCAGGTGATCCTGCCCGGCTGGTGGGTGAGTTCCGGCGGGCGGTGCTGCTCGTCCCGCTCGAGGACGGCGCCGACGGCGGGCTGATGTCGGCGGTGTCGGGTGGCATCCGCTGGATCTACGCGTTCACCGACGAGGAGGCGCTGGGGCGGTTCGCGGCGGCGCGCGGCGAGGCGGACGCCGGCCGGGAGTGGGAGTTCCTCTCGGTGCTGGGTGCGCGGCTGGTGGACGCGGTGGTGCCGATGGCGGAGGGCCCGGCGGGTGTGGCCGTGAACGTGGCGGACGCGGAGGGGTCGATGTTCTTCCCGCCGGTCGCGGGGATCGTTCCCGACGGCAGTGCGGTGGATCTCGCCGGTGGCGGGGAGGCGGCCTGATGGCGGGTGACGGGGATCTTGAGGTCTCGCCGGCGGCGGTCAGGAACGTTCAGGACGGTCTGCGGGCGGCGATCGGTGAGTTGCGGGAGTCGGGGGACGCGGCCGGTGCCTCGATGGGTGCGGGGTTCGAGAACCTGTCGATGACGGGGATGGAGGCCGGGCACGCGGGGGTGGCCACGGACTTCGAGGACTTCTGCGAGCGCTGGGAGTGGGGTGTGCGCAGCCTCATCCAGAACGCGAGCACGCTGGCGGGGTCGCTGGGGATCGCGGCGGGCACGGTGTGGGAGGAGGAGCAGTACCTCCAGGGGTCGTTCAAGGTGGTGGCGAACGCCGCGTACGGTAATCCGCACGCCAGTGAGGACGAGATCGAGCAGAAGAAGTGGGGGGACATCTTCTCCGCGGACGTCTACAAGCCCGACTACAGCCGGGAGTCCTTCGAGAAGGGCTCCAAGGACATCGGGCAGACCTGGTCGGACACGGGGGAGAAGCTGAAGTCCAGCGGGAAGATCGGTTCGCTGAACGACCTGCTGGAGCAGGCGAAGCGTGACGCGGGCGGTCACTGATGGGGTGGCGGGACTTCGTTCCGGACGTCGTGGAGGACGTCGTCGAGGACGGGGCGGAGAAGGTCGGCGACGCGATCGAGTGGGCCGGTGACAAGACGGCCGACTTCGCGGAGGACGTCGGTCTGGA
>NZ_JBSGWY010000039.1:54894-81406 GCF_053609145.1 Streptomyces sp. NPDC054961 | reverse complement strand
CGAACACGACGTGACCGTCGAGACCAACAACGACCGCATCGCCGGCGACCTCACCAAGTGGCTGGCCGCCCGCGCTACCTAAAACACGGCCTAGGCCGTCCGGCACGTTCGCCCGTCCGCTCCCGCTCGCCGGCCCCGGCCGAAGGCGGGAGGGGAACGATCCAGGACCCTGGAATACTGACCTGATGCCACGCGTACTGCTGATCGAGGACGACCCTTCCATACGGGAGGGCGTGGGCCTGGGCCTGCGCCGCAGGGGCCATGACGTGAGCGCGGCCGAGACCGGCGAGGCCGGCCTCCTCCTCATGGCGAGCTTCCACCCCGAACTCGTCCTGCTCGACCTCATGCTGCCCGGCATCAACGGCGTCCAGGTCTGCCGCCGGATCCGCGAGACCAGCCAGGTCCCGATCATCATGCTCACCGCGCGCGGAGACGACTTCGACATAGTCGTCGGCCTGGAAGCCGGCGCCGACGACTACATCGTCAAACCCGCCCGCACCGAGGTCATCGAAGCCCGCATCAAGGCCGTACTGCGACGCCTCAGCGAGCCCGCGGGCGGGCGCCCGGGCGTGGAGCTGCACGGGGAGCTGGCCATCGACCGCGCGGGCCTCACCGTCGCCAAGAACGGCGGGCGCGTCCCCCTCGCCCCCAGCGAGCTCAAGCTCCTGCTGCACCTGTCGGCCTCGCCCGAGCAGGTCTTCTCCCGCCAGCAGCTCCTCGAATACGTGTGGGACCACAGCTACCACGCCGACGCCCGCCTGGTGGACGCCTGCGTACGGCGCCTGCGCCACAAGGTCGAGGACCCCGAGGCGAGCCCCCGCTACATCCAGACCGTGCGCGGCTTCGGCTACCGCTTCGGCCCGCTGTAGGCGCGCGGGTGAGACGTTTCGCACCGCTCGGCCTGCGCACCCGGCTGATCGCCGCCTTCCTGCTGGTGGCCGCCCTCTGCGCGGGGACCACGGCCGCGCTCACCTACCAGCAGGCCCGTAACGCGATCCTCAAGCAGAGCCAGGACACCGCCGTCAGCACCCTGCGCGACCTGGTCGAGGCCCAGACCACCCAGCTGCCCATGCCGCAGCAGGAACTCCAGCGCCTCGTCGGCGAGCTGGGCAAGCGCGGCCAGCCGCACCCCTGGACGGTGTACGGGGAGTACGGGAAGCTGCGCGCCTCCTCCAACCCGGGCGCCACCACGTCCACCGTCATCAGCGAACAGATCCGCCGGCAGGTGAGCGCCAACCCGCACGGGGCCTTCGAGCGCACGAGGGACCGCCTCGGCAACCTCTACCTCGTCGTCGGCATGCCGGCCGTCTTCCAGCACAACGGGGGCCGCGAGGCCACCGGCGCCGTCTTCTACGCCGTGGTGTCCCTGGACACCGAGCAGACCACCGTCACCGCCATGGTCGACGCCGCCAAACAGGGCGCCGTCCCGGGCCTGGCGATCGCCGTCATTCCCGCCCTGCTCGCGGCGCGCAGCGTCCTGCGGCCCGTACGGGACATGCGCAAGGCCGCCCAGCGCATGGGGCGCGGCCGGCTCGACACCCGCATCGAGGTCCGCGGCGCCGACGAACTCGCCGGACTCGCCCGCACCTTCAACGAGACGGCCCGCGCCCTCGAACAGTCGGTCAGCGAGCTCCGCGACGCCGAGGCCCGCGCCCGCCGCTTCGCCGCCGACGTCTCGCACGAACTGCGCACCCCGCTCGCCGGGATGCTCGCCGTCACCGAGGTCCTCGACGAGGGCGCCGAGGACCTCGACCCCGACACCGCCAAGGCCCTGCGCCTCGTCAGCGCCGAGACCGGCAAGCTCGCCGTGCTCGTCGAGGACCTCATGGAGATATCCCGTTTCGACGCCCGCGCCGCCGAGCTCAACCTCGACGACGTGGACGTGGCAGAGGCCGTCACGAAGACGCTGGAACGCCGCCACTGGACCGACGGCCGGGTCCGCACCGACCTGCCGCCGGACGTCCGTGCCCGGCTCGACCCCCGACGTTTCGACGTGGTCCTCGCCAACCTCGTCGGCAACGCCCTCAAACACGGCGGAGCCCCGGTCGACGTGAGCGTCCGTACCGCGTCCGGGCCCGAGGGAGACCGGCTGCTGATCGAGGTCGCCGACAGCGGGCCCGGCATCGCCCCCGAAGCGCTGCCGCACATCTTCGACCGCTTCTTCAAGGCCGAAGCGGCCCGCACCCGCTCCACGGGCAGCGGACTGGGCCTGGCCATCACCCTGGAGAACGTCCGCCTGCACGGCGGCACCCTGCACGCGGCCAACGGTCCCGCGGGCGGAGCCCTGTTCGTCCTCGACATGCCGCTGGAGGCCCAGGCATGAACCCCGTACGCAGGGCCCTGGCCGTGGCGGCGGCCCTGACCGGTCCGGTGCTGCTCGCCACCGGCTGCGGCAGCATCGCCACCACGGGGGTGGTCGAGAGCGGCAGCGCCGGCACCGTGAACCTGGCCACCCTGCCCTATCCGGACCTGCTGTACTTCATCTCGCCCGACGGCGGACTCGTCCCGGTCACGGTCTCCGACCAGGCCAGGCTGACGCCCAGCGTCGTGCTCAGGATGCTGCTGGCCGGGCCGGGCACCACGGCGCGGGACGCGGGCCTGACCACCGAGATCCCGGCGCCGGAAACCAAGGAGTACGTCCCGACGGGCATCACGGTCCAGGACAACGGCAAGAGCCTCAGGGTCGTCCTGCCCTTCCCGGTCGGACCGCTGTCCGACCTCGCCCGCCGCCAGCTGGCGTGCACGGCCCGGGCGACCGCGCACATCGACCCCGCTCCGCGGATCCTCCTCGCGGGCACCGACGGCAAGGAGGAGCAAGCCGCCTGCGAGGCCGGGAGCTGAGCCCCCGCGCCGGCCGGCCACGGGCGTCCGGCCCGGGCGGCCGAAGGCTCCGGCCGCCCTCCGTCCGCGTGGCCCTCTTGCGGTCCCGGCCCCCGCCCCGCCACCGTATGGCCCATGGACCAGCCGGACTCGGACCCCGTCCTCACCCGGGAGCAAGCGGGGGACGCCCCCGACGTCTTCGACCCGCGCGTCTACGCCGAAGGCGTCCCGCACGACCGCTACCGCCTGCTGCGCGACCACCACCCGGTGGCCTGGCAGCGCGAGCCGGAGGTCCTCGGGTGGCCCGCCGGCCCCGGATTCTGGGCCGTCACCCGCCACGCCGACGTGGTCCGGGTCCTGCGCGACCACGCCGCGTACTCCTCCCGCCTGGGCGCCACCCAGATCCGCGACCCCGACCCGGCCGACCTGCCGTTCCTGCGGCGCACCATGCTCAACCAGGATCCCCCCGAGCACGGGAAGCTGCGCCGGACCGTCGCCCGCGCCTTCACCCCGGCCCGGGTCGACGCCTTCGCCTCCCGGGCCCGCGACCGCGCCCGTACGCTGCTGCGCGCCGCCCGGGACGGCGCCGAGGGCGGCAGCGCCGACGTGGTGCGCGCGGTCACCGACGAGTACGCGCTGCTGAACCTCGCCGACCTGCTGGGCGTCCCGGCCGCCGACCGGGGCCTGCTCCTGGAATGGACGGTGCGGATCATCGGCTACCAGGATCCCGAGGACGCGCCCGCACCGCGGCTCGGCCCGGACGGGAAGCCCCTGAACCCGCGCTCCCCGGCGCTGCTGGGCGAGATGTTCGGGTACGCCCGCGAACTGGCCGCCTCCAAGCGGGCGCACCCCGCCGACGACGTGATGACCACGCTCGCGCTCGCCGGGCTGGAGGACGCGGAGCTGGAGATGTTCTTCTTCCTGCTCACCGTCGCGGGCAACGACACCGTCCGCGGCGCGGCCCCCGGCGGACTGCTGGCCCTGGCCCGCGACCCGCGCGCGTACGCCGAACTCGCCGACGGGCGGGCACCGATGGGCCGGGCCGTCGAGGAACTCCTGCGCGTCCACCCGCCGGTGCTCAGCTTCCGCCGCACCGCCGCCGCCGGCACCGAGCTCGCCGGGCAGCGGATCCGGGCCGGGGACAAGGTGGTGGTCTTCCACGCCTCCGCCAACCACGACGAACGCGTCTTCGCCGCCCCCGGGCGCCTCGACCTCGGCCGCGACCCCAACCCGCACGTCTCCTTCGGGGACGGCCCGCACGTCTGCCTCGGCGCCCACTTCGCCCGGCTCCAGCTGCGCGTCCTCTACGAGGAGTGGCGCGCCCTCATGCCCGCCCCCGAACTGACGGGCCCGCCGCGCCGGTTGGTCTCGAACTTCATCAACGGCGTCACGCGGCTGCCGCTACGGGTGTCCGGGCCGCCTCGGTGACGTCCACCAGCAGCTCGGCCACGTCCGGTCCGTAGGCATCGGAGTTGGTCACCTTCAGCAGCACGCAGAAGGAGGCCGCGCGGTACCGGCGGGCCATCTGCACGTGGTGGCGGGCCAGGAAGCGGGCACCGGCCTGGTTGCTGATCGCGGTCTGCCCCGAGATCAGGAACACCGGCCGGGTGCCCGGACCCGTGGTCAACCGGGCGAGCACCACGTACTCCACCTGTCCGCGCTGCCAGCGGTACGACTCCCCGCCGACCTTGATCGCTCCCCGGTCCGGACCGGGCTCGCTGCTGATGTCCACCAGGACGCCCGGCAGCATGGAGGCGAGGTGGGCGGCCGTCCGCGCGTTGGAGACGGGCCCGCCGACACAGAACTCGGCCCGCTCGCCGAAGCCCTGGCGGACCCCGTCGTGCGAGACGATCTGCAGGTTCGCCCCGCAGTCCTTGATCAGCGCGGATATCTCCAGGAGCGCGAAGGCGTCGTTGCGGTGCACCGACCCCTCCGTGCCGCCCATCTGCCGGTTGACCACGAACAGGCAGTCGGAGCCGTTCGGGAGCCCGAAGAAGGCCTGCTTGCGGCGCAGTGCGCGGCGCCACAGATAGGTGCGGGCGAACCAGCCGAAGCCGCCGCTGACGGCGGTGGCCACCACGCCCAGCACGATGTTGCGCACGTCTTCGTTCATGGCGCGGATGTTAACCCGCGCGGTGCCGTCATGACGCGGGGGGTGCGGTGAAGTTAAAGTGCCGAGCCTAGGCCTGGGCCAGGGGGGTCTGACAGGCCGTCTACTGGAGGTACGGATGCGTCGTCCCGCCGCACGTCAGTTAGTCCTCGTCGCACTCGCCGGCGCGCTCGTCTCCACCGGCGCCGCCGCCCCGCCGTCGCAGGAGGCCGCGGGCCCGACGCCGGCCAAGGTGCCGGTGGCCACCGGCTACGGCGGGGCCGTCGCCAGCGTCGACGCCGACGCCAGCGCGGCCGGCATCGCCGTGCTGCGCTCCGGGGGCAACGCCGTGGACGCCGCAGTCGCCACGGCCGCCGCCCTCGGCGTCACCGAGCCGTACTCCGCCGGGATCGGCGGCGGCGGCTACTTCGTCTACTACGACGCCCGGTCCGGCCGCGTGCGGACCATCGACGGCCGGGAGACCGCCCCGGCGACCGCCACGGCCACGCTGTTCCAGGAGAACGGCGTCCCCATCCCCTTCGCCGAGGGCCAGACCAGCGGCCGCGGCGTCGGAGTCCCCGGCACCCCGGCGACCTGGCAGAGCGCGCTGGAGTCCTGGGGCACCCGGCCGCTGGCACAACTGCTCAAGCCCGCCGAGAAACTGGCCCGCGACGGCTTCGGCGTCGATGCCACCTTCCGGGCGCAGACGGAGCTCAACCAGGACCGCTTCAAGGACTTCCCGGACACCAGGAAGCTGTTCCTGCCCGGCGGCGCCCTCCCCGTGGTCGGCTCCACCTTCAAGAACCCCGATCTGGCGGCCACTTACGCCGAGCTCGGCCGCAAGGGCGCGGGCGCGCTCTACCGGGGCCCGCTGGCCGAGGACATCGTCCGCGCCGTCCGCACGCCCCCGGTGGACCCCGCGGCCACCCGCGTGGTGCGTTCCGGCGACCTGACCGCCGCCGACCTGAGGGCCTACGGGACCAAGCGCCAGGAGCCGACCCGGGTCGGCTACCGCGGCCTGGACGTCTACAGCATGGCCCCGTCCTCCTCCGGCGGCACCACCGTCGGCGAGGCGCTGAACATCCTGGAGCGCAGCGACCTCGGGCCGCTCTCCGAAGCCCAGTACCTGCACCGCTTCATCGAGGCCTCCCGGATCTCCTTCGCCGACCGCGGCCGCTGGGTCGGCGACCCGGCCGCCGAGGACGTGCCGACGCGGGAACTGCTCTCGCAGCGGTTCGCCGACGCGCGCGGCTGCCTCATCGACCCGGGCAAGGCCCTGACCAGCCCGGTCGCTCCGGGCGATCCGCGCCACCCGGTCGCCTGCGCCGAGGGCGGGCAGGCCGCCCCCACCACGTACGAGGGCGAGAACACCACGCACCTGACGGTCGCCGACCGCTGGGGCAACGTGGTCTCCTACACCCTGACCATCGAGTCGACCGGCGGCAGCGCCATCACCGTCCCGGGCCGCGGCTTCCTGCTCAACAACGAGCTGACCGACTTCTCCTTCGCCCCGGCCGCCCCCGGCGTCCCGGACCCGAACCTGCCCGGCCCCGGCAAGCGGCCGCGCTCCTCGATGTCCCCGACCATCGTGCTGGAGGACGGCCGGCCGGTACTGGCCGTGGGCTCCCCGGGCGGCGCGACCATCATCACCACCGTGCTCCAGACGCTGATCGGGCACCTGGACCGCGGCCTGCCGCTCGTCGACGCCATCGCCGCGCCGCGGGCCAGCCAGCGCAACCAGACCACCACGGAGCTGGAGCCGGGCCTGTGGAACAGCCCGGTCCGCGCCGAGTTGGAGGCCCTCGGCCAGGGCTTCCGGCAGAACCCGGAGATCGGGGCGGCCACCGGCGTCCAGCGGCTGCCCGACGGGCGCTGGCTGGCGGCCGCCGAGACGACCCGCCGCGGAGGCGGCGCGGCGATGGTGGTGCACCCGCACGGGAAGCCGTAACGAACCTGAGGGGAGGGCGGCAGGGGGCGGCGCCGCGGCCGGGGCCGTGCCGGTGAACGGGCCGGGGCGGTGCCGGTGGCGCGTCGGTACGGGGCGGTGCCCCCCGGCCCGCGGGGTGACGTCGCCCGCAGGGTGACGCCGCCCGGCCGGGCGCCCGCTCGCCCCGGTCGCGGCTACGGAGCGGTGAGGATCCTGGGGCCGGCTTCGGTGATCGCGACCGTGTGCTCCGCGTGCGCGGCGCGGCTCCCGTCGACGGTCCGCAGGGTCCAGCCGTCGGCGTCGCAGCCGTAGTCGTCCGTGCCGCCCGCGATCAGCATCGGCTCGATGGCGATCACCATGCCGGCGCGCAGCTTCGTCCCCTTCCCGGCCGGGCCCTCGTTGGGCACGCCCGGCTCCTCGTGCATCGAGCGCCCGATGCCGTGGCCGCCGAACCCGTCGGGGATGCCGTAGCCGGCGGCGCGGCAGAGCGTGCCGATGGCGTGCGCGATGTCCCCGACGCGGTTGCCCGGCCGTGCGGCGGCGATGCCCGCCGCGAGGGCGGCCTCGGCGGTCTCGATGAGCCGCAGGTCGGCGGGGCGGGCCCGGCCGACGGTGAAGCTGACGGCCGCGTCGCCGACCCAGCCGTCCAGCTTCGCCCCGCAGTCGATGCTGACCAGGTCGCCGTCGCGCAGCAGGTACCCGTCGGGGATGCCGTGCACGATGGCGTCGTTGACCGAGGCGCAGACGACCGCGGGGAAGGGCACCGGCGCGAACCGCGGCCGGTATCCGAGGAAGGGCGAGCTCGTGCCCGCTTCCCGCAGCACCTCGCGGGCCACCCGGTCGAGTTCCAGCAGGGATACGCCGACGTCCGCCCGGTCCCGGACGGCGGCGAGGGCGTGCGCGACGACGCGGCCGGCGGCGCGCATCTGGTCGATCGATCGGTCTGTCTTCAGTTCCACCATGCCAATAACTATACCGGTATAACTGTAACGGGATAGTTATTGGCCTCCGGGGTAGGATGGAGCCATGGTCCGAACCCCCCTCACCCCCGAAGAACGCGAGCGCGGCGAGCGCCTGGGCGCCCTGTTGCGGGCGGCACGCGGCGGCCGCAGCATGGTCGAGGTCGCGGCCAGCGCCGGGCTCTCCGCCGAGACGCTCCGCAAGATCGAGACCGGGCGGGCTCCGACCCCCGCCTTCTTCACGGTGGCGGCCCTCGCCGGGGCGCTGGGGCTCTCGCTGGACGAAGTGCTGCGGCGCTGCGCCCTCGTGCCGGTCTGACGGAGCCGCCTCGGCCGATCGGCCTCCTCAGCCTGCCGTTCGGGCGGGCGCGGCGTCCGAACGGCTCAATCGGCGGTGGGGCGGGCGAGGCGCGGGGCAAGCGTGAACTCGTGCCAGACATCAACGCATCCGCATCCAAGCGAGTCGGTCTCGGAATCGTCGGCGCCCTCCTCGCGGGCGGCCTGCTGCTCGCGGCATGCGCCGCCCCCGAAGGCCGGGCCCGCGCCAAGGCCGAGGGGGACTGGTCTTCCCCCGCCCGGGCATCGTCGTCGGCCACACCCGGCTCCGGCGCGCGCGGCAGATGACCGCGGCCGGCAGGGAGCCGTGGAGCTCTGCGCACCGGGCGCTCCTCCGGGGGCGGGGGCGGGGACGGCGAGGGGGGAGTCGGTCGGCCACGGGGAGGCCGCGTCGGCGCAGGGGAGCGGACGGGCCGTTCCGCATAGGGTTGGCGCATGACGCTTGAGGAGCTGGGCAAGGCGCGGTACGTCAGTCTCACCACCTTCCGCAAGGACGGGACCCCGGTGGCGACGCCGGTGTGGGCGGTGGCGGACGGCGGTGAGCTGTACGTGTGGACGCGCAGTGACTCGTGGAAGGTCAAGCGCATCCGCAACAACGGGCGGGTGACGGTGGTCGCGTGTGACGCGCGCGGCCGGGTGGCCGAGGGCGCCGAGCCGAGGGAGGGCGAGGCGCGTCTGCTGGACGAGGCGGGGCTGACGCGGGTGCGCAGGCTCCTGTCGCGCAAGTACACGTGGCAGTTCTGGGTGGTGGACGTGCCGGCCGCCGTGTTCCGGCGGGGCAAGCGGCCGCACACCGCGATCGAGGTCAGGTTCGCCCCGTCCCCCAAGCTTTGAGACTCCCGTAGCCCGCCCGTAACGCGGGTGGGATCCAATGCCCGGATGGAGACCGCGACTTCACAGGTGATCGGTCAACTCTCCGCATATATGCGGGAGTTGACGCAGAGGCTGGATCCAGGGGCGGGCTGGTACGGGGAGTTCCTGCGACGGGACCCGGAGGGGATGCGAGCCTGCCTGACGGGCGCCGCGATGCCGCCGTGGGACGTACTCGAGTCCCTGCTCGGGGACTTGGCGGCGGTGGGCTGGGCCGACCCTCCGGGGTCGATGGCGGCGGGTGGCACGGGTGGCACGGGTGGCACGGGTGGCGGGGGACGCTCGGCGCCGGCGGCGGGGCCGGGGGGACCGGACGGACCGGGCGGCGCGGGTGCGGCTGTGGGCGCGGGTGCGGGTGCGCTCGCGCGGGAAGCGCGGTACGCGGCCGGGCTGCGGGCGGCCGCGGTCGCCGTCTGGGACCGACTGCCGGGCGGGGCCGAGGAGCTGTCCACCCTGCTGGCCGCGGCGGACGCGCAGCGGGCGCAGGCGCAGGCCCTGCTGCGCGGGCTGTCGGTGCGGCTCGCTGAGGCGGCGGATCCGGCGATGGCGGACGCCCTGGCCGGGGAGATCTCCTGGACCCGGGACGACGTGGCCCGGGCGGCCGCCCGGCACGAGGACCTGACGGCCCGGCTGGCCGCGGTGGCTCCGGCCGGGGGGCCGGAGCCCCGTGCGGACGTGCCGGGGCAGCGCGAGCGGGCGCCGGTCGGACGGGCCGAGGGGCGGTGGCTGCGCGGCGCGAGGCGAAGCGGCGGGGCCCGGCACGCGGGCGCGGTGGTGTCGGAGGAACAGGCCTCTGCCCTGCCGCCGGACGGCCCGTCCTCCGGTACCCCGCTGCGCGGCGCCCGCTTCGGCTGGCCGGCCCGGACGGGCGCGGATCCGGAGGCCGCTTCGGCCCCGGTACCGGCGCCCGGCTCGACCCTGGCGTTCGGCTCGGCTCCGGCGCCCGGCTCGGCTCCGGCGCCCGGCTCGACCCCGGCATCCAGCCCGACCGCGGTCCCGACCCTGGCCCCGGTCCCGACCTCGACCTCGACCCCGGATCCGTCCTCCGGCCTTCCCGTGCGCGACGCCCCGTTCGGGAGGTCGGCCCGGCAGGCTCCCGGCGGGCTCGCGGAGGCGCTCGTCGCGCTGCGCTCCCAAGGGCGCAGCGGCGAGGCCCACGCCCTGCTCTGCGAGGCCGCCGCCGGACCCGCGGAGCGGTTGCCGGGGCTGGGGGAGGAGCTGGTGCGGGCCGGGCTGGGGGCCGACTGGGCCACGCTGCTCTGGGAGGCGGCCTCGCTGCCGCCCGCAGGGTTCGCCGCGGCCGCCGCCGCGCTCGGGCCGGCCGACTGCGGAGCCCTGCTCCGCCAGGGCGCCGCCCGCCCCGCGGCGGAGATCGCCGAGGCGGCCCTCGCGCTCGGCGGGGCCGGCCGCTCCCGGGAGGCCGACGCCCTCCTCGGCGCCTTCGTCAGGGTCCGCACCGCCGAGGAATCGGCCCGGCTGGCCCGCCGTGACCCGGGGTGGTTCGCGCCCCGGCTCCTGCGTGCGGCCGAAGCCATTTCGGGGTCGCACCACCGGGACCTGCTGCACGCCCTGCGCGTCGCGAAGCTGCCCGTCTCCTGACCGCAAACGATCACGTGCCGACGTATCCGCGCCGCATCGCCGACGTATCCGCCGCCATCTCCGGCGAATCTTGATCGACTACTCCAACCGCGCACGGCGGTCTTGCCCCGGGCTGTAGCGAGGCCTACCTTCAACTCCCTACGCGCAGCCGTGCACCCCTCTACGTGCGTAGAAGCCGGCGTACCCGTCGCGAGGAGCAGCTCATGGCCCAAGTCGTCCGCGCCGCACTGGTCCAGGCCACCTGGACCGGAGACACCGAGTCGATGATCGTGAAACACGAGGAGCACGCCCGCCGGGCCGCTGCCCAGGGCGCGAAGATCATCGGCTTCCAGGAGGTCTTCAACGCCCCCTACTTCTGCCAGGTCCAGGAGCCCGAGCACTACCGCTGGGCCGAGGCCGTCCCCGACGGTCCGACGGTCCAGCGGATGACGGCGCTCGCCCGCGAGACCGGCATGGTGATCGTCGTGCCGGTCTTCGAGCTGGAGTCCGAGGGCTTCTACTACAACACCGCCGCCGTCATCGACGCCGACGGCAGCTACCTCGGCAAGTACCGCAAGCACCACATCCCCCAGGTCAAGGGGTTCTGGGAGAAGTACTACTTCCGCCCGGGCAACCTCGGCTGGCCCGTCTTCGACACCGCCGTCGGCCGGATCGGCGTCAACATCTGCTACGACCGGCACTTCCCCGAGGGCTGGCGCCAACTCGGTCTCGCGGGAGCCCAGTTGGTGTACAACCCGTCCGCCACCTCCCGAGGCCTGTCCGCGTACCTGTGGCAGCTGGAGCAGCCCGCCTCCGCCGTCGCCAACGAGTACTTCATCGCCGCGATCAACCGCGTCGGCCAAGAGGAGTACGGCGACAACGACTTCTACGGCACCAGCTACTTCGTCGACCCGCGCGGCCAGTTCGTCGGGGAGGTCGCCAGCGACAAGGAAGAGGAACTCCTCGTCCGCGACCTCGACTTCGACCTGATCAAGGAGGTCCGCGACCAGTGGGCCTTCTACCGCGACCGTCGCCCCGACGCCTACGGAGGGCTCGTTCAACCGTGACCAACCCGATCCCCCTGCACAGCCGGCACCGCACCGTACTGCCCGACTGGCTCGCGCTCTACTACGACCGCCCCATCGAGCTCACCCACGGCGAAGGCCGCCACGTCTGGGACGCCGACGGCAACCGCTACCTGGACTTCTTCGGCGGCATCCTCACGACGATGACCGCCCACGCGCTGCCCGAGGTCACCAAGGCCGTCTCCGAACAGGCCGGCCGGATCATCCACTCCTCGACCCTGTACCTGAACCGGCCGATGATCGAACTGGCCGAGCGGGTCGCCGCGTTGTCCTCGATCCCGGACGCCCGGGTCTTCTTCACCACCTCCGGCACCGAGGCCAACGACACCGCCCTGCTGCTCGCGACGACGTACCGCCGCTCCAACCAGATCCTGGCGATGCGCAACAGCTACCACGGCCGGTCCTTCTCCACCGTCTCGATCACCGGTAACCGCGGCTGGTCCCCGACCAGCCTCTCGCCGCTCCAGACGTACTACGTGCACGGCGGCGTCCGCTCCCGCGGGCCCTTCGCGCACCTGAACGACGCCGATTTCACCGCGGCCTGCGTCGCCGACCTCGAGGACGTCCTCGGCCAGGCCCGCGGCGGCCTCGCCGCGCTCATCGCCGAGCCGATCCAGGGCGTCGGCGGCTTCACCTCCCCGCCGGACGGGCTCTACGGGGCCTTCCGCGAGGTCCTCGACCGCCACGGCATCCTCTGGATCAGCGACGAGGTGCAGACCGGCTGGGGCCGTACGGGCGAGCACTTCTGGGGCTGGCAGGCCCACGCCCAGAACGGCCCGCCGGACATCCTGACCTTCGCCAAGGGCATCGGCAACGGCATGTCCATCGGCGGGGTCGTGGCCCGCGCCGAGGTGATGAACTGCCTCGACTCCAACTCCATCTCCACCTTCGGCGGTTCGCCCGTCACCATGGCGGCCGGCGTCGCGAACCTCGCGTACCTGCTCGAGCACGACCTCCAGGGCAACGCCCGCCGCGTGGGCGGCATGCTGCTGGAGCGGCTGCGTGCCATCGCCGCGACCGTGCCCGCCGTCCGGGAGGTGCGCGGCAGGGGCCTGATGGCCGGGCTGGAGCTCACGAAGCCCGGTACCGACCAGGCCGACCCGGACGCGGCCGCCGCCGTGCTCGAGGCCGCCCGCGCCGGAGGCCTGCTGCTCGGCAAGGGCGGCGGGTACAACACGAGCGTCCTGCGCATCGCGCCGCCGCTCTCGCTGACCGTCGCCGAGGCGGAAGAGGGCGCCGACATCCTCGCCGAGGCCCTGCGCAGCCTCAACTAGCCACGGGGGAGACGTACATGAGCATCCGCACCCTGATCACCGGCGGCCTCGTCATCACGGCCGCCGACGAACTCCACGCCGACGTCCTCATCGAGGACGGCCGGGTCGCCGCCCTGGCCGCACACGGCTCGGCGGCGGCCGAGGCCTGGACGGCCGACCGGACGATCGACGCGAGCGGGAAGTACGTCATCCCCGGCGGGGTCGACGCCCACACCCACATGGAACTGCCCTTCGGCGGCACCGCGGCCTCCGACACCTTCGAAACCGGCACCCGGGCCGCCGCCTGGGGCGGCACCACCACCATCGTGGACTTCGCCGTCCAGACGCCGGGCCACGCCCTGCGCGAGGGCCTCGACACCTGGTACGCCAAGGCCGACGGCCAGTGCGCCGTCGACTACGCCTTCCACATGATCCTCTCGGACGTCAACGAGCGGACCCTGAAGGAGATGGACCACCTGGTGGGGGAGGGGGTGACCTCCTTCAAGCTGTTCATGGCCTACCCGGGCGTCTTCTACAGCGACGACGGGCAGATCCTGCGCGCCATGCAACGGGCCTCCGGCAACGGCGGGCTGATCATGATGCACGCCGAGAACGGCATCGCGATCGACGTCCTCGTCGAACAGGCCCTGGCGCGCGGGGAGACGGATCCGCGCCACCACGGCGAGGTCCGCAAGGTGCTGCTGGAGGCGGAGGCCACGCACCGTGCCATCCAACTGGCGCGCGTGGCCGGCTCCCCCCTCTACGTGGTCCACGTCTCGGCGGAGGAGGCGGTGGCGGAGCTGGCGGCGGCCCGCGACAAGGGCCTGCCGGTCTTCGGTGAAACGTGCCCCCAGTACCTCTTCCTGTCCACCGACAACCTCGAAGAGCCCGATTTCCAGGGCGCCAAGTACGTCTGCTCCACCCCCCTGCGCCCCCGCGAGCACCAGGCGGCCCTCTGGCGCGGCCTGCGCACGAACGACCTCCAGGTGGTCTCCACCGACCACTGCCCCTTCTGCTTCCGGGGCCAGAAGGAGCTGGGCCGGGGCGACTTCTCGAAGATCCCGAACGGCCTGCCGGGGGTCGAGAACCGCATGGACCTCCTCCACCAGGCCGTCCTGGACGGGCACATCAGCCGCCGCCGCTGGATCGAGATCGCCTGCGCGAGCCCGGCCCGGATGTTCGGCCTCTACCCGCAGAAGGGCACCATCGCACCGGGCTCCGACGCCGACATCGTCCTCTACGATCCGCACGCCGAGCAGGTCATCTCCGCCGAGACGCACCACATGAACGTGGACTACTCGGCGTACGAGGGCAAGCGGATCACCGGACGCGTCGACACGGTCCTCTCGCGCGGCGAACTCGTCATCGACCGGCGCGAGTACACCGGCCGGGCCGGCCACGGAGCCTTCATCCCCCGCTCCAACTGCCAGTACCTGTAGGCACACCGCACCGCACACACCGCACCGCACACACCGCACCGCACCGCACGCACCGCACTGCACGGCACGCAGCAAGGAGCAGCCCGTCCATGGACTTCGGCCTCGTCCTCCAGACCGACCCGCCCGCCTCCCAGGTCGTCAGCCTCATGAAGCGCGCCGAACGCAACGGCTTCCGCTACGGCTGGACCTTCGACTCGGCGGTCCTCTGGCAGGAACCCTTCGTCATCTACAGCCAGATCCTGGCCAACACCCAGCGCATGCACGTGGGTCCGATGGTCACCAACCCGGGGACGCGCACCTGGGAGGTGACCGCCTCCACCTTCGCCACCCTCAACGACATGTACGGCAACCGCACGGTCTGCGGGATCGGCCGCGGCGACTCCGCGATGCGGGTCGCCGGCCGTGCGCCGAACACCCTGGCCCGCCTGGGCGAGGCCATCGAGGTCATCCGCGACCTGGCGGAGGGCCGCGAGGCGCTGGTCGAGGGCAACCCCGTCCGCATCCCGTGGATCACGGACGGGAAGCTCCCGGTGTGGATGGCGGCGTACGGGCCCAAGGCCCTGGCCCTGGCCGGCCAGAAGGCCGACGGTTTCATCCTGCAGCTCGCCGACCTCTACCTCACGGAGTGGATGATCAAGTCGGTCCGTGAGGCCGCGACGGCGGCCGGCCGGGACCCGTCCTCGATCACCATCTGCGTGGCGGCCCCGGCGTACGTCGGGGAAGACCTCGCGCACGCCCGCGACCAGTGCCGCTGGTTCGGCGGGATGGTCGGCAACCACGTCGCCGACCTGGTCTCCCGGTACGGCGAGCACTCCTCGATGGTCCCGGACGAGCTCACCGAGTACATCAAGTCCCGCCAGGGCTACGACTACAGCCACCACGGCCGCGCCGGGAACCCCGCCACGGACTTCGTCCCCGACGAGATCGTCGACCGCTTCTGCCTGCTGGGCCCGGCCGAGGCGCACATCGAGAAGCTCCGCGCCCTGCGCGACCTGGGCGTCGACCAGTTCGCGGTCTACGACATGCACGACGCCCGGGAGGCCGTCATCGACGCGTACGGGTCAACCGTCATCCCGGCACTGAACGGCTGACGGCGGAGGCCCGGCCTGCACCGGCCGGGCCCCGCGACCGGTGCTCACATGCCGAGGTCCTTGCCGTCACCGGGGCCCCTGGGGCGCTGCTCAGGTCCCTGTCCGGGTTCCCGCCCCCGGCCCCTGCCGGACGGAGGCCCGGAGGCCGACCGCCCCTGGCTCCAGCCGGCCCCGCGCTTCCGCAACTGGCTGACGGGGGAGAACCCCAGCGCCTCGGTCCGGGTTCGGGCCGGGGGCTCCTGCCCCTGCTCACGGGGAGCCGCCGCCGCTCCTTCGCCTTCCCGCGCCGCTGTTTCCTCCGCCCCGCCCGTGTCTGATATCGGCTCCGGCTGTTCCTGAGACGGGTCCGTGGCCGGCCCTTCCCCCGACTCCCCGCCCGGATCCAATCCCAACTCGGGGGGCGCGTCGCCCTCCTTCGGAGGCTTGTTCTCGTACGGCCCCATGTGATTCCAGAAGGTGTTCGGGTCCTCATCCGAGGGTTTCTCGGCGGGGCCGCCACATGCGTCCTCCGGGGCTTCGTTTTCGGCTTCGCCGAACTCACCGGTCATGAGGTTCCTCCTCCTTCGCTGCCTCCGTCGTCGCCGTCGTCGTCGCCGACCTCGCTCTCGTCCGCTTCACCACGCCGGGCCTCACGAGCGCGCATCATCATCTGGACGGGCAGGAGCCCCCGTTCGGCGGCTGCCAGCTCCCGCCGGCGCCTCGCCTCCGCCTCCTCATCGGTGTCCGGAGTGGCATTGGACTCGTACCTCGGGGGGTCCATCGGTTCCATGTGGTTCCAGAAGGCATTCGGGTCGTCTTCCGGAGCCTGGCTCAAGTAGGCGTCCTCCGTCGTCTCCACCGGTTCCTGTGCCTCGACGCCCACATCGGCGGCAGCGTCACCGCCGTCCGTGCCGCCTTCGCCGCCTTCGCCGCTCATGCAGGTCCTCCCTCGGACTGGTTACGGCCCACGATCGTCTCGGAGCCGGCTGGTGCTTTCACGATATGAGTCAATGCAGCCTGGAATAGGCCGAGTTCAGCTTTCCTCGCTTCCGTGGTTTCGGGAAGACGCTGTTCTGAGTAGGCGTCGTGGGTCCGCTGTTTGACGCCGTAGCTGAGGGGGGTGTGGAACTGGACCTCGAAGGCCGTGCCCGACACGGGTTCCTTCCAGGAGGTATTCACGCCCCGGTACTCCCGGCCCTTCCAGGCGTTCCGTATGCTCAGTGGCTCGTACCCCAGTGCGCTCAGCGCGGTGATCGCCTTGTGCGAGCCTTCCGTGTACGTGGCGTCGGGGAGCTGGACGGTGTAGCGGACGGCATCCTTGACGTTGGCCAGCGGGTTCCCCTCCTTGCCGTCCTCGGCCGCGTAGCCGGCCACCTTGCGGCGGATCGATTCCTCATCCTTGACGGAGTGGTCGAGGCCGACCAGGTGGACACGGTGCCAGTCCGCGAGACGTTCCCCGGAAGTGCGGACATCCCTGCCTTCCACCTTGGCCCGTTCGAGCTCGTCGCCCTCGGTTCCGCCGGCGGCCACGACCACCTTCTTCATGGCCTCCCGAAGCACCTTTTCCCGCTCGGTCGCGTCCCGGTGGAACCTCGTGACCGCGTCGGGTTCTCCTTCGTCCTGGGCCTCGTGGCGCTCGAAGCTCTCCCAGGCCGCCGCCGCCTCGGACGCATCCGGCTCCGACTCCGTGGTGTTCCCCGTCTCCGATCCCTCCGGTTGTTTCTCCATCTCTCCTCCTGTACCTAGGCCGTCCGGCGTGCGAGCAGGGCCGCATCGAAGCCGTACTCGGCCGCCACGTGCACCGCGAGGCAGTACCCCACGGCCGTGGCGGTGTGTTCCGGATGCCGGTGCGCGAGTTCCTGCCTGCAGGCTTCCATCGCGAGGCCCATCGCATCGATCGCGGCCTTGGGGCCTCCGGCGCGCGCGACCTGCGTGCGGGCGCGCTGGAGGAACGGCAGCGCACCCGTGGCGACGGCGGCCCGTGCCCGACAGGGACGCTCACAGCCGAGGCAGGCTTCGAACGGACGGATCGCGGGCTTCTCCGCCGGGTGGGGCGGGAGCGGGGTGCGGGTGACCATTGCGTGCCACAGGGCCGCTTCGTAGGTGCGCCCGGTCGTCCCGGGGAGCTGCCCGAGGCGGCGCAGGGTCCGGACGTGGCGTCGGATTCCCGTCCCGACCAGGCAGCTGATCCGGGATCCGGGGTGTGACGAGGTCAGCGGGCGCATCAGGCCCACCACGTCCGCGTCACCACCGGTCGCCGTCCACAGGGCCACGGTGAGTTCCGCTTGTGCGCCGGCCCCCTCGCTGATGTGGTGGTGGGTCGCGTCCTCGGGGCGGTGGCACCGCGCCCCGTACTGCTGCGGTCCCGGTGCAGGGGGTTCTCCGGGGCCGACCGGGGCCAGGTCGGGGGCGACGACCTGGACGGACTGGGGTCGGACCAGTTCGCGGGAGGACACCAGGCAGCGTCCCACGGTCAGTGAGCCGAGCATCGAGGTCTCCGTGTCGGCCAGGCCCAGCGCGCCGCCCAATGACTGCTGATCGTCGGTGTCGACGATCCGGTGGGCGAGTTTGAGGTTGGTGTTGCGCAGGACCTCACGGGCCACGGCGGCCGGGCTCTGGTCCACCACGACCAGCGCTTCTCCGTACGCGCGCACCTCCGCCAGCAGCTGGGTCATCAGTCGGGAGGCGACCCCGGCCGCGTCGCCGTCCTCGGCCGCCGTGGGGCGCGGCTCGGGCATCAGGCGGTGGGCCTCCTCGATGACCGTCACATGGGTGACGCCCGCGGACTCTCCCCGGGACCGTGCCGCGTCGGAGATGTAGAGGACCAGCAGGGCGGCGAGGAATGCGCGTTCCTCCTCGTCTCCCAAGTCGCTCAGCCGAATCAGGGTGGGCCGCTCGGTCAGCCAGCCCGGCGGTCCGCTGCCCGCCACCCGCTCCGCCCGTCCGGGCTGGAGGAGCAGCCGCAGGCGCAGCCCCAGTGCGGCCCGGATGTTGCTCTCCACCTCGCCCTGGTAGCGGAGTTCGGTGATCAGGGAGTCGATCCGGGCTGCGGCGTCGTGCAGGGTGACCTCGGAACCCGCGGTGGCGTCGGTGGCCAGCTCCTCCAGGATCAGCGCGGTCACGTACGGCATGGGTACGGGCATGCCGAAGGCGGCGCGGAAGGCGGTGCCGACCTGGGCGATGTGCTGGGCGGGGGGACGGCCGGGCCACGGTGCGAGGACGTTCATCCGCAGCTCGGCCCCGGAAACGATGGTCAGGCCGCCTTCCAGAGCGCCGGAGAGCCGTGCGTAGTCGCCCTTGGCGGGGTCGATGACCAGGAAGGGCACCCGGTGCTCGTTCCACAGCTGGAGGAGCATGCTGCTGGTGGTGGTGCTCTTGCCCGATCCGGTGATGCCCGCGACGAAGGCGTGTCCGGCGAGATCGTCCACGTCGATCCGTGCCGGGAGGTCCGTACCCAGCCAGTGACCGAGGGAGAGCGGGCGCCGGGGCCGGGTCGAGCGCCGCCCGGCCGGCAGGGTACGCCGGATCTGGAGGTCCCCCACGGCATCGGCGGGAGGCACGAGCAGGGAGCCCAGGTCGCGGGAGCTGAGCCAGCCCACGGCGGGCGGTGATCCGGCCAGGCACCGGGAGGTGTCCCAGTCCTGTGCCCGTCCCTCGGGCGCCGCCGCGGTATCCGCCTGCAGCGCGCGGGTGAAAGCCGACCGGACCACGGCGGCCGTCTCGGAGGTACGGGCGCACAGGTGTACGCCGACGCTCCACCCGCCCGTGCGCAAGCAGTCGTCGACGAGAGCCTGCCAGGCGCCGAGGGCCGTGGTGACGGCCTCGGCGCGGGGGTCGACCACGGAGGTCTGGCGATGCTCGGCGATCCCTTCGGAGACGGTGACCAGGCGGGCCGCCCGAGCGCTCAGCCGGGTCAGACGGCTGCCCGCCGCGGTCAGTTCGGGGGCGTCCAGGGGGCGCAGGGTCAGGACCGCACACCAGCCGGCCAGGGGAAGTCCGAGCAGCCCGGCGAGATGCGGCAGCCGGTGGTCCTCGGCCGGGCCGCTGCCGGCCTGGAGGCCGGCGGCCCGGGAGCGGCAGACGACGGCCTCCTCGGTGTGTGCCGGGTCGGCGACCACCGACCAGCCGGGCGGGAGGCCCGGTTCCCAGATGAAATCCGGGGCCTGGTCGGAGAGCCACTGGCGGACGGCGCCGGTCCCGCTGTCCAGTCCGACGGCCACCCCCGCGCCACCGGCTTCGTCGGAGCCGACGACGAGGGCCGCCGGCCGTCGCAGTGCGGCGAGGGAGCTCCAGGCGGCCGTGGCCCGGGCGGCGGCGATCCGGGGATCCTGCTCGGCGCCGGCCTCGCGCAGGCAGAGCCAGCTGAACCGGTCGGGGGAGAAGCCGAGTTCGTGGAGCGGGGCCGCCGGGGAGTCCGGGCCGGGGCCGCGCGAGAGGAGTTCCTCGGCCGTGGCGAGGGCCCCCGCGCCGGGGGCCCAGTCGCGGGAGAATTCCAGGAGCGCCGCGACCTGTTCCAGCAGCGGCGGCAGGGTCCCGTACGCCCGCGGTCCGGAGGGGTCCCGTGGTGCCTTGGCTCCGTCGCCCGCGGTCCACGTCATGAGAGGACCGCCGCGGCCTGGACGCAGAGCGTCACGGCGAGGACGGCGGTGAGCGCCCAGGCGGTCCCGTCGGCCCAGACCCCCAGGCGGAACCGGCGGGCGGTGCGGGTGGTGACCACGCTGGAGGCGGCGCCGCCGGGCGCGGAGAGTATCTCGGCCCGCCGGATCCGGACGTGGCCCCCGCGCAGGCCGCGGAGGCGCACCCGGATCAGATCGCCCTGTCGTACCTCGGGTCCCACGAGTTCGCCGACCAGGGTGCACGCGGTGACCTCGCCGGACATGTCCCGGATCCGGAACCGGCGTACGGTCCGGTGGAGTTCGCCCTGCCCTGCCGACTGGGCGGCCCGGCTCCCCTGCCGGTATCCGGCGACGGCGAGGCGCAGGGCCGTTCTGAGCAGGGAGATACCGCCGCGGACGAGGGACTGTGCGAGGGAGAGGAGACCGCCTGAGCCGCTGGGGCCGCGGACGCCCCGGAACATCATTCCGACGGCGAAGAGCATCACGCCCAAGGACAACAGGAAGAAGAGGAGCTGTTCCAGCGCGCCGCCGAACGGTACGCCCGGACCACCCTGCGCAGTCGCGAGCCGCACCAGCGCGAACACCAGGTGCAGCAGTCCGAGGGCGACCAGTGCGCCGAACCCGAGCATCCGGCGGCGCATCGTGTCGAGCACCACGGGTCCGTCGACCAGCCCTTCCAGGTGCCTTCCGCCGGGTCGCTGCGGGTCCGGGGCCGGGGGTGCGGACGAGGGGTCCGTGCGCAGGGGTGCCGGGTTCGCCGGGGAGGCGGGTCGTGCCGGTGGCGGCATCCGCCCGGGCGGCGGGGTCCCGGAGTGACCGGCGGCCGACGAGGGGGGCGCGTGCCGCACGGTGTCGGCCGGAGGGCCTCCCGGTACGTGGACGATCCGGCGCGGCGCCGTAGGGCCCGGCCGGTCGCCACCCGGATCCGTGGCCGGTCCGCCGGTCCGCCGTACCGGTGGCAGGGGAGGGAAGAGGGGGGCGTCGATGTCGTCGGGGGGACCGGGGGGTGGGGGGAACAGCGGGGGGTCGGACGGGTCCGACGCCGATCGCCGAGGCATGCCGCAGTGGGCGCAGGGGCCGCTTCCGGGCTCTTGCTCGCGGCCACAGTTCCAGCAAGTCCTCATCATTCCCCCGGAGTTGCCGATCGAATATGGCTCAAGCTTCTAGGACTTCGGCGCAGAACTGCGTAGTTTTAAGTAAATTGACGGTCCATCATGACCAGATCCGATCAGCGTGTCCGGGGGGAGCGTATGGAATTCGGACAGCGGCTGCGCCGTGTCCTGGGCCCGTTCGAGCGGGAGTCCGCGAACCGTGCGGCAGCAGGCCCGAACCAGAGCGCGGCGGCGGGAGCCGCCGCGGGTCAGCTGGCCGCCGGACTCGCACGTCCCCGTCACGCCGGCCTCTTCGAAGCCCTCCACCGGCTGGACGCCGGCCTGAGCCCCGAGGCGCTGCGCGAACTGACCGAATGGATCCGCGAGGAGTACCGGAACGAGTACGGCGACTTCCCGGTGGGCTGGATCGCCGTATGCGGCCTCGGCCCCCCGTACGTCGACCACCGCCTCGACCTGACCATGGCGGTCCTCCAGCACTACACGCCGGCCGACCTGCCGCCCGAGCCCTACGCGCGGGCCCGGACGCTGATCCGCACCGGCGCCTATCCGCTCGTCGAGGTGTACGCCAGCGGAGCCCTCGTCCCGGTACCGCCCGACGGAGTGGTCTACACCCGCGGTCTGTGAGCCCATCGCTGCCCGACCCGAACAGGAGCCGAAGGCTTCATGGCAAACATCGGAAACATCGACTTCCACCTGCGCAACCAGGTCTCGCAGCTCACCGGTCTGGTCAACCGGCTGGACATGCACCTGATGAACGTGTCCGGACAGGTGGCCGGGGTCGAGGCGGCCCAGCGCGACGCCCGGGACTCGCTGCAGAAGCTGCGCGACGACTTCATGGAGTTCGTCCGCTCCTCCCAGCTCGCCGACGCACTCCAGCGGTCAGAGACCAGGATCGGCGTGCTCCAGGACCGCATCGAGCACGAGTTCGGCCACCACAAGGTGGTGCGCCGCACCACGGTGGGTCTCCTCCAGGCCTTCGACACGGGCCTGGTTTCCGAGGACGCCGTACGCTCCGTCAGCGACGAGCTGATGATCCAGACCCCCCGGTACTGGCTGGCACCCGCCCTCGTGGCGCTGGCAGCCTGGTCCTCCGACGACCGCACACTGTGCGACCGGGCCGTCACCGAAGCCTTCCGGCGCTCTCCCGGCCGTACCTCGCTGCTCTTCGCCCTGATCCTGCGCCGCCAGAACCGGCAGGCCTCCGCCGTGCGCTGGCTCCTGCACTACCTCCGGGCCCAGGATCCGACCGCACTGGGCCGGGAGTTCGCCGTCATCCTGGAATCCGTGGCGCAGGGAGCCTTCGGACCCGCCGGCCGTGAACTCCTGCGCACCGTCCTCGACAACTGGCTGGAGGCACTGCTGGAGGGCGAGCAGGCCGTCGCGGTCCAGGTGCAGCGCTGGCGCGCCGAGGTGGCGGCGCACATGCCGCCTTCCTCGAAGCCGGACTTCCCGACGCTGTCCGCCGTGTCACCGCAATGGCCCAAGCTGGAGTACGTACTCGGCTGCGCCGAGGCGCACCGGGCGCTGCTGGCGAAGTACACCCGGCTGATGAACCAGGAGGGCCGGCTCACCGACCGGCTGGAGGACCTGGTGGACGACATCCTCGACCGCCTCGTGTCCGAGTACGACAACGAGGAACTGCCCCTGCGCCGAGACCTGGCGTACAACGAGTCCGTCCTCGCGTACGACGGGGACACCACCGCGGCCCGCACGGCTGCGGACGCCGACGCCGCCTCGTTGGAGGAGAAGCTCGACTACCTGACGATCCAGTCCGCCTCCGCCCTCAACCCGGCGGCGATCGGGGTCTCCGAGGCCACCCAGCGGCTGGCCGTCGGCGCCTGCCACAGCTGGTTCCGGCAGGCACACGCCGAGTTCAGCCGGGACTACCGGACGCACATCCCGGCCGCCATCGAGGCCGTCTACGGGACCAGCCACAACCTCGGGGCACAGACCTTCGGGCTGCCACGCTGGACCGGAGTGTTCACCACCCCCATGGACCAGCTGGAACGCTCACTGAGCGACCACTGGGACACGCACGCACGCCCGTTCATCGCCGGACTCGTGCCCGCGTGGAGCACGCTCCTGGTACGCCCGGTGGTCGTGCTCGGCATCGTGCTGTTCATCACGATGAGCCTGCAGCCGCTCGCCGGCCTGGTGATCACCCTGATGGCGGCCGGGGTCTGGACCCTGATCATCGCGCAGGGCAGACGCGCGGCCTTGGAACGCCAGCGGTACGCGCAGGGGGTGCTGGACCGGTCGAAGGCGGACTCGTTGCGTCAGCTGCGTGCGGCCGGAGCCGAACTCGTCGACTTCGAAAGCCGGTTCCGCAGGGCCGACGCCGAGGAGGCGGACGTGCGCCGGATGATCGACGGCCTGGCCGGTGCGGGTCACGGGAACTCCCCCTTCGAAGGACGCGTCGTCCGTCCGGACGACGGCCCGGCCGGCAATCCGACGGAAGGAACACGATGAGCAGCAACCAGCAGGACGCGGGCCGGTCCCACGTCCAGCCGTGGGCCCGGCAGCCCGAGGCCACCGGGCCCTCCACCGCACGGCTGCGCCGGATCGTGGAGGGCCTGCCCGACTGGGAGCCGCTCCCGCCCGGAGAGATCCTGGTGCGCAGGGGCGGGAACGGCTGAGCCGGTGCTGTGGACTTCTGGAGGCCGCTACCGTGCGTGGGCCGACCACCTCGACACATGGGCCGACGGGCAGGCGCCGGTGAATCCCGCCCTGCCCCGGCTCGAACCGGACGATTTCGCCGAAGACACGTGGACACGGCTGGTCGAACGTCTCCGACAGGCCCTCGACCAGCGGCTGAACCGCTGGAGCCGGCAGCTGACGGAGGCGATGGCCGGGGCGGACGACGAGTTCTCCGTCGGTCGCGCCCTCGTCCAGGCCCGCTCCGGACTCCAGGAGATCCGCGGCATGGCGGGCCACCCCGGCCTGCCCGCCGACCTCCGCGACCGGCTCCGGGAGGCGGTCGACGGACAGATCCGCGATGCCCAGAGCTCCCTCGAGCAACAGGTGGAGGACATGCGCAGGACCGGCGTCGACGCACGCCTGGTCGAAGCGCGGCTGCGCGCGGTACGGGACAGCTCCCTGGTGGGTGCACTCGACGGCCCGCTCCCGACCGCAGCCCTCCCTCCCGACCCCTGGCGCCAGGATCCGGCGACCCGGCCACGCCGCCGGGTGATCACCGACTGACACAGGCTCCGAGCCGATCATCACCTGCCCGCCCTACGGGAACCGCCCCACGGGAACCGCCCCACGACCGACAGAAGGTCTCCATGCCCCTCTTCGCCGAGGCACGCCGCGATCTGGACAGCTACATCGCGGCCCGTATCCCCGTCGTCGGTCTGCGCACCATCGAGCAGCCGCGGGCGATGAGGCTGGTCCGGGAGGCCGCATCCAGTCCGGCCCGGGCCGGACTGCCCTTCTGGGTGTACACCCGGGCGACCGGACTGCGTGATCTGCGGACCAACGCACCTGTCAACGACGACCGCTCCCTGACGGGTGCCATGGAGTTCGCCGCGGCCCAGTTCACCACGCGGGCCCAGGCCACGGTCGTCTTCGTAGACCCCGACGACGTCAGCGGCGACAGTCCCTTCACCCGCCACCTCGCCGAACTGGCACGACTCGCCGACAGCAACTCCGGCTGCCTGATGCTGATCACGGACACGCCCATCTGGACGGGGCTGCTCAGGCTGGGCATGACCCTGCAACTGGACCTCCCCGACGCGGAGGAGATGTACACGCAGATCAGGAGCTTCCTGGGCGACCACCACGGCGTCGTGCCGATCGAATGGACCGAGCAGGACACCCGGCGGGCCGCGGAGTTCCTCGTCGGCGTCACCGAGGCCGAGGCGGTCAACCTGCTCGCGACCATCGTGGCCAAGGGCTCGGTGAAGAGGGAGGACGTCCACCTGCTGGCCCGCGCCAAGGACAGGATCTTCGGTGACCTGGCCGGGCTGGAGCGGGTCCAGGTCAAGGAGGCCGACCGGCAGATCGGCGGACTGGCCACCCTGCGGACCTGGCTGCGCAACAAGCAGGAGCTCCTGGAGTCGGACCTGCGCGGCACCGGGCTGCGCCCGCCCCGCGGGGTGCTGCTGGTGGGCGTTCCGGGATGCGGCAAGTCGCTCTCCGCCAAGGCGATCTCCTCGGAGTGGCGGCTGCCGCTGTACCGGCTGGACCTGGCCTCGATCCTGGGCAAGTACGTCGGCGAGTCGGAGGGAAGACTCAAGGACGCGCTGGAGACCGTGGACCGGATCTCCCCCTGCGTGCTGTGGATCGACGAGATCGAGAAGGGGCTGGCCGGGCAGAACGACTCCACCGGAGTCAACCGGCGACTGGTGGGGCAGTTCCTGTTCTGGCTGCAGGAGAGTGATTCGCGGTCCTTCGTGGTGGCCACCGCGAACGACGTGCGCAGCCTGCCGCCGGAGCTGTTCCGCAAGGGACGCTTCGACGAGCTGTTCTTCGTCGACCTGCCGGATGAGGCGGACCGGCGGGACATCATCTCCATGTACTACGAGCGGTACGTGAAGGCCAGCCCGTCACCGGATCTGCTCGACTCCCTGGTGTCGGAATCGGAGGGCTTCGCGGGCGCCGACCTCGAATCGGCCCTGCACGACGTGGGCGCCACCCGGCACATTCGCGGCGATGCGGCGGTGACTCCGGAGTTCGTCAGGGAAACCTTCGCCAACACGATGCCGCTGAGCCGGACCAACCCCGAGCAGATCGAGGACATCAGGGCGTGGGGCCGGGACCGCGCCGTCCCGGCCGGCACCCCCGCACCGACGCCCGGACCCGCTGGTCGTCGAGTCGGCCGCCGCATCATCCCGCAGCCGGGGGAGGCGTAGCACCCGGACCCGCTGCGACGACAGGGCCGACCGAGACGAGACGAAGGGGAGAGTAACGAGCACACGGACTCCTCCCGCGAACGGGCCGCTGTCCGCACCGGCCCCGCCCACGCCCTGAAGTGCTGGATCCGCTGGGGCGGCGGGCCCGGCCAAGTGGGTGGCCCGGGTCGGCCGGCCCGGGTGGGTCTCAGTGACGTCCTCGCAGCCGGGCGAGGAGACCGCGGGCCTGGGCGCGCTTGCGCGGATCGGCCGCCGCCCGGCGGGCCGACTCGATGGTCCGCCGCCCCTGGGGGCTGCGGCTGAACTCCTTGAGCCTGGTGAGCAATCCGGCCATAGTGCCCTCCCTGGGGTCGACGTCCGAGGCCTCGCTCGTACCCCGGATCGGGGGGGGGGGGCCCGCCCCCCCCCCCCCCCGGGGGGGGGGGCGCCCGCGCGCCGGGCCCCCCCCCCGCCCCCCCCGGGGGGGGGCGCGGGCCGTCCCCCCCCCCCGCCCCCCGCCGCGGCG